>NZ_VSWE01000007.1:0-294685 GCF_009668275.1 Herbaspirillum sp. CAH-3 | reverse complement strand
GCACCTGCCGCCCCACTTCCTCCAACGCCTGGTCGGCCGCTGCCAGCAGCTGTCGGGCGCGTGCAACCAGGGTGGCGCCGATGCCCGAAGGCCGCACCTGGCTGCGTTGGCGCAGCAGCAGCGGTGCGCCGATGCGCTCTTCCAGCTCGCTGATGTGCAGGCTGACGGTGGGTGGCGCCAGGTGCAGCTCGCGCGCAGCAGCGGCAAAGGAACCGAGGTCGGCGATGGCGACCAGGGTACGCAGGCGGTCCAGGCTCAGTTCACGCATGGCAGGGCTCCTTCGGAAAAAATCGACATTCAGGAAAACTGAACGATCTCTTTGTGATATTCAACTTTTCCAATTATACGTTTGCCTTCACCATGCAGGTCTTCGGCAAGCGCCGGCCGTTTTTCCTCGGCGCCCTTTCCTGCACTGGAGCAACCCGTGAGCACACTTCCCCTGATCTTCATCGATGGCGACCAAGGCACCACCGGCCTGCAGATCCACGAACGCCTGCGCGGTCGCGACGACCTGCGCGTGCTGACCCTGCCGGCCGCCGAGCGCAAGGATGCACGCCGCCGCGCCGAGGCCATCAACAGCGCCGATATCGCCCTGCTGTGTTTGCCGGACGCCGCCGCGCGCGAAGCCACCACCCTCATCGAGAATCCCAAGGTCCGCGTGATCGACGCCAGCTCGGCCCATCGCACCAGCCCTGGCTGGGTCTATGGCTTCCCCGAACTGTCGGCAGAACAGCCGCAGGCAATCGCCCAGGCACAGCGCGTGACCAATCCAGGCTGCTACCCGACGGGTGCCATTGCCCTGCTTCGTCCGCTGGTCCAGGCCGGCCTGGTACCGGCTGATTACCCGCTGGCCATTCATGCGGTCTCCGGTTATTCCGGCGGCGGACGCGCCCAGGTCGAGCAGTACGAGGGTCCCGAGGCCGCGCAAGCCGCACCTTTCGTGCTCTACGGACTGGGCCTGGCGCACAAGCACCCGCCCGAGATGCAGTTGCACGCCGGCCTGTCGCAGCGCCCGGTCTTCGTGCCCAGCTATGGCGCCTTCCGCCAGGGCATCGTGCTGTCCATCGCCTTGCAGACGCGCCTGCTGCCGCAACACGCCACGCTGGAGACGCTGCGCGCCGCGCTGCAAGCGCATTACGCCGGGGCGCGTTACGTCACGGTGCTGGATGCGCAGCAAAGCGCGACCACGGCCCAACTCGACCCGACCCGCCACAATGACAGCAATGACATGACGCTGGGCGTCTTCGGCAATCCGGAACACGGCCACATCCTGCTGTGCGCCGTCTTCGACAACCTGGGCAAGGGTGCCTCCGGCGCCGCCGTGCAGAACCTGGACCTCATGCTGGGCGCGCACTGACTCGCGTATTCGGAGCGAGCTCATCAGCACAGGTGCGCTGACACGCGGGCGACAGCCACAAGGCTGCGCCCGCCGTCAAGCCAGGCACTCGTAAATGGTGGTAAAGGACTGCGGCAACGCACGGCAGGAAACGGCAGGCTGTGGCATGATGGCACCTCGATTTGCCACCCAACCTGCAGGTGGCGGCCCTCCCCCCCAGCAGTGACCGCCGCCTCCGCTTCGAAGCAAGATGTCCACCACCTTAGGCGCTATCGCGTGCAAGTATCAAGACGCGACCATCAAACTGACTCCCGTATTGCGTACCGATGGCAAATGGACGGCGTTCGTCCATATCGACTTCCCGGATCGCACCACGCATGAGTTCGGCGATTTCAAGCCGGGCAATTCCAAGATGGAGGCCCTGCAGAATGCCGTTACGGCCGCCGAGCAATACGTCCGCGAGCGCAAGAAAAAGTAAGTTTTTCCGTCGCGCCACGGCCCCATGAAAAAACGGCCTGCATCGCTGCAGGCCGTGCTTGCGGCTTTTCCGGGCGGCGTACTCAGTTCATCTTCACCCCTGCCGCCTCGCTTTCCTTATAGATCGCATCGATCAGGTCCTGCCCTACGCGCGAGGCCATGCTCTTGTGCACGGGCAGCAGCGCGCGCCGCCATTCGGCTTTCTCGTCCTCGCTCAGGGTATAGACCTTGGTCTTGCCACTGGCCTTGATGGCGGCCAGGGCATCGTCGTTTTCCTTCTGGGCGATGGTATTGGCATAGACCGTCGCCTCCTTCATGGCCGCTTCCAGCTGCGTGCGCACGTCCGCTGGCAGCGCCTCCCAGAACTTCTTGTTCACGATCACCGCATAGCCGATGTAGCCATGGTCCGAGACGGTCAGGTTGGACTGCACCTCATGCATCTTCTGGGTATAGACGTTGGAGGGCGTGTTCTCGCTGCCGTCGACCACGCCGGTCTGCATGGCCTGGTACACCTCGGAAAACGCCAGCACCTGCGGATTGGCCTTGAGCGCGCGGAACTGCTCATCGAGCACCTTGGAGGACTGGATGCGCATCTTCAATGCACGGAAGTCGGAGACCTTGTGCAGCGGGCGGTTGGCCGTCATCACCTTCATGCCGTTATCCCAGTAGGCCAGGCCCTTGATGCCACGGCTCTCCAGCTTCTGGAACAGGCCCTGCCCGACCGGTCCTTCGGTCACCCGTTTCAACACCGTCTTGTTGGGGAAGATGTAGGGCAGGTCGAAGACCTCGAACTCCTTGGCTCCCAGCGGCCCGAACTTGGCCAGCGAAGGCGCGAGCATCTGTACCGAACCCAGTTGCAGGGCTTCCAGCTCTTCCTTGTCCTTGTAGAGCGTGCTGTTGGGATAGACCTCGACCTTGACGCGGCCATTGGTCGCCTTCTCGGCCAGTTCCTTGAAGCGCTCGGCGCCCTTGCCCTTGGGCGTGTCATTGGCCACCACGTGGCTGAACTTGATGACGATGCTCTGCTGGGCCAGCGCTGGCGTGGCCGACAGGCCCAGTGTGGCGAAGGCGCAGGCGGTCAGTGCCGCCCGCATTGTGATGATGGTCATGGATGTCTCCTCCGGGGGTGAAGCCGCAAGCCGATGACCTCGGCTTGCGGCGTTAGAACACAATGAGGTCGCGCAGGCCCTCCCCGCTGTGCAGGCGGTCGAAGCCGCGATTGATGTCGGCCAGCGCCAGGCGCTCGCCCATGAGCTTGTCCACCGGCAGCTTGCCGGCCTGGTACAGGCCGATGTAGCGCGGAATGTCGCGCACCGGCACGCAGGAGCCGATGTAGCTGCCCTTGACGGTGCGTTCCTCGGCCACCAGGCTGACCTGCTGCAGGGCCCAGTTCTGGTTCGGCGCCGGCAGGCCGGCAGTAACCGTCATGCCGCCGCGCCGGGTCATGCGATAGGCAGCCTCCATGGCCTGCACCGACCCGGCCATCTCGAAGGCGTAATCCACGCCACCCTTGGTGAGCGCCTTGACCTTCTCCACCGCATCCGGATCACGGGCATTGACGGTGGCCGTGGCGCCCAGTGCGCGCGCCACTTCCAGCTTGCTGTCATGGAGGTCCACCGCGATCACCTCGCGGGCACCGGAAGCCAGCGCACCCAGCATGGTGCACAGCCCCACGCCGCCCAGTCCCAGCACGGCGGCGGTGGTACCGGCCTTGACCTCGGCCGTATTGACCGCCGCGCCCACACCGGTGAGCACGGCGCAGCCGAAGAGGGCTGCCTGCACGGGATCGATGTCGGCTTCGATCTTCACGCAGGAGCGGCGCGACACCACGGCATGATCGGCAAAGGCCGACACCCCCATGTGATGGTGAACGTGCTGCGCCCGGTCGCGCAGGCGCCGCTGGCCGCTCAGCAATTGACCCACGGTATTGGTCGCCGCGCCAGGTTCGCACAGTGCCGGCCGTCCTTCCATGCAAGGCAGGCAGTGGCCGCAACTGGGCACGAAGACCAGTACTACCAGGTCCCCTGCGCGCAGGTCGGTCACGCCGCTGCCGACCTCGACCACTTCGGCTGAGGCTTCGTGGCCCAGCGCCATGGGCACCGGTCGCGGGCGCACGCCGGTGATGACCGAGAGGTCCGAGTGGCACAGGCCTGCAGCCTTCATCTTGACCAGCACTTCGCCGGGTCCGGGCGCATCGAGATCGAGTTCCTCGATCTTCAGTGGCTGGCTCACCGCGAACGGATGGGCCTCGGTCACTTCGCGCAGTACGGCGGCTTGGATTTTCATGGTGTCGTCTCCCTCCTGTTGGAAAACGCCTAGATTACACGACCGCCGTCGACCGGCACTTCCATCCCGGTCAGGAAGTGCGAGGCATCGGTGGCCAGGAACACCGCCACGTTGGCCACATCGGTCGCTTCGCACATGCGGCCCAGCGGAATGGTGGAGATGAAGCGGGCACGATTTTCCGGGGTATCCGGCATGCCCATGAATTGCTCCAGCAGCCCGGTGGCGCCCATGACCGGGCAAATGGCGTTGACGCGAATGCGGTCCGGGGCCAGTTCCACCGCCATCGACTTGGAGAGCATGTTGACTGCGCCCTTGGAGCTGTTGTACCAGGTCAGCCCCGGACGAGGCCGGATGCCGGCCACCGAACCCACATTGAGGATCACTCCGCCACGACCCGGCTCGCCCTGGTTGCGCTCACGCAAGAGCGGTACGACGGCATGGGTCATGTGGAAGATCGATTTGACGTTGATGGCGAAGACGCGATCGAAGGTCTGCTCATCCACCTGCAGCATGGGCTGGTTGCGATGGGTGGCACCGGCATTGTTGACCACGATGTCGGGAATGCCGAATCGCTCGACGCACAGGCGCACGGCGGCCTGGACGGCCGCCGCGCTGGTGACGTCACAGGTCGCTGCGGCGGCCTTGGGGCCGAGCTGCCCGGCCAGCGCCTGTGCGCCTTCGCCGTCGATATCGGCGATCAGGACGCTGGCACCCTCGCGCACGTAAGCGCGGGCGATTTCCGCGCCGAATCCGCCAGCCGCTCCGGTGACGATGGCGACCTTGCCTGCAAGTTGCGACATGCGATTCTCCTTACTTGAAATGATGGACGATGGTCTTGGTGGTGCTCATCTCTTCCAGCGCCAGCAAGCCCTTCTCGCGGCCATGGCCGCTCTTCTTGACGCCGCCGAAGGGCAGTTCCACGCCCCCGCCCGCCCCATAGCAATTGATGAAGACCTGCCCGGACAACACGCGCTGTGCCAGCCGCGCCTGGCGGCCGCCGTTCTCGGTCCAGATGCCCGCGGCCAGTCCGTATTCGGTAGCATTGGCCAAGGCAATCGCGTCGTCTTCGTCCGTGAATGACATGGCCGAGAGCACCGGACCGAACACTTCACGGCAGGCCAGCTTGTGATCGCGCGGTACGCGTCCGAACAAGGTGGGCCGCACGAAATAGCCGTCCCCGGGAATGCCCTCCCCCAGCGCTCCCTGGGCCAGTACCGGCACGCCGGATGCGATGGCCTCATCGATGAAGCCCTGTACCCGGTCGCGCTGCTTGCGATTGACGATGGGGCCGCAATCCAGGTCCATCTCGGGCGTACCGACCCGCACCTGCGCAAAACGCTCGGCCACGCGCGCCACGAAGCGGTCGTAAATGTTTTCCTGGACCAGCAGGCGGCTGCCTGCCGAGCAGGTCTGGCCGGCATTCTGGGTGATGGCCTTGACGATGACCGGCACGGCCTTGTCCAGGTCGACGTCATCGAAGACGATCTGCGGCGATTTGCCGCCCAGTTCGAGCACGCAGGGAATGTGATTCCTGGCCGTGGCTTCCTGCACCATCACGCCCACTTCCGGCGAGCCGGTGAAGGTGGCGAAGTCGATGCCGGGATGCGCGGTCAACGCAGCGCCGGCCTCATGGCCATAGCCCGTGACCAGGTTCAGCGCACCGGGCGGAAAGCCCGCCTCCATCGCCAGTTCAGCCAGCTTGATGCCGGACAGGCAGGCATCTTCCGAGGGCTTGAGCACGGTGGCATTGCCCATCGCCAATGCCGGCGCCAGTGAGCGTCCGAACATCTGCGCCGGATAGTTCCAGGGAATGATGTGTGCCGTCACGCCATGCGGTACGCGCACCAGGCTGACGTTGTAGCCGTCAAGGTAGGGAATGGTCTCGCCGTGGATCTTGTCGGCGGCACTGCCGTAGAACTCGAAGTAGCGCGCCACCACCTTGACATCATTGCGTGCCACGGTGATGGGCTTGCCGGTATCACGCGCTTCCAGCTGTGCGATCTCCTCGGCATGCGCAAGGATCAGCTCACCCAGGCGCATCAGCAGGCGTCCCCGCTCGGTGGCCGTCAGGCGGCTCCAGGGGCCGGAGAGCGCGCTTCTTGCAGCCGCAACCGCCAGGTCGATATCGGCCTTGCCGCCGCGTGAGATCTGGTTGAATACCTTGGCATGACTGGGATCGATCACATCGATGACCTGACCATCTTGAGCCGCATGCCAGCGGCCATCGATCAACAGGGTCTTGGGGGAACTCATGGCGTCTTCCTCAAATGGGTGGGCAGGCCGTGACCGGCATCCGGCCTGCGTTGCAGAAAAAATTCTTCAATGCGCCAGGGCCTGTTCGCCATTGGCAGCCAGTTCGCCGCGTTCGAGCATCAGGGTGGCATCAGGCAGGTCGCGCAACAGGCTGCGATTGGACTCGGTCACCACCACGCAGACCTGGCTGTCAATCTCGCGCAGGCGGCGCAGCGATTCACCGTATTGCGTCGCCAGTACCGGCGCCAGCCCCTGGAAAGGTTCATCCAGCAGCACCAGGCGGGTACCGGCCATGAGCGCGCGCCCCAGCGCAGCGATTTTGCCCTGCCCGCCGGAGAGCGCCGCGCCCGAACGCGGCAACATCTCCTTGAGCTGCGGCACCACTTCCACCGCCTTCTGCAGGCGGCGGTCGATCTCGGGCCGGGACAGCCCCAGCACATCGCAGGGCAGGCGCAGGTTTTCTTCCACGCTCAGGGTCGGGAACATCACCCGGTCTTCCGGTGCATAGCCGATGCCCAGCGCCGCCCGGCCATGGGCGGGAACGCTGGCCAGGTCTTGTCCGGCGAAGTGAATGCTGCCTTCCTGCAAGGGCAACAAGCCCATGATGGCGCGCAGCAAGGTGGTCTTGCCAGCGCCGTTGCGGCCGACCACGGCCAGCAGCGCGCCGGCCTCGAAGTCGGTCTCGATCCGGCGCAGCACGGTGATGCCGGCAATGCGTGCGCTGATGCGATTGATCTTCAGCATCTCATTCCCCTATGACGTTGCGACGGATCTCGGGATTGCCCAGCACCTCGGCCGGCTGGCCATCGGCGGCGATGCGTCCGGCGATCCAGGCGGCCACGCGAGTGGCATAGCGGGTCACGATATCCACATCGTGCTCCACGAAGATGGAGGTGATCTTCTGCTCGTCCAGCACGCGCATGATGATGGCCATGAGCCCGTGCTTCTCTTCGGTGGAGACACCGCTGGTGGGTTCATCCATGATCAGCAGCTTGGGTTGCAGCACCAGGGCCATGGCGATATCGAGCAGCTTGCGCTGGCCTTCGGGCAGCAATGCGCAAAGGTCATCGGCACGCTCGCGCAGGCCGACCAGTTCCAGGATGCGGTCGATCTCGCCATCCGGCAGTACCCGCGCCAGCGGGGTCCACAGCCGCAAGAGGCCACTGCGGCCGGCGGCCGCCAGGCGGATGCAATCGCGCACCGTGTGTTCCAGGAACAGCTGCGGCAACTGGAAGGACCGCCCTATGCCACGCTGGACGATGGCACGCGGCGCCATCCGGGTGATGTCGCGACCATCGAAGTGGACGCTGCCACCGGTGGGCCGGATGAAGCCGGTGCAGATGTTGATGAAGGTGGTCTTGCCGGCACCGTTCTGCCCGATCACGGCCAGGCGCTCGCCCTGCTGCAATTCGAAGTCGATGCTGTCGGCCACCACCACTCCGCCGAAGGCCAGCTGCAGGCCACGGGTCTGCAATAACGCGCTCATGGACGCAGCTCCTTGATGACGGCGGGGCTGGCATCAGCCTTGTCCGCGGACACAGGCACCGGCCTGGCCTTGCGGAACAACAGGCCCGACAGCCCGCCGGGAATGAAGAACACCAGCCCGATCAACACCAGCCCCAGCACCATCTGCCAGGCCCCGGTGAAGAGCGCAGCCGAATACAGCTTGACGAACTCGAACACCACCGCCCCCAGGAAGGCGCCAACCGGATGCCCCACGCCCCCGAGGATGGAGATGAAGACGATCTCCCCCGAGCGCACCCAATAGCCCATCTCGGGCGTGACCAGGCCCTGCATCAGCGCAAACATCGCTCCGGACAATCCGCACAATGCCGCCGAGAACACATAGCCGATCCACAGTGCCCGGTTGGCCGAGAGGCCGATGTATTCGAGCCGGGTCTCATTGGTCTTGACGGCCGCCAGGGCCTGCCCCGCAATGGACTGCTGATAGCGCTGCACCAGCAGGGCCACGATGACCGACAGCAGCACCGAGACGATCAGCAGGCCCGTTTCGAATCCATCGCGATCCAGCTGCAGGCCGAAGAAGGTCGAGCGTGCCAGGCGGATACCGTCAGTACCGCCGGTCCAGTTGTAGAACTTGCCAAGGATGGAAAACAGCACCATCGACAACGCCAGGTTGAGCATGCCGAAAAAGATCGCACGGTAACGCACCACGAACAGCCCGATCAGCATGCCCATCAAAGCACCACAGAGCGTGCCGGCCAGCAGCAGCACGGCACTGTCAAGCTGCGGTACGGCACGGGCCAGGAAAGCCGCCACGTAGCCGGCCGCACACGAATACATGGCATGACCGAAGGACAGCTGGCCGGCCCGGATCAAAATCGATACCCCCAGTGCCGCCACCCCGAAGCTGGCCGCGATCACCACCGGCGTCTTCAGCCACGGCAAGGCCAGTGGTGCGGCCAGGGCCAGCAGCGCCAGCATCAAACCGGCAAGATTGGCTCGCGTCATCACACCCTCCTCGCCTGGGCCACGGAGAACAGTCCTTGCGGACGAAACAGCAGCACCAGCACCATGATCAGGTAAGGCACCAGCACCTCCAGTTCAGGTTGCAGGTACACCGAGAACGAACGTGCCAGGCCGATCAGCAGTGCGGTCACCAGCGTGCCTTCGATCTGCCCCAGCCCGGCGGTGGCTACCACGGCGAAGGACAGCACGATCATTTCAGCCCCTACGCCCGGTACCAGCGAGGTGGTCGGTGAGGCCAGCGCACCGCCCAGCGCACCCAGCATGGAGCCGGCCACGAAGGTCAGCAGGCAGATGCGCTTGGCATCGATACCCATGGCCGTGGCCACCTCACGGTGATGCGCCACCGCCACGATCTGGCGCCCGGTACGGCTGGAGCGCAAGAACCAGCGCAGCCCCACGAACACCACCAGCGCCACGCCCGGCAAGACCATCAACTGGTAGCGCGTATAAGTGATGCCGAGGATCTCGGCCACCCCCAGGTAGCTGACGATGTCCGAGACGAAGTAAGGCTGGGCGCCCCAGATCATGCGCTGCAGGTCCTCAAAGATCATGAAGGCGGCGAAGGTCACCAGCAGTTGCAGGATCTGCTCCTTCTCGTAGAGCCGGCGCAGCAGCAGCACTTCCATGACGCTGCCCAGCACAGCCCCGATCACCAGCGCCGCCAGCACCAGCCACAGGAAGGACCAGGCAGGCGAGAGGCCGCGTGCAGCCGCCCACAGTCCCAGGGTGGCGGCGAAGTAACCGCCGAAGGCATACAGGCTGCCATGCGCCATGTTGAGGATGCGCATGACGCCAAACACCAGCGTCATGCCCAGCGCCACCAGGAACAGCAGCGCAGCGTAGGAGATGCCGTCCAGCACCGCCAGCAGGAACAATTCCTGATTCATGATCGTCGCCCGTCCCGCTTCAGTTCACCGCAGGGAAGGTCTTGATGCGCGAGTCCTTCAGCAACTCGGGCTTGACCGTCTTGACCCAATCCACCGACTTCTGGCCGACTGGTGCAATGGCCATCTCGGCCGGATAGATTTCGATCTTGTCGAGGATGGGGAAGGGATAGCCCGCCACCTTTTTGGTCGTGCCCAGCAGCTGGTCTTCCAGGCCCTGGCCGTCCTCGCGGATGGTGACCTGGTCGGTCAGGCCACGGAAACTCAGGCCATGCATGGCTTCGGCCAGTTGCTCGGTACTCGGCCACTGTCCCTTGTTGGCCTTGATCGCCTTGTCGTAACCCGCCACCAGCCCGTCGAGCGCCTGGATCATGTGGTAGACCGAATAGATGGGGTAGGCACCGGTCCTGGCCTTGAACTTGTCAACGAAGCCCTTGAGCTTGGGATCATCCTTCAATACCGGATGCAGGAAATAGTGGTCGCCGCGGGCCCCGATGATGACGCCGTCCGGCAGGGTCGTGCCCAGGCGTTCCAGCGAGCTTTCCGCCAGCGGCAGCACGAACAGGGAAGACTTGATCAGTCCGCGCTGGGCCGACTGGCGCACGAAGGTATCGAGGTCGCCGCCCCAGGAGGTCGAGAGGATCACGTCGGGACGCAAGGCCTGCAGGCGGCTGATCTCGGTGGAGAAATCGGAGGCACCGAACTTGGGGAACAGCTCGGCCACCACCTTCACGTCCGGCTTGAGCACCTTCAGCGTCTGCGAGAACAACTCCCAGGAATCACGACCCCAGGCATAGTCCTGGTTGACCACGGCGATGGTCTTGAAATTGGGTTTCTGCCGCAGCAGATACAGGACGCTGGCCACCATCTCGGTAGTGGCGTTGGCTTGCGTACGGACCACGTACTTGTAGCGGCGATCCTCCAGCACCTTTTCGGTACCGCAATCCCACAGGATGTTGAGCACCTTCAAATCCTCCGCCACCGGGGCCAGGATGTTGCAGTTGCCGCTGGAGATGGAGCCCAGCATCACCTTGACCTTTTCTTCCTGCACCACGCGGCGGTATTCGGAGAGCATCTTGTCGCCGCCCACGCCCTCATCGATGAAAGTCGGCACCACCTTCACGCCATTGATGCCGCCCTTGGCGTTGAGGTCTTCCAGGTACAGTTCAGCCGCCTGCTTGGCCGGCACGCCGAATACCGAGGCGGGTCCCGAGGTGAAGGTAGTGATGCCCACCTTCAGTTCGGACGGCTTGGCCTGGGCCGCTGCGCCCTGGGCGAATGCCAGCGCCGATGCGGCGGCCAGCAGGGTGCTGATGATTTTCTTGTTGAACATGTCTCTCCTCCTGTTGATGGAACCTGCCGCGCCCCGCTGCGGCCTGTGGGTACTGCCTGTCCGGCTGCTGTGATTGTTGTTGTGCGGTTGCCCTGCCCTTCAATGCGGCAGGCGTCCGGCCTGATGCAGGAATTTCTCTGCCTGCAGGATCACCGGCTTGTCGATCATCTTGCCCTTGAGCGAAATGGCCCCCCCGTCGCTGGCGCGCACGGCCGCCATCACTTCCTCGGCCCATACCAGCTCCTGCTCGCTCGGCATGAAGCCGCGCCGCACTGCCTCGACCTGCCGCGGATGAATGCACAGCTTGGCGCCAAAGCCCATGCGCCGGGCCCGCTGCACCATGCGCGTGAGGAAGGCATCGTCATTGAAGTCGGTAGTCACGCCATCGATGGGCGGGGCGATACCGGCCAGGCGCGAAGCCATCACCATCTCGATACGGAAATGCATCAGCTCTTCTTCCTCCGGCCCGCATTGCATGCCCAGGTCGACCTGGGCATCGATGGAACCAAAGGCCAGCCGCTGCACGCCCGGCACGGCGGCGATCTCGCGCATGGCGGCCAGCCCGGCGGCGCTCTCGATGAGCGCGATCAGGCCGCGACCCGGCCCCAGGCGACGTGCGATGGCAGACAGCGTCTTGGGATCTTCCGCCTTCGGCAGGACGATCCCCGCCATCGATAGTGCAGAAAACGTCAACAGGTCGTCACCATGCCAGACGGTATCGGCAGCGTTGATACGCACCCACAGGCGCGGCTGCGGACCATTGCCGCGCAGCCAGCGCGCCAGGGTGGCGCGCGCCTCTTCCTTCTGCGGCAAGGCCACCGCATCTTCCAGGTCGACGATGACCGCATCGGCGCCGCTCTCCAGCGCCCGCTCGTAGCGCTCGGGACGATTGGCCGGGACGAACAGGTAACTGCTGGCCGTGGTGATGTGCGGTGCCATTACACGGCCCCCCGTTCGCGCAGTGCCGTAATGGCAGCCGCGTCATAGCCCAGTGTGGCGAGGATGGTGTCGGTATGCTCTCCCAGGGCGGGGATGGCTTGCATGCGGTAGTCGTAGCTGTCGTTGACGCCCGGTGGCAGCAGTGCGGCGACCTTGCCGACTGGCGTATCCACGTCAACCCAGCGTTCACGCGCAGCCAGTTGCGGGTGCTGCCACAGTTCCTGCATGGTGTTTACGCGTGCATTGGCGATCTGCGCCTGGTCCAGCCGCGCCACCACCTGCTCGGCACTCATGTCGGCGAACATGCCCAGGATCAGCTGGCGCAGCGCTTCCCGATGTTCATGACGGCGGGCATTGCTGGAGAAGCGCTCATCGCTGGCCAGGGTTGCATCCTGCAGCACCACTTCACAAAAGACTTTCCATTCCCGCTCGTTCTGCAAACCCAGCATCACGGTCTTGCCATCGCCCGCCACGAAAGGTCCATACGGATAGATGGTGGCGTGCTCGGCACCCGAGCGGCCGGGCGCACTGGCGCCCTGGTAGGCGTAATACAGCGGAAAACTCATCCACTCCGTCAATGCCTCCAGCATCGAGAGATCGATATGGCTGCCGCGTCCGTCGCGCCCGCGCTTGATGAGGGCAGCCAGGATATTGGAATACGCGTACATGCCGGCGGCGATGTCGGCAATCGAGCAGCCGGCCTTGACCACTTCATCCGGCGTACCGGTCACCGAAAGGAAACCGGCCTCGCTCTGGATCAGCAGGTCATAGGCCTTCTTGTCGCGATAGGGACCATCCTCGCCATAGCCGGAGATGTCGCAGACGATCAGGCCCGGGTGCTTCGCATGCAGCACCTTGGCCGACAGGCCCAGACCGGCGGCAGCGCCCGGCGCCAGGTTCTGCACCAGGACATCGGCCTCACCCAGGAGCCGGTCGATGATGCGCTTGCCCTCTTCGTCCTTGAGGTTGAGGGTCAGGCTCTCCTTGGAGCGGTTGGTCCAGACGAAGTGCGAAGACAGTCCGTTGACGCGCGTGTCATAGCCGCGCGCGAAGTCACCCACACCGGGTCGCTCGATCTTGATGACACGGGCACCGAGGTCGGCCAGCTGGCGCGTGCAGAACGGCGCGGCGATGGCGTGCTCCAGGCTGATGACGGTGATGCCCTCCAGCGGGCGGTTGGATTGCGACATGGCGTGTTCTCCTGGCGTTCGTTGCGCGTCGGGATGATGGAATGCGGTTGGGCTTCAGAACAGCTGCTGCAGGTCGCGCGTCTCATGCAGGCGCCAGGCGCGTGCGATGATCTCGCCGATCTCAGGCTCGCTGGCCGCCCGCGAAAAGCGGATCAGGCGTGCCGCCTTCTGCTCCAGCTCGGGCCGCGACAAGCTGTTGTCGGGATCGCCCTTGGGCACGTCGACGGCGGCCTCGAACTGGCGCCCATCGGTGGTCCGCACTTCCACCCGGCCCAGCCAGCGCGCCGGGTAGGCCTGGTCGACTTCGGCATCCAGGCGCATCTGCACCTTCTGGCGGAACTGCGCTACACGCGGGTCGCTCAAGGCCTGCTGTTCGAATTCTGCAAGACCGGCCTGCTGATGTACGGCGATCAGGCCCAGTACCGTGCCCATGGAAAACTTGGCCTGGTGTACCGTCTGCGGATCCACCACCGGCCCCAGTACATCGATGGCTCCCTGGTGCACGCGCGTGGTCACCGAGGCGACCTGGTCGTGCTGCAGTCCCTCACGCTGCATCAGCAATTGCAGGGCATCGGCGGCCGGATGGGTATGACGGCAGGAGGCGTGGAACTTGAAGGACGTTTCCGCCGTGGCCCAGCGGGTACCCAGGCCATCGGTGAGGCGGGCAGGATTGGCGTCGCTCGACATCCCGGCGGCCATGCCCTGCGCCCCCTCCAGGATGCGCTGCGCGCCGGTGAAGCCGTCCTTGGCCAGATAGGCCGCCAGCAATCCATCGGCCGCCGCCTTGCCGGTATGCAGCTGTTTGGAATCGGCCGCATCGCGCAGGAACTCCCACAAACCCGCCGCCTGCGTCCCCGCCGAGCCCATGGCATGCAGGAACTGCTGCGCATCGAAATCCATCAGCTTGCCCACCGCCACCGCGGCCGCCAGCGTGCCCACGGTGCCGGTGGTATGGAAGACCCGATAGTGCGAGCGCCCCATGAATTCCCCGATGCGGATACCGGCCTCATAGCCGGCCACCGCCGCCACCAGCAGGTCGGCCCCCGACTTGCCCAGCGCCTGCGCAGCGGCCAGCGCGGCCGGAAACACCACGGCCGCCGGGTGGAATACCGAGCTATTGTGAACGTCATCCTGCTCCACCACATGGGAGGCCGCGCCATTGACCAGCGCGGCAAAGTAAGGCGTGGTCCCGCGACGGCTGGTGAGGATGGTCGACGGCCCATGCTGCGGCCCCATCTGCGCCGCATAGCGTTCGATGATGCCGACCTGGCGCGCGGTCTTGCCGGCCAGCGCCGAGGCGAACCAGTCGAGGTAGAGATCTTCGGCGCGGGCAATCACCGCCGACGGAATATCCTCGTAGCGCAGCCCGGCCAGGAAGGCCGCCAGCAGGCGCGAGGGGTGGTCACCGGGGCTGACGTTTTCTGCACCATGGGTGGACATCATTGCACTGGCTTGCATGGCGGGCCTCAGAAGGAACGGGGCAGACCGAGGATATGCTCGGCCACGTAGGAAAAAATCAGGTTGGTCGAAATCGGTGCCACCTGGTACAGCCGCGTCTCGCGGAACTTGCGCTCGACGTCGTATTCGCAGGCAAAACCGAAACCGCCATGGGTCTGCAGGCAGACATTGGCCGCCTCCCATGAAGCCTTGGCCGCCAGGTACTTGGCCATGTTGGCCTGGGCCCCGCAGTTCCGGTGCGCATCGAAGAGCGCGCAAGCCTGGTAGCGCATGAGGTTGGCGGCTTCGATCTCGATGTAGGCATCGGCAATCGGGAACTGCACGCCCTGGTTCATGCCGATGGGTCGATCAAAGACCACGCGCTCGTTGGCATAGGCAGTCGCCTTGTCGATGAACCAGTAGCCGTCCCCGATGCACTCGGCGGCGATCAGGGTGCGCTCGGCGTTGAGGCCGTCGAGGATGTATTTGAAGCCGCGCCCCTCTTCGCCGATCAGGTTCTCGACCGGGATTTCCAGGTTGTCGAAGAACAGTTCATTGGTCTCGTGGTTGACCATGTTGAGGATGGGCCGCACCTCCAGGCCCCGGCCGATGGCGGCTTTCAGGTCCACCAGGAAGATCGACATGCCCTCGGACTTTTTCTTCACTTGATCCAGCGGCGTGGTCCTGGCGAGCAGGATCATCAGGTCCGAATGCTGGACCCGCGAGATCCAGACCTTCTGGCCATTGACCACGTAGCGATCCCCCTTCTTCACGGCCACCGTCTTGATACGTGTGGTGTCGGTACCCGTGGTGGGCTCGGTCACGCCCATCGACTGCAGGCGCAGTTCGCCGCTGGCGATCTTGGGCAGGTACTGCTGTTTCTGCCGTTCCGAGCCATGGCGCAGCAGCGTACCCATGTTGTACATCTGGCCGTGGCAGGCACCGGAATTGCCGCCGGTACGATTGATCTCTTCCATGATGACCGACGCCTCGGTCAAGCCCAGTCCCGAGCCGCCATACTCCTGTGGGATCAAGGCCGCCATCCAGCCGGCCTTGGTGAGGGCATCGACGAACTGCTCGGGATAGCCACGTGCTTCGTCCACCTTGCGCCAGTACTCCGCAGGGAAGGTCTGGCACAGGTCGCGTACGGCGTCACGCAGGTCGGTATGGGTATCGGGATCGGCTTGAAACGGCATGAGGGGGCTCCGGCTATCAATTCTCTAAATGATTTTCCTGGTGTCAGTCCAGCAAGGCGTCGGCCTGCATCGCCAGTTCGCCCCGTTCGTTCTGCGCCCACAGCGCTACGCTCTTGCCATCGGCAGCGGGCTTGCCGCAGAGCGTGAAGGGCTCGGTATCAAACAGCGTGCCCACCGAGCGGAAGTTGAACTCGCGCATCACCGCCTGCGGCATTTCGCGCGCCACCAGGTCAGCCAGCAAGGTGGCGATGAGCGGACCATGGACGATGAGGCCGGGATAGCCCTCCACCCCGGTGACATAACTGCGGTCGTAATGGATGCGATGGCCGTTGAAGGTCAGCGCCGAATAGCGAAACAGCAGCACCGGATCAGGCTCCACGCGGCGCGACCAGCGCGCATCGCCGGGTGCGCTCTTGGGCAGCACCACCGGTGCGCCCGGCTGCGGCAGGTCACGATAGACGATGTCATGCTCTTCGGTCAGGCATAGCTGGCCGTGGTGACGGACGGTGTGCTGCACGGTGACGAAGGCGAGCGCACCGGTGCGTCCCTGCTTGACGTCCACACTGGCGATGCGCGAGACCTTCTCGGCCGCAGCGCCAATGGGCAGCGGTGCCGCAAACCGCAGCCGTCCCCCGGCCCACATGCGGCGCGGCAAGGGCACCGGCGGCAGGAAACCGCCGCGCTGCGGATGGCCATCCGCGCCGACTTCGGACTGGCGGCACACGCTCCAGAAATAGATCCAGTGCCACAGCGGCGGCAACGCGTCACCGGCCAGCGGTTGGCGTGGACCGTCCAGCGTCGCCGCCAGCGCTGCCGCCAGGGCCGGGCTGATCTGGTCGTGGCGCGTTTCGGTCTTGTCCAGCCACTGCCGCAGCAGGGTGAGATCGAGGTCGGGGTGCGACATGTCTCCTCGCATCGTTGTTGTTGATTGGGCGCCAGTCTGTGGCGTCCCCACGCCGAGGACAATCTGTATTTTTGGAAGGGGGGCTTACGCAGAAGTGAAGTCATGCGCAGCAAAAGGATGCGGCATCGCATCACAAGTCGGCCACATTTCAGGCCATGCAGCGACCCAAATCGGCGTACCATGGGCAGCCAACGAGAGCACGCGCGCACCATTGGTGACAGCGTGCCGCAACATGGGATGGACAAGCCTGCCGCAGCGCAGCTGCCCTCCTCACCGATTCTTTCCGGGAGACATCATGCTTTTCGACCTGACCGACCTGCGCCTGTTCATCCTGATCGCCGAACTCAACAGCTTGACCCGCAGCGCCGAGCGCATGAATCTCTCGCTGGCCGCCACCAGCAATCGCATCAAGGAACTGGAAACGCGCTTTGGCACCCGCCTGCTCTATCGCGAGAGCAAGGGCGTACAGCTCACGCCGGCCGGGCACACCCTGCTGCATCATGCGCAGCTCTTCATGCAGCAGGTAGAGCACTTGAAGAGCGACATGCAGCAGTACAACAACGGCATCAAGGGCTACATCCGCATCTTCGCCAACACCACGGCGGTGACCGAATTCATGCCCGAGATCCTGGGCAAGTTCCTGGCCAGGCATCCGCAGGTCAACGTCGCGCTCGAGGAGCGGCTGAACCACGATATCCTGCGCGGCATCCAGGAAGGCACGGCCGATATCGGCATCGTGGCCGGCCCGGTGCAGGGGGATGGGCTGCAAGTGCTCAACTTTTCCACTGACCGCCTGGTGCTGGCCACCGCGCTGGAACATCCGCTGGCGGGTGCGGGCAGCCTTCCCTTCCTCGACACGCTGGAGTACGAACACATCGGCCTGCACGAGGGCAGCACGCTGCATCACTTCCTCAACAAGATCGTTTCCGGGCATGGACAGCGGCTCAAGCTGCGCATCCAGGTACGCAGCTTTGAAGCCATGTGCCGCATGATCGAAACCAATGTCGGCATCGGCATCATGCCGCGCTCGGCGGCGCAGCGGCATCAGCAGACCATGCAGTTGTCGGTGGTGGAACTGAACGATCCGTGGAGCGTGCGCGAGCGCAGCATGGTGTTCCAGGCCATGGAGACCCTCTCGCCCCACGCGCGCAACCTGGTCGACTTCATCCGCGAGCAGATGAGCCAGCAGTCCAATGAGGTCGAACCCGCCGTCCTTGAGAAAAAATTCGCTTGAGTCCCTCCGGCGAAGACAACCTCAGCCGGCGATCAGCATCCACACCGACAGCAGCAACAGCGCCGCGCAGAAGAGGATGCGCAGGCGCCGTTCCGGCAGGTGGTGCGCCAGCGCCACGCCCCAGGAAATGCTGAGCACGCCGCCCAGCGCCATGGGAATGCCCACCGACCAGTCCACATGGCCGGCCTGCGCATAGGTCCACAGGGCCACCAGGGTGCCGGGCGTGACCATGGCCAGCCCCAGGCCTTGCGCTGCGGTCTGGGTGACACCGAACAAGGCCGTCAGCAAGGGCACTGCAACGATGGCGCCGCCCACGCTGAAGAAACCGGCCGACGCCCCGGCGGACATCCCGACCAGCGGGATATAGCGGCGCGACAGGAGCACCGACGACTCCACGCTGCGCTTGTTGCGCAACAGCGTCCACAGGTAATACAGCGCCAGCAGCCCCATGAAGGCGGCGAAGCAGACATGCAGGCTGCGCGCGGCCATGGAGGTGGCGATGCGAGCCGAGACGTAGGTGGTGAAGACGGCCGGCACGCACATCATGGCAGCGGTACTCCATTGGATGTGATTGCGCTGCTTGTAGCGCCAGAAGGCGATGACGACGTTGGGCACGATCATCACCAGTGCCGTGCCCTGGGCCAGTTGCTGGTCCATGCCGTAGAGGTAGCCCAGCACGGGGATGGCGATGAGACCGCCGCCTATCCCGAAGAGACCACCCATGGCGCCCAGCAGGCCGCCGAGCAGGAAGTTGACTACGCCGGAGAAAAACAAGGAAGCCGTCATCGGTGTACAGTGATGCCTCTGCTGGCCGGCTGCAGGATGCAGCGGCCGCATCGAAGGATAAAAAAGGAGACTGACATGAGCGGCGTCATCGTGTTTGCGCTGGAGATGGGCGTGGTTGCCCTCATTGCGCTGGCCATCTACATGGTACTGAAGAAGTAGCGCCGCCCGTCAGGCCCGACAGTGTAGCGCAGCCGGCCAAGGCTGTCCCGGCGGTCTGCGCAGCCATACAATCCCCCCTCAGCAAAGGAAGACAGAATGGATCTCGGCATCAAAGGTAAAACCGCCCTCGTCTGCGCATCGAGCAAGGGCCTCGGCCGCGCCTGCGCGCTCTCGCTGGCGCGCGAAGGCGTACACGTCACGCTGCTGGCACGCGGAGCGGAGGCACTGGAAGCGACGGCCCAGGCCATCCGCACCGAGACCGCCGCCACCGGTGCCATCATCACCACCGTGGCGTGCGACATCACCACCCCGGAAGGACGGGCCCAGGCGCTGGCCGCCTGCCCTGCCCCGGACATCCTCGTGACCAATGCCGGCGGCCCCAAGCCGGGCGATTTCCGTGAGTGGACGCGGGACGACTGGATTGCGGCGGTAGACGCCAACATGCTCACGCCCATCGAGCTGATCAAGGCGACGGTCGATGGCATGATCGCGCGCGGCTTCGGGCGCATCGTCAATATCACTTCCAGCGCGGTGCGGGCACCGATCGATATCCTGGGGCTCTCCAATGGCGCTCGCTCGGGGCTGACGGGTTTTGTGGCGGGGCTGGCGCGCAAGACGGTGGCACATAACGTGACCATCAACAACCTGCTGCCGGGGCCGTTCGAGACCGATCGCTTGCGTTCCACTGCAAGCGGTGCGGCCAAGGAGAGCGGGCGCACGGTTGATGAGGTGCTGGCCGATCGCCGCAAGCTCAATCCTGCGGGTCGTTTTGGCGATCCGGCCGAGTTCGGGGATGCATGCGCTTACCTGTGCAGCGCGCAGGCGGGCTTCATCACGGGGCAGAACCTGTTGATGGATGGCGGGGCTTATCCTGGGACATTCTGAGGCGCGCCTGGCTTGGCCGGGCATTGCTTGCCGCAAGGGGTGGATGCAAAGCAAGTGATGTGATGTATAATGCGGCCCTCGTGCGACGGGCGCCATGCCCGGCTGCCACGCAAGGAGGTTTGGGTGAGTGGTTTAAACCAGCAGTCTTGAAAACTGCCGACGGGGTGACCCGTCCGTGAGTTCGAATCTCACAGCCTCCGCCAGGACATGATGAAAACGGGCCCGAACGGGCCCGTTTTTCGTTTGATCCCCCCTGAGGAAAATGTCGTTTGCACGTCAAGTGCCGGGCCGATTCCCTTGAAGCGTGCACATGCATGCTGATGCTCCACAACTTCAAGCCGCCTGAAACAGCACCTCTTTTAGACTCCCCGCCAAGGCGGCACCAGGTTACTGGATGAGCTTCGCTGCCATCTGCGGACTGGTCGCCACGCTGGTGCCAAATTTCGGCAAGACCGACACGGCAGTCTCATCTTCCACCTCGGCGACCTGCAGCATCGTCCGCTGCGCTCGTGCGTCCTGCAACCGGAATATACCCACCAGCTCCCGGAGCCGCTGAGATTGGTCCTGCAAGGACTTGGCTGCGGCGGCGGCCTGCTCCACCAGCGCTGCATTCTGCTGGGTGGTTTCATCCATGTGGGTGATGGCGTGATTGACCTGTTCAATACCGGCGCGCTGCTCCTGCGTCGCCATGCTGATCTCACCGACGATATGCGACACCCGTCGCACGCTGTCCACCACCTCGCCCATGGTCGCACCGGCCTGTACCACCAGGCGTCCACCGGCATCAACCTGCGCCACCGAATCATCGATCAGTACCTTGATCTCCTTGGCCGCCGTGGCCGAGCGCTGCGCCAGCGAACGCACTTCCGATGCCACCACCGCAAAGCCCCTGCCCTGCTCGCCAGCACGCGCCGCTTCCACTGCCGCGTTGAGCGCCAAGATATTGGTCTGGAATGCGATGCCGTCGATCACGCCGATGATGTCGACGATGCGGCGCGAGGCCTCGCTGATGCCCTGCATGGTGCTCACCACCTGCTGCACCACTTCGCCGCTGCGCGCCGCCACGCCGGAGGCATCCGAGGCCAGCTGGTTGGCCTGCTGCGCGTTCTCGGCATTCTGGCGCACGGTGGAAGTCAGTTCCTCCATGGCCGCCGCCGTTTCTTCCAGTGCGCCGGCCTGCTGCTCGGTGCGCGCCGACAGGTCCAGGTTGCCGTCGGCGATCTCGGCCGAAGCGGTGGCGATGGTTTCAGCCCCTCCGCGTACATCGGCCACGATGCGCGTGAGACTGCCGTTCATCTGGCGCAGCGCCTCCAGCAACTGGCCGATCTCGTCCCGCGCGCCGGTCCGGATCTCGCTGCACAGGTTGCCGTCAGCCACGTGCTGCGCCACCTCTACCGCATGACGTACAGGGCGCGTGATGGAACGCGTGGTCCACCAGGCAAAGCCGCCACCCAGCAACACCGCCAACGCAGCGATGGCCAGCATGACCAGGGTCTTGCCGTGGTACTGGTCGGCGGCCTCCTGGCCGCTGCGCTCCATCATCATGGTGCCCACGGAAATATAGCTTTTGAGGCGGGCAATGTACTTGTCCTGGTCCTGGCGCAGGCTGGTCATCAGCAGCTCGGTAGCATCCATGGTGGCTCCGGTGGAGGCCAGCTGCAGGAAGCGTTGCTGGCCCTGCCGATAGTTGGCGCGCAGGGCGAGTATCTCGGCGAAGGACTTGCGCCCCTGCTCGCTGGACAGGCGCGCCTGCAATTTGCCGAGGTCGTCGCCGATGGCGACTTCGCCCTTGTCGATGCGGGCGATTTCCTCGACCAGCTTCTGGTGGTCGTCCAGCAGCAGCAGGTTGCGCATGGCGCTGGCGTTCTCGCTGATGCGCAAGAGCACGTCATTGGCCAGCAAGACCTGCGGGTAGCGGTCTTCGACGATCTGGCGCGTGCCGTGGTGCAGCGTGGACAGGCTGGCGATGGCCAGCCAGGTGATCCCGACCAACAGCGCCAGTACCAGTCCGAAGCCCAGTCCAAGACGGGCGCCCAGTTTGAGATTTGCAATCATGAGGCTTTCTCCGCAACGCAAGAATGCCGGGGGAAGATGCCCTGATGCCCACCGGCAATGAATTCGGTTTGGATAAAAAAATGGCGGAGAAAGAGGACTTCCTCCGCCCAAGGCACTACGAAGCACCACCCCGCTCCAGGGGCGGCGCACGCAAGACAAGACTATTTACAGAAGGTCATGCCAGCCATCCGAAGATGGCCTTAGAACGAGTGGTGCATGCCGAGGGTGGTGACCAGCTGGCCCCGGCCGCCGGAGACCCCGGTGGCACCGCCTGCACCCGTGCCGTTCATGACGGCAAAGCGCGCATCGCCGCCGGCTCGCTGGTAGGCTGCCTGCACGTACCACTGGGTGCGCTTGGAGAACTCATGCACGTGCGACAGGCTGAAGGTGTTCCAGCGCGCGCCTTCCAGTTTGGACAGGCCATAACCGAAGTTGATGGTGTCCAGCGTGGCATAGCGCCAGGCTGCGCCCAGGTCCAGGTTCTTCTGCTTGGGCGTGGCGCCGCTGGGCATGGACAGCTTGACCTGGGTGTAAGCGGTGTTCAGGCGCACGCTGCCGATGGTGTAACCCAGTCCGCCGGCGGTGGTGGTCAGGCTGTTGAAGACCGTACCGGCATTGCCCAGGCCGACGCTGGTGAGGAAGGCCCCGGCATAGCCGGCAGCACGGTTGTTCAGCTTGGAATACGCCAGCGCCGCACGGAACGGGCCATTGGTATAGGTACCACCGGCACTGACGTTGCGACCGTTGCTGCTGTCTCCTGCCACTTCGCCGAAGCCGTACATCAGGCTGCCCTGGAAGCCGCCTGCGGTGGGCGAGGTATAGCGCACCGCATTGTCGAACTGGTAGGTGTTGGCCAGGCTGTCCAGGTTACCCGGGTGGAACAGGTACCAGTTGGTCAGCTGGAAACCGTTGGACAGCTTGCCCACGTAGTCGAACACGACGTCGGGCATGTGACCCAGGGTCACCGCGCCGAAGTCGCCGGACAGGCCGATGGTGCTGTAGCGGTTGAACAGCTTGGAGGAATTGGGCGTGGCGCCGGTGTCGGTGTAGAAGCCGGCTTCCAGCTGGAAGATCGCCTTCAGATTGCCGCCCAGGTCCTCGACACCACGAAAGCCGATACGATCCGGCTGCATCGTGCCCTGATCCAGGCGCGACACCGATCCGCCATTGAGGTTGTTGATATAGGCCACGCCAGCATCGAGGCTGCCGTAGATGGTGACGCTGCTCTGCGCAAAAGCGCCTGCCGACAGGCAGGATGCCGCTGCGGCAATCATTAACTTCTTCATCAAACTCCCCTTCAACGAATAAAGTCCAAACACGCGGCCAGGCCGCATTCACTCACTGCTCTCCGGCGCCCCGTGCGCAGGAAAGGTGACTTCTGCAGGCAAGCGCTGCGCCCTGCGCCACATGGCTGGCAGGGGCCGCTCGCCCAGTGCAGCGTGATCCGGCGTTGTTTGTTCCACCTATGGATCAACGTTCCACTAAATTCATCAGGCTCAAAAAAATGCCCGGTGCCTAAGCACGGGCATGTGGCCGGGCGAACCTTGCCCGGGCCGCGTTGCCTTCAGGTCCTGCTACAGGTCCAGCACCAGGCGTTGTCCTTTGCAGCCGGACACGCACACCATCATGGTCTTGCCGGAAGCGCGCTCGGCCTTGCTGAGCACGCCGTCGCGATGTTCCAGCTCACCCTCCAGCACCCTGGTCTCGCAGGCGCCGCAAACCCCTTCGCGGCAGCTGTGGTCGACGGTGATGCCGGCATCGAGCAAAGCGTCCAGCAACGACTTGCCGGCCGGGACGGTGATGCTGGCGTTGCTGCGCGCCAGCTCGGCCACGTAGCTGCCGGTCTGGACCGCCTCTACCTTTTCGGCGGCAAAGCGTTCGATGTGGACGTTGGGCAGACCCAGGTCTTCGCACAGGCTTTCGAAGGCGTTGAGCATGGGTGTCGGGCCGCAGCAATAGAAATGTGCGTCCTTCGGATGCGCGGCGAGGAAAGCCCGCAGGTCAGGTGGAGCGCCGGCCTCGTCATCGAAATGGCTGGACACACCGGGCTGGCCCAGCAGCTCGGCGGTGAATGCCGCTTCCTTGCGGGAGCGGGCGCAGTAGTGCAACACCGCTTCGCGACCCTGGGCGCGCAGGTGGTGATACATGCAGGAGATCGGCGTGATGCCGATGCCACCGGCGATCAGCACAGACAATGGTGCTGCTGCTTCCAGCGGAAAATTGTTGCGCGGCGCCGAGATGGTGAGGCTGGTACCTACCCGCAGTTGTTCATGCACATAGCGCGAGCCACCGCGACTGCCACGGTCGTTGAGCACACCGACCACATAGCGATGCCGTTCGGCCGGCGAGTTTGCCAGCGAATAGCTGCGTACCAGGCCATTGCCCAGATGCAGGTCGATATGCGCACCCGCCTCGAAGGCCGGCAGCTCGCCGCCTTCGGGCAGGCGCAGTTCGACGCTGACCACACCTTGCGCTTCAAAGCGCATGGCCTGCACGCGCACGGAAATAAGAGGACTGCTCATGAATGCACCACCATCACATCAGATTGTTCAAACCGCGTCATGCCACTTGCAGCCGCTTGCATCAACCGGCCACTGCTTGCCGCAGGTCGGCACCCAGCCGCGCAAAGGCATCGATCTCGACGGTCAGCTCAGGAAACACCAGCGCGCTCACCGCTACCAGCGTCGAGCACGGATAAGGCGTGCCGAAGAAGTCGCGCCGGGCACGTCCCACCTCGTCCTTGTGCGCGATGTCGGTGACGTAGATCACCAGCTTGGTGATACTGCCGATGCTGCCGCCAGCGGCCTCCACCAGATCGCGGATCTTGCCCAGCACCACCAGCGTCTGCTGGTAAGGGTCCAGCGTCTGCTGGCGGGAGGCCGGATGTGCGGTCATGCCGGACATCACGACCTCGTCGCCCACCACCAGGCAGTTGGACCAGGTGGCCGAGGCCAGTTCAGGGACCTTGTCGGTCTTCACATGGCGCACGGTGACCGGGCTGGCGGCCTGGGGCAGGCGCTGGCTCATGCCGCCTTCACCGGCACCTTGGCCGCGGCCAGCTGTTCTTCCCGCTCCAGCTGGGCCTTGGCCAGGCTGCGCAGGTGACGACGCAGGCGCACGATGCCCATGTCGTGCTGGTACAGCATCTCGCGCTGGTTGGCGTCGGGCTCCATCAGTTCCAGTACCACACGGTCCTGCTCCAGCACGTTCCAGTGGCGCGCTTCCAGGCGATTGCGGTAAAGGAAGCGCCAGGTATCGCGCTGCCAGCCGGACAGCTTGCGGCAGCGCCAATGGAATACCGCAGCGATGTTGTCCACGATGGGGGTGTAGCTGCCGATGATGACGAAGCTGCCACCCGGGCCACCGGTCTTGGGATACGGAATGGCCAGCCGCATCCAGTGCAGGTCGGTGTCGCCCCACTCGGTCCAGTCGAAGTTGACGTCGCGTTGGCCTTCCTTTTCGAAGATAAAGCCGATGTCGGTCTCGCGGATGCCGAAACTGGCGGTGTTGTCGCCTTCGGCCATGGAGTGCGACTGCTTGTGCAGGAACGTGCCGTGCATCGGGTCCATCACGTTGTCCAGTACATAGCGGTAATCACCCTTCCATTCGGTGTAGCACAGGAAGTTGGAATACTCGGGGCTGGTCAACTCTTCCGGCAGGCGCAGCGGCGGCGGGGTGTCGACGTCTTCCAGGCTGTTGTAGAGGAAGATGGCACCGGCCGCTTCGGTCACATGGAAGCGACGCGTGGCCTTGGCCCCTTCCAGCTTGCAGCCGGGGCTGCCGGGTACGCTGGTGACAACGCCGTCGAAGCGCACCTGCACGCCGTGGTAGCCACAGGCGATGCGGTCCCCCATGGGGATGCCCATGGACAGCGGCGCGCCACGGTGCGGGCAGTGGTCTTCCAGGGCATGCAGCTTGCCCGATGGCTCGCGCCAGAACACGAACTTCTTGCCCAGGCGGCGCAGCGAGACCGGCTTCTCGGCCACGAACTCGGACGGGCAGATCGGGTACCACAGGTCTTTCAGGCCGACGGCGAGGACCGCATCGACGGGATCATTGGCGGTGGTTCTCATTTGGATACTCTCCTGTAAGCTGGCTTGGCGTCTGGACGGATCAGGCGGCCAGGCGGGCAATCTCTTCCTGGAAGTTGGCGGCGGTCCACACGCCCTGGTTGTAGGGGCAGCTCGGGCCGGTACGGTTCAGGTGTGCCACCAGCGCATCCAGTTCGTGGATGCCAGCGGCGTAGGCGCGCTCGATGGAATCGCCCAGCAGGTCTTCGAACTGGGTCGGCGCACGGCGACGTGCCTGGTGCGGATTGAGATAGACATCGGTAACAGTTGCAACCATCATTGGCCTCCATTTCTGACGCGCTCGCGGATACGCTCGCGCACGGGAACAAAATCGTAAGTGGGGTAGCACTCGGTACGGAACACGCCCCAGGCCGAGCGCTCCAGCTCGACATTGACTTGCGGCAGCAGCGCCGGCGGCAGCGCCAGGGTGACGATCTGGCCCAGGCCCATGGCCACGGTCCAGGACACCACGCGACAGCCTTCCACCGGGAAGCGCTCCCACCAGTCCATCTGCTTCATGTGCGCCTGGATCTGCTCCAGGTTCTTCGACTGGTCATGCCTGAGCAAGATGGTCAGGAGCATGTGGTCGCAGCGGGTCTCTGCACTCATCGCGTGCTCACGCAGGGACGGCGGCGGATTCGGGCCGGGCATCCAGCGGCGTGCTCCAGGCGTCATAGCCGTAGACCCAGTCGGCGTTGCCGCCCTCGCGAAGCCAGTTGTTGCCGCGTGAACCGACCTGGATCTTCGAGGCACGCTCCATGCGCAACTGCTCATAGGCATGCAAGGATCCTGCCACCTGCTCCAGCGTGGTCACCTTGGCCAGGCAGCGCGCCAGCACCACTGCATCCTCGATGGCCATGCCGGCGCCCTGCGCCATGAAGGGCATCATTGGATGGCAGGCATCGCCCAGCAGCGCCATGTTGCCGCGTGCCCAGGCCGGCAACGGATCGCGTTCATACAGCGCGGTCTTGAGCACTTCGTCGCAGGCGTCCAGCAAGGCCGTGGCATCGGGATGGAAACCGGCGTAGCTGTCGCGCAGTTCCTGCACGTTGCCCGGGGTGGTCCAGGATTCCAGGTGCCAGCTTTCCTGCGCGGTGGTAGCGAAGATGAAGATGTCTTGACCGCGATTGAGCGGGAAGGTCACGATCTGGCTTTCCGGGTTCGGCCCCCACCACTTGGTGAAGGCCTGCAGGTTCGGCACGCCGGCCACGCGGGAGGCCGGCACCACCGCACGAAAGGCCACCACCCCGGTGAAACGCGGGCTCTCGGCGCCGAACATGGCCGTACGCACGGCGGAGTGGATGCCATCGCCGCCGATGAGTACATCCACGCGGTCGGTGCTGCCATCGGCAAAGTGCAGGTGGATGCCATCGCCCTCTTCGCTGATGTTTTCGGCGCGACGGGCAAAGCGCACTTGCTCCAGCGGGAATACTTCGGCCAGCGCTGCCAGCAGGTCGGCACGGTGGATGGTCAGTTGCGGTGCGCCGTATTTTTCTTCGGCGGTGTCGCCCATGGCCAGGCGCGAGGTTTCCTCGCCACTGTCCCAGGTGCGGCTGATGCGGTGGGTAGGACGGGCAGCGGTACGGCGCACGGCCTCGCCGATGCCCAGGCCGTCCAGGGCCCGTACCGCGTTGGGAGTGAGGTTGATATCCGCGCCCACGCGCAGGAATTGCTTGGACTGTTCATACACCACCACCTCGTGGCCAGCGCGCTGCAAGGCGATGGCGGCGGTCAGGCCACCGATGCCGGCGCCCAGGATTCCAATCTTGAAGGACATCTGGATTTCCTTTCTACAAATGAAGGATGGCCGTCTTACTTGCCGGCCGGCGCACGGTCGGTCAGGAACTTGCCGCTGGGGCCTTGCGCATTCTTCTGGCGGCGGGTGTTGCCGTCGATGCCGCCATCGATGGCCCATTCGGCGAACACGGTCGGACCGGGTTCGAAGTCACACGGCTCCCAATGGGCATCGAGCTGGTCTTCGTCGGCGTAGTATTCGATCAGGCCGCCGGCCGGATTCTTGAAGTACCAGAAGTAGGCCGAGGAAATCGGATGACGGCCCGGGCCCAGCTGCGTCTCCCAGCCCAAGCGCGACATGTGCATGCCACCACCGAAGACCTCATGGATGTCGCGCACGGTGAAGGCCACGTGGTTCAAGCCCGCACGTGCCTCCGGCGGTTGCAGCAGGAAGATATCGTGATGGCCACCGACATCGGCGCAGCGCAGGAAGGCGCCGCGTTCCGGATAGCGGTCCGAGGGCACGAAGCCGAAGTTGTCGCAATAGAAGCGTTCGCAGGCCTTGACGTCCTTGACGAAGAACACCACGTGACCCACCTCGATGGGTGCAGCACGTTCATAGATCGGGCTGCGCTGGTTGACGCGGTTCTTTTCGTTCCAGGTGTTCATGCGGGCGCATTCGACCTCGACATCGCGCTTGACTGACACCTGGAAGCGTACTGCCAGTCCGTTCGGATCGGTGCAGCCGACGCGCTTGCCGTCATTGACATAGCCCGGCAGAGCCGCGATGCGGCTGGCGAACTTGTCCAGCACGGCGGCCGAGGACACGCCCCACACTACCTCGCGCAGGGTCGGTCCGGCTTCGATGGCCGGCGGCAGGCCCGGGTCGGCACTGTCACGCACGATGACGCGGCAGCCGTTCTGCGATTCGAAGACCAGTTCGGCCGCGCTTTCCAGCGCCAGTTGCATACCCCAGTCGAGGAAGAACTGGCGGCAGGTCGGCAGGTCGTCCGCGCCGTAGATGATTTCGTCGATACCCAATACGTCCATGTGATTCTCCAATACGTGTTCAGCGGGCGGCGCTTCAACCGGCCCAGGGCAAGGGCTGTTCGTTCATGCCCCAGTACATGGCCTTCTGCTCCATGTACTGCAGGATGCCCAGCCTGCCCTTTTCGCGGCCCAGGCCGCTGTCACGCCAGCCTCCGAAGGGGGTCGAGATCGAGAATTGCTTGTAGGTGTTGATCCAGACATTGCCGGCCTGTACTGCGCGGCCGATGCGCCAGGCGCGCTTGTAGTCGCGCGTCCAGATGCCGGCAGCCAGCGCGTAGACGCTGTCATTGGCTTGCCGGATCAGGTCGTCCTCGTCATCGAAGGGCATGGCCACCAGCACCGGTCCGAAGATTTCTTCCTGGCAGATGCGTTGATCATTGCTGAGGCCTTCGATGATGGTCGGCGTGTAGTAGTAACCGCGTTCGAACTTTTCGCCCTTGGGGCGTACGCCGCCGGTGCGGATGCGGCCACCATCGGTCACGCCGATGTCGACGTAGCGTTCGATGCCTTCGCGATGCCGTGCGGTGATCAGCGGTCCCATCTGGGTGCGCTCGTCGGCCGGGTCGCCCACGCGCAATGCGGCGGCACCAGCGGCCAGGCGTTCCATGAAACCGTCGTACAGCGCGCGCGCCACGAACAGGCGCGAGCCGGCGATGCAGGATTCACCGGAACTGCTGAAGATGCCATACAGCACGCCGGCCACGGCGTGGTCGAGATCGGCATCCTCAAACACCATGGTGGGCGACTTGCCGCCCAGTTCCAGCGAGACCGGCATCATCTTGTCGGCGGCGATGTGGGCGATGTGCTTGCCGGTGGTGGTGCCACCAGTGAAGGACACGCGCTTGACCAGCGGGTGCAGGGTGATGGCGTCGCCGATCACCGAGCCCTTGCCCGGCAGCACGCTGATCATGCCAGCCGGTACGCCGGCTTCGATACAGATACGTGCCAGTTCCAGGGCTGCCAGCGGCGTCACTTCGGCCGGCTTGACTACCACTGCATTGCCGGCAGCCAGGGCCGGAGCCATCTTCTGCGCCTCGCTGGCAATCGGTGAATTCCACGGCGTGATGGCGGCCACCACACCCATGGGTTCATACACGCTCATGGTGAGGTTGTCGCCACGCATGGGCGTGAGCGTTTCTTCCAGGGTTTCGCAGGCGGCCGCGAAGAACTGGAAGGTACCGGCAGCGCTGGCCACCAAATTGCGCGTCTCGCTGATGGGCTTGCCATTGTCCAGGCGCTGCATCTGCGCCAGCGCTTCGCCCCGTTCGCGGATCAGTTGGGCCACGCGGTACAGGACGGCGGCGCGCTCGTGCGGTTTCTTCTGCGCCCAGCCGCTGGTCCGGAAGGCGTGGTCGGCACCGGCGATGGCCTCTTCCACATCGGCCACGCTGGCCGCATGGAGGTAGGCCACCGGCTCACCCGTGGCCGGATAGAGCGTCGCATAACGCTCCCCGCCGCCCAGCCGCCATTGGCCGGCGATGCAGATCGGCAGCGTTTCGTTCAGATTCATCATCATGGTTCGCATGTCCTTGCAACGCTCAGATCGACAGCGCATGGGCGCGATTGCCCAAGGCGCGCACGACGCTGTAGACGGTCAGCGCCGAGGTCTTGGGATTGGCCGCCAGCGGCTTGCCGCGCATGGTCAGCTCGAAGCCGCCGAAGGCGCCGCGCGCTTCCACGTAGTGCACGTTCTCGCTCACGCCCGGATCGGCGTACAGGCGCACCCGGGTCTGGTCCAGGCCCAGGCCGGCCAGTGACAGCGTGGCGGCGACGTTGGCGTTCTTGGGATACAGCCGCGCCGCCTCGCGTGCGCTGCCTTCGAAGATGATGGTCGGCTCCTTGAGCGCATCCAGATCGAAGGCAGCCTCGGCCGGCGTATCCTTCCAGGCCTGCGGCGGCTTGCGGCCGGTGTAGACCACCGATTCAAGCCCGCCGACCTTGGCTGCGGCCAGGGCGTCGATGGCGCCGATGGCACCGGAGAGCAACTGCACCTGGGTCTTGCCGGCACGGGCGGCGGCTTCCAGCTGGTCCACCAGGCCGGGTTCGGACAAGGCACCGATGGACACCACCATGCAGGGGATGCCGCGCTCCAGCGCCGGGATGATGTGTTCTGCGATGGCCTGGTGACCGGCGCATTCGATCAGCAGGTCCGGACGTTCCTCTCCCAGCCGCGACACCACCCGGGCCGTCGGCGCCAGCGTAGAGACCGTGCTGCGGGCACGCTCCATGTGCGCCTCCGGCACCACCACCATGTCGAAAGCGACTTCGGGATCACTCTTGAGTATTTCCATGACGCCCACGCCGATGGCGCCGCATCCGATCATTGATACGTGCAGCATGCTCTGCTCCTCAGGCGGTGGCAGCGGTGGCGACAGCGGCAACCACTGCAGCGGCAGCGGCGGCCTTGGCCGTCTCATTGACCGGCGGGCCGGCGAAGACGGTCTTGAAGCTGCCGATGGCCAGCATGTCGATCTCCAGCAGGAACGGGCCCTTCTGCGACAGCGCCTCGTCCAGCACGCCGGCCACCTCGGCCAGGTTGCCTACGCGCTGGTGACGCAGCTTCAGCGCCGAGGACAGTTCGGCATAATCGGGGGTGTGCAGGTCCACGTAATGGCGGCGGCCGCCGTATTGCGCGTCCTGGATATTCTTGATGACGCCGTAGCCCTTGTCGTTCATCAGCACGATCACCATGTCGGCCTGTTCCTGCACGGCCGTGGCCAGCTCACCCAGGTTGAGGATGAAGCCGCCGTCACCGGCCAGGGTGAAGGTCTTCTTGCCGGACTGCGTGACCGCTGCACCGATGGCCGCACCGATGCCCATGGCCAGGCCCTGACCGATGCCGCCACCCAGCGCATGCACGCCGGCACGCGGGTCGAAGATGCGCAGGTAGCGGTTGCCCCAGGTGCTGTTGGAGACGGTGACGTCGCGCACCCAGTTGAACTCGCGCCCGGCAGCCTGCTGCAACTGTTCCACCAGGGCGCTATAGGGGCCAAGGCCATCGACCAGCCCATGCACGGCGGTATCGCGTGCCTTCTGCAGGTCGGCCATGAAGCCTGGATCGACCTTCATTGCAGCCAGGCGATCGGCCAGGCCGGACAGTACCAGCGCCGAATCACCGCAGACGAAATAGTCGCTGGTATAGCAGCGGCCTTCGGCAGCCGGGTCGGCATCCACGCGATACAGCGGGCGCGGCAGTTTCAGCTCGTACTTCAGGGTCTCGTTGCCGCGCAGGCGCGAGCCGACCACCAGCATGGCGTCACAGCTCTGATAGAAATTTTCGACCGGCTTGTGCAGGTTGAAGGCACCCAGCGAGCGCGGATCATCCTCGGCCACGATGCCGCGACCCTGGGTACTGGTCACCACGCCGAAGCCCAGGTCCATCAGGCGCTTTACCTGCGCGCCGGCATGACGCGCCCCGCCGCCCAACCACAGCAGCGGACGCTTGGCCTTCATCAGGCGATCAGCCAGTTCATCCAGCGCGCGCGCCGACGGCACGCTTTGCGGTATGGCCAGCGGCTGCAGGTTGCTGGGCATGGGGATCAGCGCCGCCTGGATATCGATGGGAATTTCCACCGAGACCGGCCCCATCGGCGGGGTCAGCGCAGTCTGCACGGCCAGCTTGATGGTGCTGATGGCAGTCTCCACGCTGCGGATGCGGAAGGCCGCCTTGGAGATGGCCTTGAGCATGCTCAACTGGTCCGGCGCTTCGTGGATGTAGGCCAGGCTCTGGTCCAGGTAAGGCGTCTCGATCTGACCGGTCAGGTGCAGCAGCGGCGTACCGGCGGTCAAGGCCTCCACCATGGCACCGGCGGCATTGCCGGCGGCGGTGCCGGTGGAGGTCAGGCACACGCCCAGGCCACCGGTGGTTCGCGCATAGGCGTCGGCCATGTTGGCCCCGCCCGCTTCGCCGCGGGCCGGGATGAAGCGGATTTTGCCACGCTCGCCGAAGGCGTCGAGGATGGGCATGTTGTGGATCGAGATCACGCCGAAGGCAGCCTTCACGCCGCATTGTTCGAGGAAAGCGGCGATGGCGCAGCCGACGGTCACTTGCTGGTTGGTATTAGACATGGCGGGAAAGTCCTCCGGAAACATCGATATGGCTGCCTGTGGTGTACGAGGAAAGCGGCGTGGCGAGGAACACGATCGCCTGCGCGGCTTCCCGGGGAAGGCCGAGACGGCCGAGTTGAATCTGTTTCTTTGCGGCCAGCGCGGCGGTCCATTGGGCCCAGCTCTGGTCCTGCAGTTCGGCGTCACGCGCGGCATAGCGGCGGCGCCATTGGCCCGATTCCACCAGGCCGATCAAGATGCCATTGACGCGCACGCGGGCGGCTTCGCCAGTGGCCAATTCGGTGGCCAGCGAGCGCACCAGGTTGTGCACGCCGGCGCGGGCGGCGGAAGTGGCTACCATGTGCGGCTCGGGCTGCGTGGCCAGCAGCGAATTGACACAGACGATGGCAGCATCCCCGTGCTGCGCGCTCATGGCCTGCAGTTGCGGCAGGAAGGCGCGGGTCGGGTAGATCACGGAAAAGAATTTCAGGCGCAGCTCTTCGCTCCAGGCCTCGTCGGCGGTATCGGCAAAGGTCGAGACGCGGCCCTGGCCGGCGTTGTTGACCAGCATGGACACCGCGCCCAGGGTGTTTTCCACCGAGGCGGCAAACGCCTGCACCTGCTCCTGCGAGAGCACATCGCAAGGTGCGCTGTACAGGCGGGCCTGCGGGTAGCGCTCGCGCAACGCGGCTTCAGCGTCCTTGAGCCGGGCGCCATCACGGCCGCAGAAGGCCACGGCTGCGCCCGCTTCGAGCAGCAGTTCCACGGTCGCCAGACCGATGCCGGAAGAGCCGCCGGTGACCACTGCCACCTTGCCTTGGAGGGAAGTCATCGCCATCTCAGCCCCGCCACATGTTGACGACCTTGGCGCCGCCTTGCGGAGCGTGGTCCAGCAGGCGGGACAGTTCGGCTGCGGTCTCGCGAACGCGGGCCACGATGATGTCGAGCTGGCTGGCATCGATGTGCGGCGAAGGGATCGTGGCGCCCATGGCGGCCACCACGTTGCCGGAGTGATCGCGTACCGGTGCGGCGACGGTGGAGATGCTGGTTTCGAAGAAACCTTCCTGCAGGACGAAGCCGCGTTCCTTGTCGGCCTGCACCATGTCGAACAACTCGACCACGGTCTTGGGGGTGTTGCTGGAAAAGACTTCCAGGTGCTCTTCCGGATACAGGGCGCGCAGTTGCGGCAGGCTCAGGTCTTCCAGCAGCACCCTGCCCAGCACGGTGGCATGCGCCGGCAGACGGGTGCCGACGTTGACGTGGCTGGTGAATGCGGTCTGGGTCACCGACTTGGCGACATAGACAATGGAGCGGCCATCGCGCACGACCAGGTTGCAGGAGTAGCCGATCTCGTCGCGCAGGCGGTCCAGCAGCGGGCGGCCGATCTCGGTCAGTTCCAGCGAGGCCAGGTATTCGAAGCCCAGGCGCAGCACCGACATGCCCAGGCGGTAGTCGCGCCCGCCATCGGCGCGCTCGACAAAGCCCATGCGTTCCAGCGTGGCCAGCAGGCGAAACACCGTGGAGCGCGGGATGTCCAGACGACGCGCCAGTTCGGGCGCGGACAGGGTCTTGTCCTGGCGGCTGAATTCGCATAGCAGGCGCAGGCCGCGTTCCAGGCCCGGGACGGAATACTTGTCTTGCGACTCTTCTTCTGGCATCACTGGTTTGTTCATGATGATTTTCTGTTTTATTTAATTGGTTGAGGTGAGTTGCGCGCTGACCAGCGCAGCAAATTGCGACGGCTGCTCGATATAGCAGGCATGGCCGGCCGCGTCCACCAGCTTGAAGGGAAGTCCGAACTGCCTGGCCAGCCCTTCACTGGCCTGCGGGGTGGTGACGATGTCCTCGGTTCCGCACGCCACCGACAACCCCCGTCGTGGTGCAGCCTGCAGGTAAGGCGCGATATCGTCACCGCACAACAATTGCACGGCCTGGGTGTAGCCCGATGCGTCCAGCCGCTGCATGTTCCAGCGCACCCAGGCGTGGTCCTGCGCGCTGGCGTGGGCCGACAGCAGGCGTGTCGGCTTCTGCGCCATGCCGGCGATGCCCAGTGTGTACAAGGCAGCCAGGCGCTCTTGCCGCACCTGCTGCGCGCGCTCTTGCTTGTCGGCAGCACCGTAGCCCAGCGCCGGATCGGCCAGCAGCGTACGGCGTGCGCGACCATCGCCATGGGCCAGGTAGGCTGCGGCCATCAGCGCGCCCAGGGAATGGCCGACCAGCACGCACTGCTCGACCTCCAGCGCCTGCAACATGTCCTGCAGGCGCGTTGCATAATCGACCGCCGTGGGCTGGCTCATCGTCAGCGGTGTCGAACGGCCGTAACCGGGCGCGTTCCAGGCGATCACGCGGGCCTGCGACGCCAGCTTGAGCGCGCACTGCAACCACGAGGGCGCGCCCGAGCTGATGCCATGCAACAGCACCACCACCGGACCGCTACCGCAGCTGCGGTAGCTGACACGGCCACCCGGCACCTCGACGCTGCCCTCGGTGAAGCGGCTATCGAGCAGTGCCAGCGGTTCGCGCAGCGCCTCGTCGCAGCTGGCTGCGGTGACGGGGGCGATGGAGGTGTCAGGATGCATGGTGTCGTTCTCTGCAATCAGCGCTTGACGGAGGTCAGCGGATGATCCGGCGGATAGGTCGGGGTGATGGGTTTCTTGGCACCCAGCATCACGCACATCAGCGCGTCTTCGTCGCCGATGTTGATCTCTTCGCGATACACGCCCGGCGGCACCGAGACCACGTCACGGTCGGTGAGGACGGTCTCGAAGCGCTCGCCATCCTTTTCCAGCACCAGCTTGAGCTTGCCGCGCAGGACGAAGAACACTTCTTCCACGTCCACGTGCAGGTGCGACGGGCCTTCGTGGCCGGCCGGGATGATCATGGTCGAGAAGGTGAAATGCTCGGAGGGAATGACGTTGGCGTCATGGGCCACACCCGTGCCGCCGGTACCGATGTAGCGCATCTGGGCGCGACGGTACTTGGGGTCGTAGTCGGCCTGGAACTTCAGTGCGTTCCAGTCATACTTGCGGGTGGACAGGCGCGCCACGCGCGACTCCATCCAGTCAGCGAAGCTGGCGCCGGCGGGGCGATCCCAGCTGCGGCCCATGTTTTCCTGTTCGGACATATCGGTCATGCTTTTTCTCCTTGAATGGGTCCGGAATGATCCGGGTTGATCTGGCAAGAGGTAAGTCTTCAATGCATCACGAAACCACCGTTGACCGCCATCACCTGACCGGTGAAGAAGCGCGCCATGTCCGACAGCGCGAACACCACCGCGCCGCAGACATCCTCGGGCAACTGGTCGCGCCGGATGGCTCGGCCGTCGAGGTAGTGCTGGTGCCGCGCCTGCGGTACGTACTGGGTGGCTTCCACCAGCGTCAGGCCCGGTGCCACGGCATTGACGGTGATGTTGTCGGCGCCCAGCTCGCGAGCCAGTGAACGGGTCATGCCGATCACCGCACTCTTGCTGGCCACGTAGGCCAGCAGGTTGGGCGCGCCCCACAAGGGAGTATCGGACGACAGGTTCACTACCGCACCGCGCCCCGAGGCACGCAGCGACGGCAGGCAGGCATTGGTCATCAGCCAGGTGCCGCGTACGTTGACATCCATGACGCGGTCCCACATGTCTACCTCCAGCTGCTCGCTGCTCTTGCCGCCTGAGTTGGTGATGGCCGCGTTGTTGACCAGGCCGTCGAGTCCGCCCAGCCATTTGGTGGCGGCCGCTGCGCAGGCCTTCACCGAGGCCGCATCGGCCAGGTCCAGTGCGAAACCTTCGACCTGCAGGCCGCGCTGTTTCAGGGCGGCCACGGAGGCTGCCAGTTCTTCCTGGAGGATGTCGGCCATGGCCACCTTGGCCCCGGCGGCGGCGATGGCGTCCACGAACGCCAGGCCGAGGCCGCGTGCCGCGCCAGTGACCAGAATGCGTCGTCCCGCCAAAAGTGTCGCCGTGCTTGCTGCTGACATGTGCGTGCTCCTGTTGCGCTGGTTGAGTGGTTCGATTCAGACGGTGCTGGTATTGGCCTTGGGCAGGTAGTGCAGGACCTTGCGTTCGGCCCAGACCACCACACCGTAGGTGACCACACCGATGAGGGTCAGTGCGACGATGGAGACGAAGACGGCAGCAGTATTGCCCTGTCCTTCCCCATCGACCAGCAGATAACCCAGCCCCTGGTTGCCGCCCACCAGTTCACCTACGGTCACGCCGATGACCGACAGCGTGGAGGCGATGCGCAGGCCCGAGAACAGCGCCGGCAGTGCCGAACGGAACTCGACCAGGTGGAAGATCTGCCAGCGGCCGGCATTGAGCGTACGCACCAGGTTGACCATGTCGGGATCGACGGTACGGATGGCCGAGAGCACGTTGATCATGATCGGGAAGAACACGATCAGCACCGCCACGATGATCTTGGGATAGATGGTGTAGCCCAGCCACATCACGAACAGTGGTGCAAAGGCCACCTTGGGCGCGATCTGCAGCGCCAGGATATAGGGCGAGAGCATGGCCTCGGCACGCGGCGAGAGGCCCAGCGCGACGCCGACGGCCAGGCCCAGCAAGGCGCCGAAGAGGAAGCCGAACACCACTTCCATGGCGGTGATGCCGAAGTGCTGCAGCAATTGCGCGTTGTTCCACATCACCACCGCTTCACGCACCACCTGCATGAAGTTGGGCAGGATGTATTCGGGCATGCCCAGCATGCCGGGCCCCCACTGCCAGGCGGCGATGAACACCACCAGCAGCGCCAGGCTGCCGCACACCGTGCGGGCCTTGTCGTTCATCAGCGGACGACGCCCCGTCGGCTTGATCAGATCGGGCGAGGACGTTGGCTCGGGACTGGACATGGTCAGGTCTTTGGCTGTGGTGGTATTCATGATTACTTGGCGACTCCGACGAACTGGTTGGTGAAGAGCTCGTTGACCGGCGTGGCCTTGGTGACGATGCCTTCGCTGACGTAGAACTTCTGGACCGCTTCCATGCGCGCCTGGTCGATCTGGCCCAGGGTCTTCTGGTTGGCATAGACGTACTTGTTGTACATCTCGAAGGTGGCCTGGATGCTGGCTTCCTTGCCCTTGTAAGTGGGCAGTGCGGCGACGTAGTCATCGGCCGCGGCCTTGGGATCCTTCATGATGTCCTGCATGCCGCGCAGGGTGGCGCGCACCAGGCGTTTCAAGAGTTCCGGGTTCTTCTTGATGGTGTCGTCGGAGGCCAGGATGGCCTGCGCCATGCTCTTGAAGCCACCGTTGTCCAGCAGTTCGACCTTGGCGCCGGCATCGGTAGCGTTGACCACCCAGTCGGGCACACCGGCGAAGGCCTGCGACTTGCCCGAGGTGTACAGCTGCCAGACGCCGGAAGGACCGGCGGCCTGGATCTGCACGTCGGTCTTGGACAGGCCGGCGGTCTTCAGGCTGCCCAGGAAGGCGTAGTAGGTGGTATCGGTATAGGACATCACGGTGACGGTCTTGCCCTTTAGGTCCTTGAGGCCCTTGATGCCATCGGCCGGGTTGGCAGCGACCATGGTCACCGAACCGGCGCCCAGTACGGCGATGGCCTTGACCGGAATGCCGTTGGCGCGAACCACGATGGGGGTGTCGCCAATGGCACCACCGATGACGGCATTGCCGGCGCCGATCTGCTTGGCCACGTCCACGCCGCCCTTGGCGACGATAAAGCTGACTTTCAGGTTTTCATCGGCGTAATAGCCCTTGTGCTGGGCCAGCACCCAGGGAGCGAAGGCCGGCGAATTGGGTGGCGCGGGCAGCAGGTAGGTCACTTCTTCCGGAGCGGCATGCGCGGCCATGGGCAGGACGGCGGCGCCCATGGCCGCGACCAGGGCGAATGCACTACAGGCGGATGCGAACAGGTTCTTCATGTTTCTGGCTCTCCCTTGGGGTCTCTCTGTTGACGGGTGAAGATGCAGCGTGAAATCAGTGCAGCTCGGCGGTCTCTTTGCCCACCTTGAGCAGTTCCATCAGGCGCCCTTGCAAGGGGCCGATCTCGGGCAGCTTGCGGCGCTCCAACGGGTTGTCGCGGAACGGCAGGTCCACCACGATTTCCTCGACGATGGTGCCGGGACGCTCGCTCATGACCAGCAGACGGTCCGACAGGGCGATGGCTTCCACCAGGTCGTGGGTAATGAAGAGCGCGGTCTTCTTCTTTTCGTAGAGCATCTTGGCCAGATCCTGCTGCAGCACCATCTTGGTCTGGGCATCCAGGGCCGAGAAGGGTTCGTCCAGCAGCAGCACCTGCGGGTCCACCGCCAGCGTGCGGGCCAGCGCGGCGCGCTGGCGCATGCCGCCGGAGAGCTGGTATGGGTAATGCTCTTCAAAGCCCTTGAGGTGGCACTTGGCCAGCAGCTCGTCGGCGATGCGCCGGCGCTCGGCCTCGCGGATGCCGTCGATTTCCAGCCCCAGGGTGACGTTGGCGCGGATATTGCGCCAGGGCATGAGCAGGTCCTTCTGCAGCATGAAGGCGACCTTGCGGACCGGCTTGGTCACGCGCTCACCGCCGACGAAGACTTCGCCTTCGGTGGGCAGGTACAGCCCTGCTCCCATGTTGAGCAGGGTGCTCTTGCCACAGCCGGAGGGACCGATGATGGAGACCACCTCGCCGCTCTTGATGGACAGGTTGACGTTGGTGACAGCGGCGCGCGCTTGCGCCGTCTGGCGATCGACAAAACTTTTGCCGACCTTGCGGAATTCGATTTCGATCATGTTGCCTCTGCTGATTGCCATAGCGCGCTGCTGCGCCCCAGCTATTCTTCCCGGCTGCCGTCTCTGCGGACGGGTGCCTCCTGCCGGGCACCGAAACGTTCCATATATGAAACAGCAATTTATATATGGGAGATATTCGTAGCCAATATAGCAGATATCTCGAAACAAAATGACTTATTTTGTTTCATATATGAACTGATGGTTTATATAAAAATCGTTTTCTGCCTAAAAGCAAACGGCGTGCCAGGCTGGAACACCAGATCTCATCGCTTTTCCCGGCTGGGAACTCACCAAAGACAGGCATGCAGCGCCGACCTGGTGAGCGATTTGCACCGTATCAGCACCTGTCGCGAAGCCGATACAGCATGGTGCGCGGGAAATGGAGACGCTGGCCTGAATACTCTGCTGGATGAAACAGGTAGGGGATCGACGGGGGAAGCTGCCTCATACGGGGGGCAGCATGAAGAAACGATGGAGCGAAGAGCAGGTCATTGGATTGCGCCAAGAAACCTGAGCCGGTCTCAAATTGGCCGAGCCGTGCCGGATGCATGGCAACAGCGACGCGAGGTAATAGGGATTCAACGCGCGGCGGGAATTGTGCAACAGTTCATTTGAGTACGTTCATGGAGGCATTGCCTACGCAACTGCGCCGGCCAGTTTGCCTGCCTGGCGCTTGAACTCTTCAGGAAACAGCCGATCCGGTCACCACCACCAACGCCAGCCGGCCGTCACCCCGCAGGAACGACTGGCCGCACCGAAATGGAATTGCGCTTGGCTGAACAGGTTGGAGGTATCGGAGAGCGGGTAGGTCGCACCCACGCCGAGTCGCAGCAGATTGCGCGCGGTGCCGCCACTGATCACGGAAAAACTCTCTCCGCTGGCATTTGACGAAAGCAACATTGACAGCGTCCGCATCCGAGTTGAAGCGGTGGCGTCCGCACCGCCGGAGGCGGACTGGCCGAGCTCACTGAGAAACCATCAGGCCATCGAATGCACAGGTGTGCTTGAAGAAGCGACGCGCAAGGCGATGAGTTCGGCAATGGTCCCGTTGTCCATTGCGGGAAAAGCTGCCCGTCGACGCATTTACGATTTCAGTTTGCAAACGGGAAGGACAGCGCGTGGCCCAATGCTGCCGCCACCTCCAGAATGTATGGATACAATCAGCTCATGTTTCCATACAAATCAAGATAAAGCCGACGCACACCGTCCGCACCGCTTTTACATCAAAAGCCACCGCGCCAGGAAAATATTCCCGGGTAGCGGCATACTTGCGGGTTCGTCGGCCCCTGCTTCACCTCTTCAAGCCCCATGGAAACCATCATCGTCTACGCCATCCCCGTATTCCTCCTGCTCATCGCAGTGGAATTCGGCTACGGCTACCTGCGCCAACGCAATACCTATCAACTGGCCGACTCCCTGGCCAGCCTGTCGCTGGGCGTCATCAGCCAGCTGGTGGCGCTGGTCACCCAGATCTTCCAGGTCGGCCTGTATTTCCTGGCCTACCGCGTCTTCGCCATATTCCCGGCGGCGCGATTCTGGCACGGGGCGCTGGGATGGATCACGGCCATCCTCCTGTTCGACTTTTTCGATTACTGGCTGCACCGCTTCGGCCATGAAAATGCGCTGGGCTGGGCGGCCCACTCCGTGCACCACCAGAGCCAGCACTTCAATCTCTCCACCGCTCTGCGCCAGGAAAGCACCGTCATGCTGCTGGGATGGATCTTCTATCTGCCCATGGCCATCCTCGGCGTGGAGCCAGAGCAGTTCGGGATCGCGGGACTGGTCGTGCTCATCTACCAGTTCTGGATCCATACCGAGCACGTGGGCAAGCTGGGCTGGTTCGATCGCGTGTTTTCGTCGCCGTCCAACCATCGCGTACACCACGCCGTGAACGACCAATACCTCGACAAGAACTACGGCGGCATGCTGGTGATCTGGGACCGCATGTTCGGTACCTTCGCCGAGGAAAAAGAGCCGGTGGTCTACGGCACCCGCACACCGTTGAACAGTTGGGATCCGCTATGGTCGATTTTTTCCGGCTACCAGCAATTGCTGCAGAACGCTGCCCAAATGCCACGCTGGCAGGACAAGCTGAAAATTTTCATCAAGCCGCCCGGATGGCGTCCCGCCGGGATGGCGGCACCTGCCCCGTTCGACCTCGACGCCGCGCGCCGGCGTTACGAGACCGAGCTGCCGACGCTGGCACGATGGGCCTCGGCATTGCAGTTCCTCTTGCTGCTGGGCGCAGCCGCGGCGGTGCTCTGGCTGGCCGATGGTCAATCTTATGGTTGGCTGCTTGCCACCAGCGTGGCCCTGCTGGCCGGGTTCTGGGCGCTTGGCGCGTTCATGGAGCGTCGTCTTGGCGCCGCGCTGCTGCTGGCAATCGACGTCGCTGCGGCGGGCGTGCTGGTCTTTGCGCTCATGGCGGCATGACTGGCTGGCCCCGGGTACCAGCGTCAGGCTCTCGCCGCATCCAGGCCACCAGCGCCTGCGCCTCCATCGGCCGCGCGAACAGATAGCCCTGCACGAACTCGCAGCCCATGGCGCGCAACAGTTCGGCCTGCTCTTCGGTTTCCACACCCTCGGCCACGCAGTGCATCTGCTGCGACCGTGCGATGCCGATGATGGCGGGCAGCAAGGAGGAAGCCCGCCCTTCTTCGGTCACGCGCAGGATGAAGGAGCGATCCAGCTTCACGCAATCGAAATCATAATTGTGCAGCGTCGACAGCGAGGAATAGCCGGTACCGAAGTCATCCAGGCACAGTCCAAACCCGTAGGCACTCAATTGCCGGAACTGCGCCTGCAGGTGATGGGCATCATCGATCAGCAGGCTCTCGGTCAGCTCCAGGGTAATACGCGGCGGCGCCACGCCAGCGCTCAAGGCAATGTCGCGGACCTGCTCGAAGAAGTGTACGTTCATGGCCTGCCGCACCGAAACGTTCACGTGCGCCGTGAAATCCTCCGGCAAGAGCCCCTGCGCCTGCCACTGCGCAACGTCAGCTGCGACCTTGCGGAAAGCCAATGCACCCAGTTGCGAGATACGCTCGCTGCGCTCAGCCAGCGGAATGAATTCCGCTGGCGAAACCGGGCCGAAGGCTGGCGAATGCCAGCGCATCAATGCCTCTACACCGTGCAAGGCGCCGCTGCGCAGATCGCAGATGGGCTGGTAGACCATGCTGAACTCGGCCTCCAGCGTGGCCGCATCCATGGCCGCCAGCAGTGCCTGCACCCGTTCTTCGCGTGCCAGCATGGACGGCTGGAACACGCAGTACCCGCCACCACCCGGCTGCTGCGCCTGGCGCAGTGCGACGGCAGCATTGGCCAGGCTTTTTTCCATGGCGGCCTTGTTGCGCTGTGCGCAAACGCTCACGCCAATACTGAGGAACACGCGCACCTCTTCTGCCCCGCCGGTGGCCAGCACCAGTTCGGACTTGCTGCGCAGGCGCAGCAGCATGTCTTCATGTTCGGCAGGCGCGCCAAGCATCACCACCGCGACGCGGCTTTCGCTGTAGCGGCAACGGACCAGCCGCTGGGCGGCAAAGTCGCCCCATACGGGAGCCACCTGCTGGCACAGGCTCTGCCACAGGTGACGCAGGGCAACCTTGTTGAGGGTATCGGCCAGCACCATGTAGTTGTTGATCTCCACCATGCAGACCGTGGCCTGCTCCCACGCGCTCTGCTCCAGCCGGTCGGCTGCCCCGATGAGGCTCAAGAGTCCGCTTTCCTGGTCGCGATCGACCTGGTCGCGCAGTTCGCGATACAGCTTGTAGAGATTGCCGGCCATGCGTTCCACCGCATCCTGCACCGAGACGATCTCTTCGATGGCCCAGCCCTTGGGATAGAGCAGATCGAAGCGATGCGTACCACTGGCCTCGCGGAAAGCCACCTGCTCGGCCTGGTGGCGCAAGCGCATCAACGGTGAGGTGATGCTTCCGCGATACAGGCGGATCAGGACCAGGCCGCCCGCGAGCATGACCGCCAGTGCCACCCAGCTGATCCAGAAGATGCCATCGAAGACCGAGAGCAATTCCGAGCGGGACGAAATCACCAGCACCCGGTAACCGGCCAGCTCGGCAGGCGCACCGTCGATCTTGGAGAGGGGCTGCTGGTAGATCAGGAACTTGCCGTTGGCATCGGTCTTGAGGTTGACCATGCGCGAGCGGTCGGCCAGGCGCGCGATGGCCAGCTCGGTGAAGCGCGCGCGGCTGCCGGGCGGCTGGTCAATCAGGAAGCGCTTGTCGGCGGCACTGAGCCGGTCCGATTGCAGCAGTACGCGTTCGTTGTCATCGACGATGAAGATCCCGGCCACCAGCGACTGCTGGACCGCCGCATCCAGCAGATGCTGCAGGCGCGCCTGTGAGAGATCGACCGCAATCACGCCCTGGTCCTCCGGGGAGCGATTGACGGGGCAGGTCATGGAGGCATTCCACTGCGCATCGGCCCCCATGCTGAAGTAGATCGCGGAGACCTGCGGGCATTCGGCAGTGGCATTGACGTACCACGGCCGCTGGCGGGCATCGTAATCGGGTGTGACCGAGAGTGGAGTGAGGTGCTCGCCATCCGGGCGCTGGTCGAAATGCTGCAGGCCGGGATGTGCGTCATCCTGCAGGTAGTAGTCCAGGCTGCCATGGCCCTTGAGATTGACGGCAATCAGCTGGCCCCGGTTGTTGCCGAACTGGATGTAGGAAAAGCGGGGTTCCTCGGCATTCTCGCGGCGCGCCAGCGCTTCGATGAAGCGGGCCAACGGACGCAGGTCTCCATGCAGGGAGATCGAGGATTCCAGCATCAGGCCCTGCATCTGCTTGATGAAGACGCCGCCGGCCAGGTATTCGGAGCGAAAGCCCTCGAGCACGCGATTGAGTTCACGTTCCAGCAGCGGCTGCACGATCTTCTCTTCCAGGTCGTGCTGCAACCAGAAGAAGCCGGCCGCGCCAAACGCGGCCAGGCACGCAATGAAACAGATCAAGGCGCCGACGATGAGCTGCCCGATCTTCCATTGATGATCTTTGTTGAGAAATCGCATTCCTGCTTCCCCGCCCCTGGTCCGTACCCGTTCAATCGGCCAGTTCGCCGCACCGGCATTCATCGTCGCTCGTGAGCTTCTTCGAGCTTGCCCGGCGTTCCGGCACCGCGCCCTCCAAGCGCTACGTTAGCAGCGTTGCCGTAGCCGAATCTATCAGGAAAAACATGATTCCGTATCTTTTCCTACAATCATGCCTTTGTGACCTTGATGCCTGCCTGCAAGTGCGCACGCCCTGCGACGTCGCCAGGCTCATGCCGCTTTTCTTATTTTTCTCCCGGCCAGTCCGGTACCGCGATCTCGTCCATGAATGCCCTTGCCGCCCTGCTCCTGCTGACCGCCATCCAGATCGCCACCTCCTTCGCCGCCACCGCAGTCCTGACCGTCTCGCCCCTGCTGGCAGACACACTGGGCATTTCCGCCCGCTGGGTCGGGGTCTACACGGCCGTGCTCTACGCGGCGGCGGCCTGCTCGTCGATCTGGTTCGGCAACCGCGTCCACCGCCTCGGCGCGTTCCAGGCCAGCCGCTGGTGCCTGGCGCTCTGCGCCTCGGGCATGCTGCTCATCGCCAGCAGCCATGTGGCCGGCGTGCTGGTCGGCAGCGTGCTCATGGGCCTGGGCTACGGCGGCATCACGCCGGCCAGTTCGTACTTCCTGAGCCAAGGCGCGCCGCTGAAACATCGCAGCCTGCTGTTCTCCATCCGGCAAAGCGGCGTGCCGGCCGGTGCCGCACTGGCCGCCGTGCTGGTGCCGGCCATGGTGCAGCACCTGGGATTGCCTTGGGCTTTCCTGGCTCCAGGCATCATGGGCCTGCTGGCCGCAGTCGCCTTCACCGCACGTTCTGCGCAGGAGCTCCGCCACACGGCGCAGTCTGGCAGCGCGGCCAGCACACAGGCCAGTGTCTGGTCGCTGCTGGCGACCCATCCGCCGCTGCGCATGCTGGTGCTGGTGGCCTTTGTTTTTTCCGGGCTGCAGGTCACTACCCTGGCCATGCTGGTGCCTTTCCTGCATGGTTTCCAGCAGATGTCCATTGAGCAGGCCGGACTGCTGCTCACGCTCCTGAACCTGGTCGGCGTGGTCTTTCGGCTGCTCTGGGGCCGCTGTGTCGACCGGGGCATGCCGGCGCTGCGCATGCTCGCCCTCTCCGGCCTGCTTGGCGCGCTGGGCTTCGCCATCCTGGCGTGCGCGGCCTTCAGCGTGGTGGCGCCGTTCATGCTGTTCGTGGCAGCGGCAGCCTTGGGTGTGGCGGTGGTGGCGTGGAATGGCGTGCTGTTTTCCGAGATCGCCATCCTGGTACCGCGTGAGGAGGTCGGCCGGGCCACCGGACTGTGCGTCTTCGCCGGCTTTGTGGGCGTCGTGGTGATGCCGACCGCACTGACCCTGGCCATCGAGCAACGTGTGGCCAGCGGCCTGGTCTTCGTCCTGGGCGCCATGCTGTCCCTGCATGTCGGCTGGCTGACCTGGCGCCGTGCGCCGCGCAAGGGTGCCTAGGGCCTGGCGGGGGGCTTCAGTGGTGCACTGCTGGTAGCGAAACTGCTGCGCCCCATTTCACCTGCATTGGCCAGCAGCCGCAGTCGCGCCGAGCGCCAGTCCGACAGGCAGCGGATGCGTTCTAGTTCTGCCTCGCTGAGCACGGATTGCGCATTGAGCATTTCCACGATGTCGGCGGCGCCCGCATCGTATTTGCGCCGTACCGACTCCACCGCCCGTTGCGCCGCTTCCAGCAGGCTGCGCGAAGAAGCCATGCTGCGCAAGGCCGTGGTCGCATCGGCATAGGTAGTGGCGATGTCGCCCAGCACCTGCGCCTGGACATCGCGCAACTCGGCTTCGCGCAGCTCGACCTGGGCTTGCGCGCCATCGATCTTGTAGTTGCGTGCAAAGCCCTCGAACACCGGAATGTTGAGGTTCAGGCCCACCACCGTTTCACGGTCGCCGCGACTGCCACCCGCCTGGTTGGGCCGGCCATTGATGAAGCGGCTGGCGCTCAGGTCCAGCGTTGGCAATCCCTCCGAACGCGCCACCTTGACCTTCTCGCGCGCCGCTTCCAACTGGGCGCGGGCCGCCAGGATCCCGGGGTGGTATTGCCGTGCCGATTGCAGCCAGCCGGGCAGGTTCTGCTCCAGCCCGAGCGGATCTTCCTCGACCTCGGAAGACAGCGTCAGTACCGGCACATCGCCCGCCTGGTCCAGCAAGCCCAGCCCCACCGCCAAGGCCACCAGGCTGCGCTTGTGCTGACCAACGGCGCGTGCCAGTTCCAGTTCAGCCTTGGCCACGAAGCTGCGTGCCTGCAGGGTCTCGGGCAAGCTGCCCACGCCGCGCTGTTCCCGCTTGATGGCAGTGGCCAGCACTTGGTGCGCGAGCTGCAGCGCACGCTCACGCGCGTGCTCGGCCGCCCGCGCACTGTGCGCCTCGTAGTACAGGCCGACCGCCGCGGCCATGGCCTTCTGCAGGGTCGCATCCTGGCTGGCCGAGGCGGCCTGCAACAACACATCGGCAGCGCGCTGGTTGGCGCTGCGTCCGCCGAAATCAAGCAGACGCCAGGTCAGTGTGGCATAGAGCGTGCCGACCGAGCGGGTGCTGCTGCCCTGCTCCGCGCTGATGCCGTCACGGTAGCGGCTGGCACCTGCATTGAGGGTAGGCAGGTAGGCAGCGCGCGCCTCGCCCAGTTGCGCCGCCTGCAGTTTGATGCTGGCCCAGGTGGCCTGCACCTGGGGCTGGTGGCAAAGCGCCAGATCCACCGCGTCGGCCAGGGTCAGAACCTTGCCGGGACCAAAGCTGCTGCTGGTGCAGACCATGCCCTGCTCATCGCCCGGCATCAGCTTGCCCCGGTCCAGTTCAGGCGGCCGCGCCAGCAGGGGATCGAATGGCGCAGGCTCGCCGTTGCAGGCAGGCATCGCCGCCAGCAACGCGGCCACCATGCCCATGGCGGCCAGCCAGCGCGGGCAACGGGGCGCAAGATCAACGCTCATGCAAGGCCTCCTTCTGGTGACGCATCAGCGGCGAGAGCGCATATTCGATCACCCGGCGACTGCCCGTGCGAATGCCCACGTTGACCGCCAGCCCCGCCGACAGCGGCAGCCGGCGGCCTTCCACGTCGAGGCTGTTGCGCTCCAGGGCGATGCGGGCGGAGTAGACCAGGCCCTTCTTCTCATCCTGGATGGCGTCGCGCGAGACAAAGACCACCCGCGCCGGGACGGTGCCGTACTTGGTGTAATCGAAGGCATCGACCTTCACCTCGACCTGCTGGCCGACCTCCACGAAACCCACGTCCTTGTTCTCGATCTGGGCCTCGATCTCGATGTCGCCGCCTTCTGGCACGATCTGCATGAGCGGCTGCGTCGCCGCGACCACACCGCCGACGGTGTGCACCGCAAGCTGCTGCACGGTGCCCGTGACCGGCGCGGTCAGGCGCAGCAGATTGCTGTGTTCCCCGGCACGGCGCTGGTCCTGGCGGGCGCTCTCGATGATCTTCTCGGCTTCGATCCGGCTATCGTGCGCCTCCTTCCGGGTCTGGGCCAGCAAGGCCGCACGCTGGTTGCGGGCATCGGCCAGCTGCCCTTGGAGATCGATGCGTGCCTGTTCCTTCTCCAGCCAGGCGTGACGCGACACGCTGTGGTCGGCGCTCAGGTCCCGGTAGTCGCTGGCACGCCGCGTGGCCAGGCGCAGTGCGGCATCGTAGCGGACGACCTCATCGTCCAGCCGGGCCAGACGAGCGCGAAAGTCCTGGTACTGCCCCTGCAACTGGCGCTGCACCGAATCCCATTGCGTTGGCGTCACCTCTGCCACCGTCTCCAGCTGCGGTGCGCGCAGCTGCTGTACCGCGTCCATCATGGCCGCCGCGCGCGCCACCTGCAGGCGCGCCTGGGCCAGCATGTCGGCCGCCTTGTCGCGCTCGCTGTCGCTGCTGGTGGCGTCCAGTTCGATGAGCACCTGCCCGGCCTGCACATGCTGTCCCTCGCGCACCAGCAGTGCGCGCACGCTGGCCACCTCGACCGCGGCGATGGTCTTGCTGCGCCCGGCCGGAATGACCTTGCCATTGGCGCTGACCACGATATCGATATGCCCGATCAATGACCACGCCAGTGCCAGCACCACCATCGCCACCAGCAGGCGCGCCGTCCAGCGCAGGCTGGCGGAATCGGGGGCCTCCTGCAGCGACAGGGCCGCCGGCAGGAACTCCGCCTCATCTTCGTTGAACAGCCCGGCGGGGTGCTGGTGACGCCCGCGCCAGGCTTGCAGGAAGCGGCGGCCGTAGCGCTGCCACAGGGCCATCCAGGCCTGCGAACGATAATGCATGCTCATGCCGATTCCTCCCTGGACGACTTGCCGGCCTGCAGTGCATGCAGATGGGCATAGATGCCGTTGGTCAGGCCCACCAGTTCTTCATGGCGACCGCTTTCGACCACATTGCCGCGCTCCATCACCAGGATGCGGTCGGCCTCGCGCACCGCCGACAGGCGATGGGCGATGATGAGCACCGTGCGACCGGCGCAGATCTGGCGCATGTTGTCCTGGATGATCTTTTCGGATTCATAGTCCAGCGCGCTGGTGGCTTCGTCGAAGATCAGGATGCCGGGATTGCTGATGAGCGCGCGGGCGATGGCGATGCGCTGGCGCTGGCCACCGGAGAGGCCCGTACCCTGCTCGCCGACCAGGGTGTCGTAGCCCTCGGGCAGTTCGCAGATGAAGTCATGCGCACCTGCCAGCCGCGCGGCGGCAATCACTTCCTCGATGGAGGCAGAGGGATCGACCAGGGCGATGTTGTCGCGGATGGAGCGCGAGAACAGCGTGTTCTCCTGCAGCACCACCCCGATCTGCTGGCGCAGCGATGCGGTGTCGATGATGGCGATGTCCTGCCCGTCCACGCTGATGCGCCCGCTCTCGCAGACATAGAGCCGCTGTACCAGCTTGGCCAGGGTGCTCTTGCCGGAACCGGAACGGCCGACGATACCGATGACTTCCCCCGGTCGGACCTGCAAGGACAACCCGCGGATGACCTCCGGCGTCTCGGGACGATAGCGGAAGCTCACCCGCTCGAAGGCAATCGCCCCGCTCACGCGCGGCAAGCGGGTACGATGGCCGGCGACCTCGCTACGGGCATCGAGCACGTCAGCCAGCCGACTCATGGAGATGCCAACCTGCTGGAAGTCGTTCCACAATTGCGCCAGCCGCAGGATGGGCGCGGCCACCTGCCCGGCCAGCATGTTGAAGGCCACCAGCTCCCCGACCGACAGCTTGTTGTCGACCACCTGCAATGCCCCCAGCCACATGATGCCCACGCCAACCAGCTTGCTGACCAGACTCACCCCGCCACTGGCCAGCAGACTGATGTTGGTGGTGCCCAGGCCGGCGGCGACGTAAGCGGCCAGCTGCTGGTCCCACTTGCGCTGCCAGTGCGGCTCTACCGCCATGGCCTTGACGGTATCCATGCCGGTCAAGGTCTCCACCAGGAAGGACTGGTTCTCGGCGCTCTTGTTGAACTTGTCGTTCAAGCGGGCGCGCAGGACCGGTGTGAAGATCAATGACAGCAACAGGTAGACCGGGATGGAAGCCAGCACGATGAGGCTCAGCGGCACGCTGTACCAGAGCATCACCGCCAGGAAGATGAAGGAAAACACCAGGTCCAGCACCAGCGTCATGGCATTGCCGGTGAGGAAGCTGCGGATGTTTTCCAGCTCGCGTACCCGGGCGATCGAATCGCCCGCGCGGCGTACCTGGAAGTAGGCCAGCGGCAGGCTCAGGAGATGGGCAAACAGGCGCGCCCCGAGTTCCACATCGATCTTGCTGCTGGCCCTGGCGAAGATGGCGGTACGGATACCAGTGAGCAGCGCCTCGAAAATGGTGGCCGCGATCAGCCCGACGGCAATCACGTTCAGGGTCATCATGGCATGATTGACCAGCACCTTATCCATCACCACCTGGAAGAACAAGGGCGTGACCAAGCCGATGACCTGCAGCACCAGCGAGATCAGCAAGACCTCGCCCAGCACCTTGCGGTACTTCACCACGGCCGGGATGAACCAGGTGAAATCGAAGCGCGAGGCTTCGCCGGCATAGGTCGCCTTGCTGGCCATGAGGATGATCTTGCCGCTCCAGAAGGCCACGAACTCCGCCCGCGACATCACCTGCGGCGGCTGGCCCGCCTGCTGGACCAGCACGCGCACGGCCGGGCCCGCCTGGCCGGGCTCCGACTCGATCTTGGCCAGCACGAAGAAGCGGCCCTCGTGATCGACGCCGATGGCCGGCAAGGGCGTGCGTTCCAGGCGCGAGGGATGCTGGCGGATGCAGCGCGCCTTCATGCCCAGCATGCGTGCGGCCAGCAGGATGTTCTGCTCACCGAAGGGCTGCCGGCCGAAGCGGTGCCTCAATTGCTGCGCATCAGCGGCAATGCCGTGCAGCTTGGCCAGCATGATCAGGCACAGCAAGCCGCTGTCCATGACCGCCTGGCCGGGATCGTTATCGCTCTCGTTCATAGGATTCCCGAAGAGGAGTAGATGACTGTCGTCCTGCCCGATTAGCACCCGGCGCGCAGCGGCCGCCCAGCCTGGGGCAGGCGCCGCGCCGATGATCCTGCCGCTCAGTGATTGACCGTCAGCAGCACCTTGCCGCTTGCGCTGGCCTGGCCGTTGCTCCACTCGGTCTGCAAGGACGCAGGTGGCGCGAAGCTGGCCATGGCCTGCACCAGCGGGGCCACATCGGTGTCGTGGAGCGTGTTGCCATCGGCGGTACGGATGCGCTCGACGTGATGGTCGGTGCCGCTGCTGCCATCTGCGAACCAGTCGCTGATGGTGAGGCGGTCGCTGCTGCCCATCACGTCGATCTGCAGGTCCTGGCCGACCTGGCTGAACCAGAGGTTGGTCTGCTTGATGTCCTTGAACTGCAGCACATCCTGGTTGCCACGCGTGGCATCGTTGTCGTTGATCTGGTCGCGGCCATCGCCACGGGCAAAGACATAGGTATCGTTGCCGGCGCCGCCGATGAGGAGATCGTCGCCAGCTCCGCCGGTGAGGGTGTTGTTGCCGCGATTGCCGGTGAGGACGTTGTCCAGCGCATTGCCGGTGGCGTCGATGTTCTCGTTGCGGACCTTGATCGGATCGCGCGTATAGACCATGTTGGCACCGTATGCGTCAGCCACTTGGCGCATGTCGTCGGCTGACAGGTAGCGATTGGCATCGGCGGCTTGGCCGCGTCCGGAATCGGCGATATAGAAACCGAGCACGTTGCCGCTGTCGGCATCGCAGGCCACGCCGGTGACCGTCACCACGTGGTTGAGCACGCCGCCCTGGATGTAGTCAGGATCGCCCCACAGCTTGCCCGCGTTGACGGCGATCAGGACGCCACGGCCATCCTTGAGCAGGCTGGCCAACCTGGCCTGGTCATACCCGTTGCTGTACTCCGCCTGCAGGCCAAAGCTCTTGAGCAGGTTCACCTGATCGTACTGATTGCAGCCCCCGCGCGTTGCGTCGCTGCTGCCTTGCGTACGGCACCAGCCATTGGCGATGGCGCGCTTGACCACATCGGCCTCGGTCTCCTGCAGGCCGGACATGATGCAAATGTTGGCCACGCTGGTCTCGCCGCAGGTTCCCTTGTAGCCGGGCACTTCGTCGCCCTGCGAATAATCCAGGTCATAGTTGTGCGGGAAACCGTACACCTGCGCCGCCTTGCCGTTGATGGTCTCGGCCTGCGCGCTGGTGCTGTCCATCAGCGTCAGGTTTTCCAGGTGGTCGCCCAGGGTATGGCTGATCTTGGAGAGGACCGTATCGATGCCTTCATTCGCCAGTTCCACCACCTTGTCGCCGACGTTATCGACCACATAGATATCGTTGCCCTTGCCACCGATCATGGTGTCGGCGCCCTGGCCGCCGTCGAGCCGGTTGTCCTGGCTGTTGCCGGTGACCAGGTTGTCAAGGGTGTTGCCAGTACCATTGAAGTTGCCGCCCTCGGCCAGGTGCAGATCTTCCACATCGGGTGTGAGCGTATAGCTGCAAGAGGCAATGACGGTGTCATGGCCTTCGTTGGGGTTCTCGACCACGGTGTCGCCGCTGCAATCGACGACATAGATATCGTCACCCTGGCCGCCTTCCATGTAGTCGCTGCCGGTGACGCCGTCAAGCAGGTCGTTGCCCACGCCACCATACAAGGAATCGTTGCCGGCGCCCCCGTAGAGCAGGTCATCGCCACCAATGTCATTGGTGGCGGCGCCGTAGGCATGCATGTAGTCACCGTAGAGCACATCATTGCCGTCGCCACCTTGCAGGACATCGTTGCCAGCGCCGCCATAAAGATGGTCGTTGCCTTCGTCGCCATAGAGCTTGTCATCGCCATCGTCGCCATAGAGGTTGTCATCACCCGTGCCGCCCCATAGCTGGTCATTGCCGAAGCCGCCCGAGATGCTGTCGTTACCTGCACCGCCCACGATCTGGTCATCGTCTGTCTGGCCGGCTTGCAGGCCCTTGACGCCCTTGAGGATCAGGTCATTGCCATACAGCTGGTCATCGCCGTCGCCACCCCAGATGCGGTCATTGCCCATGCCAGCAAAAATGCGGTCGTTGCCGGCACCGCCCGAGAGCAGGTCGTTGCCATCATCGCCCACCAGTTGGTCATCGCCGTTCTCGCCATAGAGCTGGTCGTCGCCTTCCTTGCCCCACAAGAGATCTTTGCCATCACCACCCCAGAGGATGTCATCGCCCTTGCTGCCATTGATGAGGTCGTCACCGCCACCTCCGGCCAACTGCCGGAAGGGTCCGGACTGGACGTTGACGTTGTAGTTGGAGGTACCCAGGTTGGGATCGAGCAGGTCATTGCCATCGGTGCCGACCAGACAGCCAGGGCAGTTGTTGAGCGCCTTGACCTGCCCCGGTCCGAAATTGACCGTGCGGCCATCATCGAGCTTGAAGGCGTTGCCATCGTCGCGCAGCGCGCGGAAATTGCTGTCGGGGACCGGCGGTTCTGCCGGTGCGGCGACATAGACCGCGGCCGGTGGTGCCACATAAGCCGTCGGTGCGGGGGCGATCGCCGGTGCAGCCGACGGCGCAGGAGCTGACGCTGAAGGCGCGGGTACAACCGGCGCGGCCACCATTGCGGGAGCGACCACAGGTAGCGCCGGTACGACGCGGGGCGCGGGGGCAGGCACTGGCACCGGCGTGCAGATCGGCGGTGTGACCGGCGCAGGAATGAGCGAGGACACCGGCACCGGAACGCAATCGGAGATGAGGATCACATCGGGAGGAAAAGCGTCCGCCAAGGGAACCAGATCGGTCGTCCAGTACGTGGGGCGGCCCGGCGTCTTGCCGGGATTGGCCTGCGGCGGCGCGGTCTGCACGACCGGACAGGCCACGGGGTCTGCACCGGTACCTGAAGAGACCGATGCCGGCATCACCGCCACGGGCATGGCTGGACAGGCCTGCGGCGGTACAGCTGCCGGTGCCGATGGTGCAGCATCCGCTGCGGACCAGGCCGGCTCGGCCTCCTGCGGCTTGATTGGCAGCAGCCCGGCCGGCGGCGTCGTGGAGTGCACCTTGACCAGATCGGCCTGCGCCACCTCGGAGGAGCCCGCCTCGCTCCAGGCAGGCAAGCCGGTTCTCGGCATTCCCGGCGTGCTCAACGCAGGCAGAGCCTGGTCCTGCTCCGTCTTGGCGCGCACGGCCTGTTCGCGCCGTCTGGCGCGGACCGTGTGCGCCGCCGGAGCCGACGCGGCCAAGGAATTGGGCGCGGCGGTCTGGTCCATCCCGAAGGCCGAAATGGGCGTGACGCCCTCCTCGGCCACCAGCGCCGAGCGGGCAAAACTGGCGGTACTGGTGATGGCAGCCGGGGCCGGCTTGCGCACACGCGAAGACGGGGCCAGTGGTGCAGAGGCCAAGGCCGAGAGGCGATTGGGCGCAATGGTGATGGTCATGGTGTTTTCCCTGAGCGATGTCAATCGAAGGCAATGACACGCATCGAGCTTGTTGTCGGGACACGGTCGCATTCTGTGGACGGCATCACTGTCGTCCCGGCGCCTTTGGCCTCATCTCGAATTTGTTCGTATCAAAGCTCGTAATTTTTCTTCCCGCGCTCATTCAACCCCGAGCTCGCCGTGGCCGGCAATCGCACCATGGTGCTGCGAAAGGGGCAGCCGCGTATCGCCCTTGCGGCGCCGCCTCTTGCCCATGTGAAAGCTTCTTCAGCATCGTCTTGCATCACCAGGCCGGACGGAAACGATTTATATGAATAAATCTGCGCCAACCTGGCACCCGTAAATCAGCTCTGCCCTGGCGAAAGGAAAAACGGCCTAGCATATTTATCCGGCTGACCGCAATCCTCCTGATTCCCAATGTGACCAATCCGCCCTTGTGGTTTATTGTTTGATTCAGTAGATTGACGAAAAAAAGCAAAGTCCGAGAGACACCCTCGAAGGTGCTCCGAGACAACGGAGACGGAGAACCATCCTGCCTGCCCCTTACCGCCTGCGTACCTGGTCTGCGGCGTCGGTGCGCGTACGGCTTGCCGTTTCCGGCTGTTTGACCGGCTGGTGCGGAATTTGCATTGGCTGACCCAAAACAACAGGAGCCCGCGCCATGCATTCCGATCATTTTTCCGTCCATGCCGAACAGTTTTCGGACGTGGATGAACAAGCCAGCACGCTCGCCGGATGGGAGCAGGAGTACCAGCAACTGGGCAGTGGCCGCTTCGTCGGCGCGCTGGCCATCGTGGAAACCGACGAGTTCTGCTTCATCCGAGAGAGTACCAACACGGCCCTGCACGAACGCATCGTGCCGCCGCCCGAGCAGATGGTCATCGGCATCTGCAACACCCAGGCGCAGGGCCACCTGCTCAACGGCCGGCCGCTCACGCAAGACCAGCTGATCGTGCTCGATGGCAGCCGGCCGCATCATATCCGCACCACCGGACCCATCGAATTGCTGGGCATCTCGGTGCCGCGCGAGCTGTTCCTGTCGCAGCTGCACGAGCAGGATGAAGCCAGCGTGCGCAAATGGCTGGACCTGTCGGTGCTGCAGCTCGATGCGGCCACGGCGGGCATGCTGCGGCACTACTTCTCGGTCGCCTTCGATCTGCTCAACACGCCGGCGGGCGCGGCCGCGCGCCCGATCAGCCCGCGTGCGCTGGCCTCCACCGCCATCAGCAACGTGGCACTGGCGCTGTCGCTGAACCAGGGCAGCCACGAACTGGAATCGACGCTGCCCTCGCGCCAGCGCCGCGAGCGCATCGTGCAAAACGCCATCGACTACATGCGTGCGCATGCGGGTGAAGAGATCGGCATCCTCGATGTCTGCCGCGCCACCCACGTGAGCCGCCGCACGCTCCAATACTGCTTCGAGGAAAGGCTAGACATCTCGCCGCTGCAATACCTCAAGGCACTGCGGCTCAACGCCGCCCACCGCGAGATCAAGCGCCGGGGCAGCGAGGATCGCGCCCATGATCGCCATGACACCATCGGCAACCTGGCCGCGCTGTGCGGCTTCAACCATCCCAGCCGCTTTGCCTCGGAATACAAGAAGATGTTCGGCGTCCTGCCTTCCGAAACAGCGTTGAAAACTGCCGCGCAATCCTGAGTTTCACCATGCGGGCCGCATTGGTAACGTCCGTTACCATCTGCGGCCCGCAACCATCACTGGGCAATTTTGGGGCAAAGGCATAGCCGTTTTTGGCAAAGCTGCCCTGTCTTGGTCCGCCATCTCATTCGTCCTCCCTCCCCTGCACCCCTGGCGCGCATGGCAATGTGCGCGCTTACCAAAAACGCCTCGTACCAAATACGAGCTTTTCTCCTCACAAAGCCGACCAATCGGTTGATTTATCTCGTTTACGGCAATAATCCCTTTATTGTCACAGGTCAATCTCACAAGAGGGGAACAATCCCTGCATTCCTTCTACAGCGCATGACCCTGCCCGTCCAAACCAGCACCGCCGGCCGGAAAGTCCTTTTCTGATTGGCGTTCAGCGGATCCGCTTCATTTTGGACCATCCCTTTCTGGCCGCGAGCCAGAAAATTGCTAAAAGCGGCTAACAGTTGCATGGGCGCCCCTTCTACATTCTCCCTCGTCCACTGCTCCCTAAAAAAACCCTGTCCAGGACAACGCCATAAGCGAGTCAAATTCCCGTTCCGTCAGTCATTTGTCAGGAACGGCCCCGAGCCCGACCGGGTTGCGGCGACAGGAAAGGCCTCCACGCCTCGGGAACGGTCACCCATCCGGAACGCGCGGCAGCGCGTCCGGCCAATGCACATCAGCATCACCACAAGGGAGAAGAGCAATGAAGGTCATCCACATGAGCGCCATCGCCCTGGCGCTGGCCGCCACCTTCGCGCAGGCCGCCACGCCCGCGGACCTGGGCGGCAGCCTCACGCCGCTGGGCGGCGAGAAAGCCGGCGGCAACGGCGTGCCGGACTGGAAGGAAGACAACGTGGTCCTGCCCGGCTGGTCCTACGGCAAGCTGCGCCGCGATTTCTTCAAGTACAAGGACGAGAAGAAGACCGACACCATCGATGCCGCCAACGTCGACAAGTACGCCAGCAAGCTCACTGCCGGCCAGGTCGCCCTGATCAAGCAGATCAAGGGTTACAAGATGGATGTCTATCCCAGCCATCGTTACTGCAGCGCTCCCGATTTCGTGGTGGAGAACACCAAAAAGAACACCAGCGCCAAGCTCGGTGCCGACGGCTGGAGCCTGGCCGAGGCGGTAGTGCCGGGCATTCCCTTCCCGGTGCCCAAGACCGGCGAAGAGGTCATGTACAACAGCAAGATGCGCTATCGCGGCGTGGCCCTGGAATGGAAATCCACCATCACCGCCGTCTCGCCGCGCAAGGGCAGCAGCGAATGGATCAAGGCCGGTTCGCAGCAGACCATGTTCTTCCCCTGGGCTGCCAAGGGCAGCGTGAACCTGTCGACCCTGCCGCCGGTGGAGTACTACACCTATTTCGCCTACAACTCGCCCACGGCGCTGGCCGGCCAGGCGCTGTCGCTGACCACCTTCCTCAACCAGGCCGGCGGCGAAACCTTCTACTACTTCCCCGGCCAGCGCCGCGTGCGCCGCATGCCCTCCTATGCCTACGACTCTCCGCAGATCGGCATGGAAAACCAGTACACCCTGGATGAGCCCATGGTCTTCAACGGCACCATCGACCGCTTCGACTGGAAGCTGGTGGGCAAGAAGGAAATCTACGTTCCCTACGGCAGTTTCGGCGCCACCGACTTCAAGGCCAAGTTCGAGGACGTGGCCGGTGACGACTACATCGCCGAGAACGCCCGCCGCTATGAGCTGCACCGCGTGTGGGTGGTGGAAGCCACCGTCAAGGCCGGCGTGCGCCACCTCGCGCCCAAGCGCACTTTCTATGTCGACGAAGACAGCTGGAACCTGGTCGCCGCCGATGACTACGACGCCCAGGGCAAGCTGTGGAAGCACCGCGAAGCCTACGTGATCCCGGTCTACGAGACCGGCAGCTGCGACCAGGCCGGCTTCGCGCAATACAACCTGGCCGAGGGCCGCTACGTGTTCGACCTGCACTCGGCCGGCACCGGCCGCGACATGGCCTGGGAAGTCGATGGCAAGGGCAATCCACGTACCAAGGCCAGCTTCTACAGCGCCGACAACCTGCGTGCCATCAGCGATCGCTGAGCGGTCCTGACACCGCATCAGCAACGGGAGAGGAACAATAATGAAACATCATCTGCAAACCAGGGTCATCGCACTGGCCGCCGCCACGCTGTGCAGCGGGGCCGCACAGGCCATCACCTTCGAGGGCGAGACGGTCTCCGGCAACTTCGATTCCACGGTCTCGCTGGGTGTGGGCGTGCGCGCCGGCAAGCAGGCCTGCGGGCTGGTCATCGGCAGCAGCGGCGGCAATGCTGCCGCCGCCACTGGCCCAAGTGCACCGGCTGGCTGTACCGATGCGCTGTCCTCGCTCAATGACCAGGGCGACCTGAACTACAACCGGGGCGACCGCTTCACCACCTACCTCAAAGGGACCCATGAGCTATTGCTCAACATGCCGGAAGACGTGAAATTCCTGGGGCGGGTAAGCTGGCTGCGCGATTTCTCATCGACCCGCACCACCGGCAACATCAGCGGGGCCAACACGACTGGCAACGCGCTGTCCAACGACGCCAGCAACGAGCTGCACACCAAGATCCGCCTGCTGGACCTGTGGGTCAGCAAGTCCTTCGACCTGGGTGAAGAACGCGCCCGCATCCGCGTCGGCAACCAGGTGGTGAACTGGGGCGAGAGCCTGTTCATCGCCGGGGGCATCAACCAGACCAACGCCATCGACATCATGCGCCTGTCCAATCCGGGCACGCAGTTGAAGGAGGCCATCCTGCCCGCGCCCATGGTCAACTTCGCCACTGGCCTGGGCCGTGGCTTCTCGGTGGAGACCTACTTGCAGCAAGGCTGGGAGAGCAACTATTTCCCGCCGGTGGGCAGCTACTGGTCCACCGCCACGGTGGGCATCGGCGCCGATGCACTGGGCGTGCCGACCACCAACCGACCGCGCTCCACCGGCCAGTACGGCGTGGCGCTGCGTTATACGCCACCAGGGAAGGACGTGAACTTTGGCCTGTACGTGATGAACTACCACGACAAGTCGCCCGTGCTGTCGACGGCCAACACCACCAGCGGGCTGGGCTATTCCTACCTGGAAGACCGCAAGATGGTCGGCCTGTCGGCCAACTTCCCGCTGGGCAACTGGGCCATCGGCACCGAGCTGTCGTACCGGCCCAAGGATGCGGTCTCGCTCAACGGCTCGGTACAGAACGCCAATGGCGGACTGTGCCAGACCAATGGCAAGTGCTACATCGAGACCGAGAAATACCAGTTGGCCGTCACCGGCATGCTCAGCCTCACCCCCAGCGAGCACGGTGCCGTCCTCAAGACCCTGGGTGCCGATACCGCCACGCTGATGGTCGAAGCGGTGGCCATCAAGTATCCCAACCTGAAGAATGCCTATGGCGGCATCCCCGTGGCTGCAGGGCTGTGGGGCTGGGGCTATGACACCACGGCCAATGCCAGCAATACGCTGGCCAATGGCGGCAATACCGCCGGCGTGGGCAGCGCTACTTCATATGGCTACAACTTCGACTTCAGCTGGGTCTACGATGGTTCGGTGATCCCGGGCTGGCAGGTCATCCCCGAGGTCTACTTCTTCCATGCCGTGAAGGGCCGCACGCCCAATGCCACGGCGACCTTCATGCAAGGCGCCAAGATGGCCAACTTCACCGTGACCTTCACGCAGAACCCGGCCAAATGGCAGGTGGCGCTGAACCTGGCCAAGTTCTGGGGCGGGGCCAGCGTGCTGGATCAACCGCTGCGTGACCGCAGCTTCTATGGCATGACCATCAGCCGCAACTTCTGAGGCAGCGCGCCCGCGGCCTCCACGCTCCGGGCGCGTCGTCCTGTTGCCGCGTATTTCCTTGTGCCGCCTGCGGGCGGCCAGCGTTTTTGAACTCCGACCCGAGACCACCGCACCATGGCCAACGCCCCTTCCCTGTTCAGCCTGGATAGACTCGAAGCCAGCCTGTTCCGCCTGCGCATCCCCATCCTGGCCCTGCTGCTGGCTTTTACCGCCGTGCTGTCGTATTTCGCGCTGCAATTGCGCATGGACGCCGGCTTTGAAAAACAGATGCCGACGCATCACGAATACATCGATACCTTCAAGCAGTACCGCGATGACGTGCTCGGCGCCAATCGCCTCAACATCGTGCTGCGTGCACGCAAGGGCAGCATCTGGACCCAGGAGGGACTGACCCGCCTGTCCGAGATGACGCAGGCCGTCATGTTCCTGCCCAACATCAGCCGGCTCGGCGTGCAATCGCTGTGGACGCCCAACACCTTCGTCAATGAGATCACCGAGGAAGGCTTCCGCGCCGACCCGGTCATCCCCGGCACCGTGATCCCCTCGGCGCTCACGCCGGAGACCATCGCGCAGATCCGCAACACGGCCGTCAATGGCGGCTTCGTCGGCACCCTCATCTCGCGCAACCAGGACAGCGCCATGATCGTGGCCGAGATCAACGAGTTCGATGCCAAGGGCGACAAGGTCGACTACCTGGCCTACAACAAGCTGCTCAACGACCTGCGCGCGAAATACGAGAACGCCGACTTCGAAGTGCAGATCATCGGCTTTGCCAAGCAGATCGGCGACGTGGCCGATGGGGCCGAGGGTGTCCTGAAGTTCTGCGCCATGGCCCTGCTGCTGACCACCATCGCGGTCTACTGGTATTGCCGCTCGCTGCCGTTCACACTGCTGCCGGTGGCCTGTTCGCTGGTGTCGCTGGTGTGGCAGTTCGGCACCCTGCGCCTGCTCGGTTACGGGCTCGATCCGCTGGCGGTGCTGGTGCCCTTCCTGGTGTTTGCCATTGGCGTCTCGCACGGCGTGCAGCAGATCAATACCATCGTGCGCGGCATCGCCAGCGGCCAGTCCTGCGAAGCGGCGGCCCGCGCCAGTTTCAAGGGCCTGCTCATTCCGGGCGTCCTGGCGCTGGTGACGGCGCTGGTGTCCTTCGTCACCCTGGTGATGATCCCCATTCCCATGGTGCGCGAGCTGGCCATCACGGCCTCCATCGGCGTGGGCTACAAGATCATCACCAACCTGGTCATGCTGCCGCTGGCGGCCTCGCTGCTGAAGGTCGGCAAAACCTACGCCGACAGCGCCATGCGCGCCCAGCAGGCCAGGGGCCGCTGGCTGGCCGTGCTGTCGCGCTCGGCACAGCCGCGCGTGGCCCGCAGCATCGTGGTCGTCACGCTGCTGGTGCTGACCGGTTCGGCCTGGTACAGCCATGACCGCCTGGTCGGCACGCTGCAGCCGGGCGCACCGGAACTGCATGCCGATGCACGCTACAACCGCGATGCCCGCTGGATCGCGGACAACTACGGCAACGGGTTGGACTGGCTCACGGTGATCCTCTCGACGCCCTCCAATTCTTGCGATAACGTCAACTTCGGACGTTACCAGGACCAGTTCGATACGGTCATGCGGCATGTGCCGGGCGTGCTCTCGGTCAGCTCCTTCGCGGACCAGATGAAGATCTACAACGAAGGCTACAACGAGGGCAATCCGGCCATGTTCACGGTACCGCTGGATGCCGCCAACTACGCCGCGCTGGCAGTCGAGATCGGGCGTGTACGCGGTTTCCTCTCCAAGGATTGCAACATGCTGGCCAGCCACCTGTTCCTGGCCGATCACAAGGCTGCCACCATCAATGGCGTGATCCAGGCGGTGAAGTCCTATCGCGACCAGCACAAGCTGGCCGGGCTGGAAATCCGCCTGGCCGCCGGCAACGCGGGCGTGATCGCTGCCGTCAACGACGAAGTGGAAAAATCCGAGCTGCCCATGATGCTCTACGTCTATGGGGCCATCGTGCTGCTGGTGTTTGTGGTCTATCGCGACTGGCGCGCCATCATCGCCTGCTGCCTGCCGCTGACGGTGGCCACCTTCATCGGCTATGCCTTCATGAAGCAACTGCAGATCGGCCTGACGGTGGCCACCTTGCCGGTGATGGTGCTGGCCGTGGGGATCGGCGTGGACTATGCCTTCTACATCTACAACCGCCTGCAACTGCATCTGGCCGCTGGCCTGCCCATTGAACAGGCACTGCACAATGCGATCCAGGAAGTGGGCATCGCCACCATCTTCACCGCCATCACGCTGGCCATCGGCGTGGCAACGTGGTCCTTCTCCGACCTCAAGTTCCAGGCCGACATGGGCAAGCTGCTGGCCTTCATGTTCCTGGTCAACCTGGTCATGGCGATGACTGCCCTGCCCGCATTCGCGGTGGTGTTGGAGAAGATGTTCCCGCGCAAGTCGCCCATCAAGCTCAACAGCGCCCTGGCGCACTGATTACCGATCGCAAGGACGAGTCATGATTTCTTTCCGCAAACATTCCTTGGCGCTCGCGCTGGCCCTGTTCGCCGGTAGCGTCTCCCATGGCGCATTCGCGCAGGCCGGCGCGCCAGTCACGCTGTCACCGGCGCGCGCCGATGCGCATGCCCTGCACAACATGATGCTGGGCGCTGCGCGTGCTGGCAGCCGCATCGTGGCCGTGGGCGCCTATGGCTACATCATCCTCTCCGACGATGGCGGTGCCAGCTATCGCCAGGCGGACAAGGTACCGGTCGATACCACGCTGACCTCGGTCAGCTTCGCCGGCCCCGAACAAGGCTGGGCCGCCGGACACGGTGGCGTGATCCTGCATACCGCCGATGGCGGCAAGAGTTGGGCCCTGCAGCGCAGTGATACCAGCGTCGACCAGCCACTGTTCTCGATCTGGTTTGCCAATGCCAATGAAGGCTGGGCAGCGGGCCTGTGGTCGCTGCTGCTGCATACGCGCGATGGCGGCAAGAGCTGGCAGCAGGTCAAACTGCCCACGGCACCCGGCCAGCAGCGCGGCGACCTGAACCTGCTGCACATCTTCCCCGGCCGTGATGGCGCGCTGTTCGTCTCGGCCGAGCAAGGCGTGCTGTATCGCTCGCACGATGGTGGCCAGCACTGGGAAGCGCTGGCCACGGGCAGCAAGGCATCACTGTGGAGCGGCGTGGTCACTGCCTCCGGGGCCATCATCGTTGGTGGCCTGGGCGGCAAGCTGCTGCGCAGCGAGGATGGCGGGCAGCATTGGCAATCCTTGGCCTCCCCTACCAGCGGCTCCATCACGGCCCTGCGCAGCGAAGGCAACCAGGTCATGGCAAGCTCGCTCTCCGGTGCCCTGCTGGTGAGCGAGGACGACGGGCGGCAATGGCGCGTCAAGGCGGTGGCTCGCGATGCGCTGACCACGCTGGAATTGCAGGATGGGCGTGCCGAGCGGCCTCTCGCTTATGGCAAGGGCGGGCAGGCCAAACTGGAAGCGAGCGCGACGCGCTGATCTTTCCATCCCGGGCATGCAGCCATCACTTCGCGCCCGACACAAAAAAAAGGATATCCGCGGATATCCTTTTTTATACAAAACCGTACGGTTATTTCTTCAGGCTGATCACCTGCGGCTGCGTCACGCCCTTCAATCCCTCCTGCCCGAACTCCAGCCCCCAACCCGAGCGCTTGTTGCCGCCGAAAGGCACCATCGGATGAACCATGCCGTGCTGGTTCACCCATACCGTCCCGGCCTGCAGGCGCATGGCGACTTCAGCTGCACGCTGCGTGTCATTGCTCCACACCGACGCACCCAGGCCCACATCAAGCCGGTTGGCATTGGCAATGGCCTGCTCAAGATCGGCATAGCGAATGATGGGCAGCACCGGGCCGAACTGTTCCTCGTCCACCAGGCGCGCCCCATCGCGGATATCGGTCACCAGCGTGAGCGGATAAAAATTGCCCGGGCCTTCCGGCAGCTCGCCGCCGCAGACGATGGTGGCCCCCTCTGCACGGGCACTGTCCACCAGCGCCGCCACCTTCTTCAATTGCATGGGATTCTGCACCGGCCCCATGGCGATGCCGGGCTGCAAGCCGTCGCCCATCGGGGTGGCCGCAATGATGGCCTTGAGCTCGGCCACGATCTGGTCATGCAGCGCATCGGGCACGTAGAGCCGCTTGGCACAGGCGCAGGTCTGCCCCATGTTGAGGAAAGCGCCCCAGAACAGGCCCGGTGCAATCGCCTTGGGATCCGCATCCTCCAGCACGATGGCCGCATCATTGCCGCCCAGTTCCATGGTGGTCGGCGTGAGGTTGCGCGCGGCCGCCGCGACGATGCGTGCTCCGGTCGCACCGGAGCCGGTGAACATGATCTTGTTGACGTCCGCATCCTCCACCAGCAGGGCACCCACGCTGCCATCGCCGCTGACGGTATTGAGCACACCGGGCGGCAGTGCTTCGGCAATCACGCGCGCCAGTTCCAGGCCGCAGACGCTGGTGTATTCGGAGGGCTTGAGCACCACCGTATTGCCGGTGTAGAGCGCCGGGATGATCTGCCAGATGGAAATCATCAGCGGCCAGTTCCAGGGTGCGATGGCGGCGATGACGCCATAGGGCTTGCGATGCAGTTCGTCGCGCCGGGTCTCGTCCTCGAACACCACTTCCGGGGCCAGTTCAAGGCTCGCAGTGGCACGCGTCCAGGCTTCGCAGCCCCACAGCTCGAAGCGCGAGCCCGGCACCTGGCCAGGGCCGACGCCACCCAATGGACGGCCTTGTTCCTGTGTCACCAGCGTGGCCAGCCGTTCGGCATGGGCGGCGATGGCATCGGCCACGCGCTGCAGGTGCTCGCGCCGCTGCACCAGTGACAATGCGGCCCAGCCGGGCTGCGCCTGGCGCGCGGCGGCCACCGCCGCGGCTACCTCGATGGCATCGGATTGCGGGAAGCGGCCCATGACCTGGCCGTTGGCGGGATTGTACGAATCGAGCAGGCGGCTGCCCGTGCGCAGCTGGCCGCCTATGATGTTCGATGCAATATGCATGGAGTCTCCTTGTGAAAAAAGACCGTCGGCCCGAAGCAGACGGTCAAGCTTTGCCGGCTTGGGGAAGCCTTATTTCTTCTTGTTCAGGCCGAGGGTGGGCGTCTCGTCGAAGAAGTTCCAGGGCTTCAACAGGACGTGCACCCATTCGGTGGGCATGATGGGCCACTCTTCGGCACGCGCCACGTGGGTGGTGCCGGTGGTCAGCCAGACCACATCGTCCTGGTTGACGATGGACTGGTTGTCCTTGGTGAAGGCGCCCAGGCCGGTGTCTTCATGGGAGCGGTTCGGATACTTGCCTTCCGGGAAGCGCTGCTGCGGGTCATAGCGGGTCACCCACAGTTGGCGGTCCATGAAACTCAGGCGCTTGTTGAGCCATTCATCCGGCGAGAAGTTGGCGCCCTTGGCAATCGGGTGCGTACCGCCCGCGTAGGGGATCAGCTGGTAAGACACGGGATTGCCGACCTTGTTGAACTTGTTCGGGTTGCTCAGCAGGCGGATGGTCGAGGCATCGAATTTCTGCGCCGCCTGCTGCTCGGTATCGGCCGTGCGCTGTACGGTCTGCATGGTGCTGCCGCGCGGGCCGCTCCGGGTGTTGGGCAAGACTACCGGATCGACTTCGGTCAGCGAATTGCTTTCCCCATCGATATCCAGGTCGAGACGGAAGTTGTAGATATGCTGGTGCGTGGTGCCGACGATGTTGTGATCGATCAGCGTGCCGTAGCGGGTATCCTCGGCCGCGCTGGCGTCACGCATGGTCGAGGACTTCACGCCCTTGACCGCCTCGATGCCGGTGGCGCCGGCATTGATGCCGATGGTGCCATTCTCGGCAAAGACCCAGTCGAAGATGTAGTCATAGTTGCCGACCGTGCTGATCCAGCGGATCACCAGCTCGCGCCGCTCCACCGACAGATTGGGCTGGCCGTATTCCTGGTGCTTGAATTCCGGACCGGCATAGCGTTCGAAGACGCCGATGGCGCGCGGGATGGTACGCGGCTTGCCACTGGTGTCGGCCAGGGTGGCATCAAGCAGCACCACATTGTCGGGTGCATCCTTGCCGCGCTCGATGGGCGAAGTCAGGGTGCCCATGCCGTATTCGCCCGAATCCAGGTAGGCCTTGAAATACCAGCCCACGTCCGGATCACCATAGGGCACGATCATGCCGCCCAGCGAACCCTCATACATGATCTGGCGCTTCTTGCCGTGGTCGTTGTAGGTGACGGTCGAGAACATCAGGCCCACGCGCGAATCCAGCTTGAAATGCATCTCCCAGTTGCGCCAGCGCAGGGTATTGCCGGTGATGGTGTAGTTCTTGCCCTCGGGCTCGCTGATGTCCAGCGGCTTGGGCGGCGGGACCAGTGCGCGGCCGCTGCCGTCGTAGCCGGTCGGCTTCATCGGCACCGGGATGACGCCGTTGTCTTCGATCTTGATGACCTTCTTCTGCACCAGGTCGACCACCGCCACCAGGTTCTCGATGGGGTGCGCCCAGTAATTGCCGTCGCCCACATCCAGGTAGCTGACCACCTTGAGCAGGCGGGCATCTTCCTGCAGGGCATCCTTGCCGCCGAAGTAGCCCACGGTCAGCGGAGTGGCTACCACCTTCTTGATATCGGTGATGCCGCGCTTGGCCAGCGCCTGGGCGTAGTCGGTGCTGGTCTCCATGGCATTCTGGACGGTGGCGAAATCATCCACCAGCACCATGCCGTGCACCCCGGCCTTGGGCTCCCAGCGGGTCACGCTGCGCTGGCCCAGGTCCACCGTGCCTTCGATGACCTGGCTGCCATCGAGCAAGGTGAAATCGGCGCGCCGCGCAAAGGCCAGGCCGCGTTCGCCGAGGGCGAATTTCCAGACCTGCTCCTTGGGCGCTTCGGCCACCGTGATTTCGGTAAAGCGATAGGACGGCTGCCAGCGGCCGCTGGCCTTCAAGACGTCCAGCGTGGCATTGATCTCATCGGCGCTGAGCGGATTGAGCGGATGCGGTACTGATTCGATCTGGAAAGTCTTGTCCAGGCTGGGCGCAAAGACGGTGTTGATGAATTCATCCGAGACATAGGGCTGCCCGTTCTTCATCACCAGCGGCACCGGCAGTTTGACCGGCTGGCCGTTGACCAGCGCGGTCGCGGCACGCGGCTTGACGCGCACGGTCACGCTGTTGCGCTGAATGGTCCACAGGCCGGCATAGGCATCCCAGCGCACGGTAGCGCCGAAATCCTCCAGGGTCTTCTTGAGCGGCAGCATGTGCGCGGCCGCACCATGGGCGGCCGCCGGCAACGGCGCCAGCAAGGCAGTGGCCAGGCCGGCTGCGGAGAGCGTGGTCAGGAGCGCCTGGTGCAGCAGGCGCAAACGGAAACGAGTGGAGGTCATGGTCGGGACGTGTCGGTGTGGAACGGGTGTGATGGATTATTGCGTTCCCGTTGCGCACCGGTGTAGCCCGATTTGGCAAACCTGCGCGCTGCACGACGCGCTGGCGCTCGCGCAGCCTGCGTTCTCCTCCCGAATACGCCGTTTCCGCGCCCGTGATGGGCCCGGACCGCAGCGCTCAAAAGCAAAACAGCCCCCGCACTGCGGAGGCTGTTTTGCCATTTTCGGCTATGTTTTTCGGCGCGCTCAGAACTTGTGCCGCAGCCCGATGCGCAAGACGTTCTGGCTGCTGTCGTCGGCCGGTGCCGACGAATAGGCTGCGCTGATGACGCCGGGATTGAGCACGTCGCTGGCCGACTGGCGGCTGGCCATGGCATAGAGGTCGGTGCGCTTGCTGAAGAAGTAATCGACGCCGACATTGAACTGCGTGGTGTGCCCGCGCGTAGCGCCACCGTTGGCGCGGGACAGGTCGGCGCGGTCATGGATGACGCTGCCCAGCAGGTGCAGCTTGGCATCGAGCGCATAGTCGACACCGACATCAAAGACATTGGCGCGCGTGGCGGTGGTGATGGCCACCAGGCCGCTGGCAGCCAATGGCTGCTGGGTCGGACGACGCACCTGCGACCAGGCGGCGAACAGTTTGGCCGGCCCGGCCTGGTAGCTGGCGCCCAGGGTGAAGGTCTTCAGGTCGGTATCACCGGCACTGGAGGGCGGCGTATCGGCGGCCAGCTTGCTCTGGTAATAGGCGGCACCGATACCGGCGTTGCCGTTCTTGTAGTTGGCCCCGACCCCGAAGGCTTGTCCTGCCGACGTCTTGCCGGCGACCTCGCCGAAACCATAGAAGAGGCTACCGGTGAATCCGCCCATGTCCGCCGTATCGAAGCGCAGGGAATTGCTGGTACGCGCCCCGGTCAGGCGATCAAGGCTGTTGAAGTGGCCGGCGCGCACCCCGCCGCCACCGAAGATCTGGAAGGAGCTGTATTGCAGGCCGATTTCTTCCAGGTAATCGGTCTGGCGGCCGATGGTCAGCGTACCGAGATGGCCGCTCAGGCCGACGATCGACTTGCGGTCGAACAAGGTGCCGGGCGTGGCCATGGCGCCGTCGTCGGCGGAAAAGCCGTTTTCGAGCTGGAAGATGGCAGCCAGTCCGCCGCCCAGCTCCTCCCGGCCGCGAAAGCCGATGCGCGAGGCCATGGCATCGCCCGAATCGACACTGACGCGGCTGTTGTTGCCGGCACCGACCTTGCTGGTATAGACCAGGCTCATGTCGATGACGCCATAGACGGTGACACTGGAAGCCTGGGCCTGGGCACATTGACTGGCGTTGAGCAGTCCCAGGGCGGAAAGGGTAAAGATGAGTTTTTTCATGAGAAGCGTGCCGCACGCGGCATGGTGCAGAAAACGTCAAACCAGCCCCGGTGCTTTCTGCCGGTGGAGGGAGGAGGATGGCACTGGCCGGGTCCAGGGAGAGCACATGGTAGGAGCCGCTCCGCCCAGCGGCAATTACCTCTTGGGATAGTGCCCGCGCGGGTCATTGCGTCTGGCGCGAAGCCTGTGCCCATGCCATACTTGCCGCGGCCCGCTGACGCTTTTTGCGCAGTGGTGCGCAAGTTCGGTACACTGCCCTCTTCCAACCTTGCCCTTGCCGGCCTGACCTGATTTGAACAACGCCGCCACCTTCCGCCTCGAACCGTCCAGCCCGCCTGTGCTGCACGTGGAGGGCGACTGGACCTTGCGCAACTACCGCGCGCTGTCGCGCCAGATTGCGCAGCAGCGGCCGACGGCAGGCGATGAACTGGTGCTGACGTTTTCTGCACTGACCGCCTTCGATACCGTGGGGGCCAAGCTGCTGGTGGACTTGCTGGGCGTACCGGCGGCCTTGCGCCAGACCGGCGAAAGCAGCGACCTGCCGCACGCCTGGCGGGGCCTGCTGGCCGCCGTCGCCGAGGCCAAGGCCATCGCCATGCCCAAGGCCGCCCCGCCGCCGCAGGCCTGGATCACCGACATGCTCGAACGGGCCGGCGTGGCCACGCTCAACCTGCGCGCCTGTTCGCGCGGGCTGCTGGGTTTTGCCGGCTTGTGCCTGCAGACCCTGGCGGCGTCGTTCTGGCGCCCCTCGCGCTGGCGCTTTACGGGCGTGGTGGCCCAGGTCGAGCAGACCGGTCTGGATGCGGTACCCATCGTCTCCCTGCTCACTTTCATGGTGGGCGCCGTGGTCGCCTTCCTCGGCGCCACCGTGCTGGCCGACTTCGGGGCCAGCCTCTATACGGTGGACCTGGTGGCCTTCTCCTTCCTGCGCGAGTTCGCCGTCCTGCTGACGGCCATCCTGATGGCGGGGCGTACCGCCAGTTCATTTACGGCGCAGATCGGCTCGATGAAGGCCAACGAGGAAATCGATGCCATCCGCGCGCTCGGGCTGGACCCGATCAACCTGCTGGTCCTGCCGCGCATCATCGCGCTGCTGATCTCCATGCCCATTCTCACCTTCATCGCCATGATGTCGGGCCTCTTCGGCGGCGCCATGGTGTGTGCGCTGTCGCTGGACATCAGCCCGACCATGTTCCTCTCGCTGCTGCAGCAGGATGTGGGCATCCGCCACTTCGTGCTGGGCATGGTCAAGGCCCCGCTGTTTGCCTTCGTGATCGCCATCATCGGCTGCAATGAAGGCTTCAAGGTCAGCGGCAGCGCCCAGTCGGTGGGCCAGCACACCACCTCCAGCGTGGTGCAGTCGATCTTCGTGGTGATCCTGCTGGATGCACTGGCGGCCCTGTTCTTCATGGAGATGGGATGGTGACCCGGGTGCGCGAAGACCGCGCCACGGAGGCGATCATCGACGTGCGCGGCCTGCGCAACCAGTTCGGCCCCCAGGTGGTGCACGACCAGCTGGACCTGCAGGTACGGCGCGGTGAAATCCTGGGCGTGGTGGGTGGTTCCGGGACCGGCAAGTCGGTCCTGCTGCGCAGCATCGTCGGCTTGCAGCGTCCTGCGGCCGGACAGGTGAAGGTGTTCGGGCAGGATCTGTCCGCGCTGTCGACCGAAGCACGGTCGCAATACGAGCGGCGCTTCGGCGTACTGTTCCAGCAGGGCGCGCTGTTCTCGTCGCTGACCGTGCTGGAAAACATCGCCCTGCCCCTCACCGAATACGGCGGGCTCGATGCCGATGAGGCGCGCGGCGTCTCGGCCATGAAGCTGGCGCTGGCGGGCCTGCCCATTGCCGCCGGCGACAAATATCCGGCAGAACTCTCGGGCGGCATGATCAAGCGCGCCGCACTGGCCCGCGCGCTGGCGCTGGATCCGGACATCCTGTTTCTGGACGAACCGACTGCCGGCCTCGACCCCATCAGCGCGGCCGCCTTCGACCGCCTGATCCTGACCCTGCGCGATGCGCTGGGCCTGACCGTGTTCCTGGTCACCCATGACCTGGACACCCTCTATGCCATCTGCGACCGTGTCGCCGTGCTCTCGGCCAAGCGCGTGCTGGTGGCCGACCGCATCGAGGCCGTGGCGGCTTTCGATGATCCGTGGATACAGCAATACTTCCAGGGCCCGCGCGGACGGGCCGCCAGCCAGGCCGCACTGCGCGCCTCGGCCACCCCAACGCATCAAGGAAACGCCTAATGGAAACGCGTGCCCATCACGTCCTCATCGGACTCTTCACGATCCTGGTCGCCCTGGCGGCGCTGGTGTTCTGCCTGTGGCTGACCAAGGTCGGGCAGGACCGCGACGTCGACTACTACACGGTCATCTTCAACGAGGCGGTCAGCGGACTCTCGCGCGGTAGCCCCGTGCAGTACAGCGGCATCAAGGTGGGCGACGTGGTCGGCCTGAGCCTGGACCCGGCCGACCCGCGCAAGGTGCGCGCGCGCATCCGCGTGACCGGCAAGGCGCCCATCAAGGAAGACACCGGCGCCAAGCTGGCCCTGGCCGGCATCACCGGTACCGCACTGATCCAGCTGACCAATGGCTCGCCGCAGAGTCCGCGACTGGAATCCAAGGATGGCAATGATCCCATCATCATCGCTTCGCCCTCGCCGCTGAGCTCCTTGCTCTCCAACGGTGAAGACCTGCTCTCCAACGTCAACGAGGTGCTGCTCAATGCCAAGCAGTTCCTCGCCCCCGAGAACGCCCGGCGCCTGAACCAGACCCTGGCGCACCTGGAACAGCTGACCGACACCTTGGCCAACCAGCGCGGCAATGTCGGCACGGCAATGCAGGAACTGGCGGCCGCTGCGCGCCAGGCCAACCTGGCCATGCAGTCGGCCAACCAGCTGCTGGCCACGCGCGGCAATGACGCCATGGGCAACCTGCAGCAGGCCATGCGTTCGCTGGCAGCCAGCAGCCAGCAGATCGAGAAGCTGATCCAGCAGAACCAGGCAGCGCTCAACAACGGCGCCCAGGGGGTAGCCGAGATCGGCCCGGCCATTACCGAGCTGCGCAGTACCCTGGCCTCGGTGCGGGCCATCAGCCGCAAGCTGGAAAGCAATCCCGGCGGTTACCTGCTGGGCCAAGACAATCTCCAGGAATTCAACCCATGATGACCCCGCTCCTGCGCTCCGCCCTGGTGGCCGCCAGCCTGGCCCTGACGGCGTGTTCCATCCTGCCCAAGGCTGATCCGCTGGCGGTCTATCGGCTGCCGCCGCTGGCTTCCGCCGCCGCCCCTGTCTCCGCCAGCCCTTACCGTGCACTGCGCATCGCCACGCCGACGGCCAGCCGCAGCATCGACAGCGAACGCATCCTGGTGCTGCCCGAAGGCGACGTGGTCAAGTCCTATGCCGGCGTGCGCTGGAGCGACCCGGCGCCGCAACTGCTGCGCGACCGCTTGCTGGACGCCTTCCAGGCCGATGGACGTTTTCCCCGCCTGTCCGGCGACAACGCCAACATCGCCGCCGAGGTGGAACTCAATGGAGCGCTGCTGGCCTTCCAGACTGAATATCGCAACGGCCAGCCCAAGGTGGTGATCGTCTACGAGGCCCGCCTGGTCGACACCTCCACCCGCCAGCAACTGGCCGCGCGCCGCTTTGCGGTGGTCGAACCGGTGGCCGGCAGCAAGGTACCGGAAGTGGTCAGCGCCTTTGGCAGCGCCTCGGCGCGCCTGGCGGGCGACGTCGTGGCGTGGGCCGCCACGGTGCGATGAACGAATTTCCCCGGCGCGCCATTATCCGAACGTAGCATGGGCAAGCGCGCGCACCTGTGGCAGTCTGCACGGTATTTTTCTTGCAAATCGGAAGGCAGCCATGGACAAGTTGCAAGCGATGGAAACCTTTGTCGCCGTCGTCGAAAGCGGCAGCTTCGTGGCCGCCGTGGATGTGACCGGCCAGTCCAAGCCGGCGGTCTCGCGGCAGGTATCTGAGCTGGAACAGTTTTTGGGCATCCGCCTGCTCCACCGCACCACGCGGCGGCTCTCGCTGACCGATGAAGGGCGCGTCTACTTCACGCGCTGCAAGGAATTGCTGGAATCGATCCAGGATGTGGAGAGCGAAGTCGGGCTCAATTCCGACCAGGCCTGCGGCCGCCTGCGCATCGGCGCGCCGCAGGATTTCGGCGTCGAGCAACTGGCCCCGCTGTGGGGCAAGTTCACCGAACAGAATCCGCTGATCACGCTCAACATCACCCTGTCGGATCGCACCATCGACCTGCTTGAAGAAGGATTCGACATGGCCATCCGCATCAGCACCCTGGGTGACAGCCGTATGGTGGCGCGTCCCCTGGCGCCGGTGCGCATGATCGCCTGCGCTTCGCCGGCCTTCCTGGAGCGGCACGGTACGCCGGTGAGTCCGGCGGAGCTGCGCGATTTTCCCTTCATTTCCTACAGCTACCGCAACGGCGGCGACGAGTGGCATTTCAAACACGTGCATGGCGACACCTGCCAGGTACGCGTGCGCTCCACCGTCTACGTCAACAACGGTGCGACCTGCCGCGCCATGGCCATTGCCGGCCAGGGTATCGCGATCCAGCCGGACTTCATCGTCAATGCCGCGATCCAGTCCGGTGAACTGGTGGAATTGTTCGAGGGCTGGAGCACCGGGGAACAACTGGTGGTGCACACCCTCTACCCGACCCGCACCCACCTGCCGCCCAAGGTGCAACGCATGCGTGATTTCCTGGTGGAGCAGTTCAAGGTACCGCCATGGTGCCCCAAGCCCGCCGTATAAATCATTTAGTCCTTTTTCAGTGCCCGGTCCAACGCAGCAACAGCGGCATCAGGACCGGCACCAGCACGGCCGTGAAGACGCCATTGAGGCCCATGCCCAGTCCGGCGAAAGCGCCCATCTCGGCGCTGACCTGCAGCGCCCGCGCCGTACCGATGCCATGCGAGGCCACGCCCAGCGCGAAGCCGCGCACGGGATGGCTGTCGATGCGCAGGAAGTTCAGGACGTAGCGCGCCAGCACCGCGCCCAGGATGCCGGTGCAGATCACCAGCACGGCGGTCAGCGAGGGCAGGCCGCCGAAGCGTTCCGCGATGGCCATCGCAATGGGAGTGGTGGCGGACTTGGGCGCCATGGAGATGAGGATGTCGCGCGAAGCCGCCATCGCATAGGCGATGCCGACGGCCGAGACCACCGCCGTCACCGACCCGGCGGCCAGCCCCAGCATCAGCGGCAGCACGGCGCGGCGGAAGTTGTGCCACTGCTTGTAGAGCGGCATGGCCAGGGCGACCGTGGCGGGGCCGAGCATGAAGTGGACGAATTGCGCGCCCTCGAAATAGGTCTTGTAGGGGGTATGCGTAATGGCGAGGATGCTGACCACGATGGCAATGGCGATCAGGACCGGGTTGGCCAAGGGGTTGTAACCCAGGCGGCGATACACCCACAACGCGAAAAGATAGGCCACCAGCGTGGTCGTCAACCCCAGCAGCGGCGAGGCGGCGAGGTAGACCCAGACATCGGAGAGGCGTGCCAGGCCGTGCATCAGCGCGACTCCTCATCGTCAGGCGCCTGCCGTGCGCCGGTAAAGCGCTTCATCGCCGCGTTGGTCACCAGCGCGCCGACGGCGATGGCCAGCACCGTGCTGACCACCAGCGCCACCACGATGGCAGGAAGATCGCCTTTGAGCTGACCGGCGGCGGCGATCACGCCCACGCCCGCGGGCACGAACAGCAGCGACAGGTGCTGCAGGATGCCCCAGGAGGTCGGCTCCATCATCTGCGCCAGACGGGGTGAAGAGAGAAAGGCGATCAGCAGCAGCAGCATGCCGATCACCGGACCGGGAATGGGCAGGCCCAGCAATTGCGCGGCGCCTTCGCCCAGGCATTGGAAGACCAGCAGGATGGCTAGGGGGGTGAGGTTCATGGGAACTCGCTCAGAATAGGGAAGCGCGATCATTATAAAAGCTTGACTGCCTCCGCCATCCCGGTCAGTAGGCGCCAACCAGAGAGGCGGCTGGCGAAAGCGCTGTGCAGCCTCGTGGCTGAGCCTGGTGCACCGGAACATATGGCGCTCGCTGAAGCTGACAGCGGCGCAACGGGACGCTGCGCCTCCGTTACATCCCGTTACGTTTGTGAATCATCTTCCCATGGTGCATGCAGGCCGGGGCGACCATCATCCTGCCTTTGCCGCACCAGGCGCGAGTTTGCGGCCACGCCCCTGCTCTTCCATGGACATCGTCTACCTGCACAGCCCCATCACCTATTCCATCGCCCGGCAACTTCAGCGCGAGGGAGAACTGCGCGCGCCGCGGGTGGTATGCGGACGCGGCATGCAATGGGAGGGAGCCTTTGCCAGCGTCATCAACGACGGCATCTGGGATCTGGCCCGCACGGTAGCGTTCCTGGATGCAATGGTGGCGGCCTTGCCTGCCACCTTCACGCCCTTGCGCCTGTTCGTGCCGCACACCGGCTACCTGCTGGGCAAGCTGCTCAAGCTGGCGGCGGCGGTGCAGAGCGTGTGCTACCTGGAAGAAGGCAACACCTCCTGCAATCCCCTGCTGGCCGGACCGGCACAGAATGCCGCCGTCGATGCCACCGCGCTGCTGCACATGCTGCAAGCCAGACCCGTGCTGATGCAGCGCCTGGGACTGACGCCGCAAGCCATCCTGCAAATCAATGCGGTGCCCGCCATCTGGTTCGACGCGCACCATCCGAAATATGGCGGCGCCTACCGCGTCTCACCGCAAGCCTTTCCGGGCCTCCCCAAGGTGCGCACGGTCAGCCTGGCACCGCAGGGGGCCCTGGGGCAAGAGCAGCGCCACTGGCTGTGCTTCCTGCCCAACATCATCAACATGGTGGCGCGCTGCGGCCAGCACAGCGAAGAGGCCCGGCGCAACCTCCATGGCCTGATGAGTTCGCTGCGCACCATGCAGGCGCTGGTGGCCAGCCAGCATGCACGGCTGGTGATGAAATTCCACCCGGTCGATGAGGCCAATCTCAATCCGCAGTTCAAGCAGCAGTTCTACGGTTTCGGCCTCAGCTACGCCAGCTTCGCCGCACATCAAGCCATTGATGCGCAGCTGGAACCGGCGCTGTTCGATTTCACCCGCTTCATCGTCATCAATGAATCGGCCGCCAGCCGTTATGTCGAACTGTTCCAGGGACTGGACTTGCTGATTTCGCTGAACCTGTTCTGACAGTGCCACCCGCAAGCCTGTTTGCGCCTTGACGCTTTCTGCACCGAGGCTGACGTTTTCTGCACCATGCGCCGGATATGCGTCTTCTACCATGGGCGCTCCTCAACCTTGACCGGAGCGCTTGCATGCCTTCTTCCCGCCTTTCCCTGGCCGCATTGGCCCTGACGTTTTTTGCACTGTCGGCACAGGCCGCCGACTTCACCATCAGCAGCCGCGACATCAAGGACGGCCAGGCCCTCTCCAACGCGGAAGTCTTCAATGGCTTCGGCTGCAGCGGCCTGAACCGCTCGCCGCAGCTGTCCTGGTCCAACGCGCCGGCTGGCACCAAGAGCTTCGCCGTGACCGTCTATGACCCCGATGCGCCCACCGGCAGCGGCTGGTGGCACTGGACCGTGTTCAACCTGCCGGCCTCCACCACCAGCCTGCCGGCCGGCATCAATGCGCAAGGCCATGGCCTGCCCGCAGGTGCGGTGCAAGGCCGGACCGATTTCGGCGGCAGCAGTTTCGGTGGCGCCTGTCCGCCAGCAGGGGACAAGCCGCACAGCTATCAATTCGTCATTTGGGCACTGAACACCGAAAAATTGCCACTGGATGCGCAAGCCAGCGGTGCTATGCTCGGCTTCTTCCTCAATGCCTCGGCCCTCGGCCAGGCCAGGCTGACCGCCACCTACGGACGTTGATTCCCGCATGCAAAGTGACATCGCCATCCTGCCCTTCGCCCATGGCACGGGCCCCACGCTGACCCGCATCCGCGCCCGCCACGAACAGCAGCTGCGCCAGGTCTTCATCGGCCTGGCCAGCATCTGCCACGTGCGCCAGGGCAAGAAGCGCCTGCAATGGGGCCATCGCCAGCTGCTGTGCGGACAGGATGTGCTGGTGCTCTTGGCCGCTGGCACCCAGGTCAATGTGGCCAACCTGCCCAAGGGAGGCGAGTACGCGGCCGACATGGTGTCGCTGCCGCCGGCGCTGGTGGAGCGTTTCCGCCTGCACTACCCCGGCCAGGGCGTGCAGGCGCGCGAGGCCAGTGCGGTCAGCAGCGTGAAGCAGGAGGCCGACACCCTGCGCGCCTGGCGCCACCTGCAGGACTGCATCCGCGAAGAAGCAGCGGTCGAACTGCAATGCCAGGCCGCAGAAGGCCTGTTGCTGGCGCTGAGCCTGCGCGGCGCCATCGGCGGCCTGCTGCGCGAACGCGGCGACGCCATCAGCCATCACATCGAACAGCACCTGCTGATGCTGGCGCCCGAAGAACGCAGCCTGGAGCGCGTGGCCGAAGCGTTTCATTGCAGCGTCTCGACCCTGCGCCGGCGCCTGGCGCGCGAGCAGACCGGCTTTCGGGAGCTGCTCGACAAGGTGCAGCTGGGACTGGCACTGGACCAGCTGCAGGCCTCCTCCTTGCCCATCGCCGACATCGCCTCGGCCTGCGGCTATGACTCGCCCTCGCGTTTTGCGATGCGCTTTCGCCAGCATTACGGGATCAGCCCCAGCGAACTGCGGCAGACCCTGGCTTGAGGGCATGCACGCCGGCCGCCGCGTGATCAAAACGGCGTGATGGACTGCGTGGCTCAACAACAAGCACCGTCATCCGGGTACGAAAGCACCGACACGCGATTGAAACTGCGTCCGACTGCCCGTCTTCGGTGCAGGACCTAGTATGTCTCCAACGGCTCGCGATGGCGGGACGCCCCCACAACAACCCAAGGAGATCTCCATGTCCAAACCGACTTTGAAATTGCTCGGCACCGCCCTCGTGGTCGCCGCTTTCAGCACCGGCGCCTTCGCGCAGAATTCGGGTGCCAGCGGTGGTGCAGCAGGTGCGGGTGCCGCCGGCTCGGGCGCAACAGGCGCTACCGGCGGGCAGATGGCCCCCAACAACAGCGCCACCGACACCGGCAGCTCTTCCTCCGGCAAGAGCATGCGCAACCACAACAAGTCGGACAAGAGCAGCAGCCAGAAGTCCCGCTCCGGCAACAACCCCAATTCCACTGACATGAAGGGCGGCCCGCTGGGCACCTCCCCGGGCGGCAATGGCGGCCCTGGCGGCGGCTCCGGTGGCACTGGTGGCACCGGTACGGGTGCGGGCGGTGCAGCCGGCGGCAGCGGCACCGGTGGTGCCGGAGGCGCTGGCGGCTCGGGTTCCTGATCCATTGCTGCAGACCGATGGGCGCATCGCTCTTTCCAGGTAGTCGATGTCTCCGCAGTACCTGTTTTTCCTGTTTTTCCTGTTGTCTCCGTTGTTTCCTGTTGTTTGATGCTTGAGCGCAGCATGGCGCAGCGCAAGCCTCCCGCCATGCCTGATTTGCCCCGTCGAAGTTGACGGGGCTTTTTTATGCGTGTGACCCAGGACCGGACGGAGGATGAAAAAGCGGTGGACCGCAAGGTTACAATGTCGCCCTCGATCACTGCATCCGCCTCCCATGACCGACCATCTGGAAATCTTTTACCGCCTGCTCTTCGCCATGCTCATCGGCTGCGTCATCGGCATCGACCGCAACCTGCGCGGTAAACCGACCGGCATGAAGACCCTGGGCCTGGTCGCGCTGGGGGCGGCGCTCGTCACCATGGCCGCCATGGATTTCTCGATGGAGTCCGACGTGCATAGCCGCGATGCGGTCAGCCGCGCCATCCAGGGCGTGATCACCGGCATCGGCTTCCTCGGTGCCGGGGTGATCATCCATGAACAGCGCAGCGAAAAAGTACGCGGCCTGACCACGGCGGCTTCGATCTGGGTCACCGCTGCGGTGGGCATCGTCTGCGGAGCTGGCTGGTGGCGCGTGGCGCTCATTGCGACGGGATTGATCCTGCTGCTGTTCGTGGTGGGCCGGCCGCTGGAGCACTTCCTGCATCGCCAGTGGCTGCGCAAGACCGACGACGAGCGAGCCGACATCAGCGCTCGCGAAGAAGACTGACGAACGCGCCGATGAAAACGGTTTTCCTCTATCTCTGCACGGCCTTGGCCGAAATCGTCGGCTGCTACCGGCCGCCGCCAGCCTGGCCCTGTTCGCCTGGCTGCTGACGCTGCATGAGGCCGCTTCCGGGCGCGTCTATGCAGCCTATGGCGGGGTCTACATCGCCGTGGCCATGCTGTGGCTGTGGGCCGTGGACGGCGTGCGGCCCTCGGGTTGGGATTGCGCCGGGGTGGCCGTGGCGCTGGCGGGCATGGCGCTCATTGCCTTCCAGCCGCGATAAGCGTTGCTCGTCCCTGCCCTGTGCACACGGGATATCCCTGCGGCAACAGATACCTCAGCGTCTTCACTTGCCCCGGCCTGCACACCCACGCACTGTTACGATGCACTGCACCACGAACGCGCAGCACGCACCCGGATACATCATGCAATGATATATATCGGTGATCCGGCACGGCACCGAGGTTGCGCCTGATGTCCGCTCACTCCCTGCAAAGCCGCTCCCCGCCTGCCACCGCACCAAAACCCTCCGCCTGGCACGGCCTTTGCTCAATGTCCATCAGGATCAAGGACGATCCACCACTTTGATGCCGATCTAACGATGGATCTGCAATGCATACGGACAATGGCGTCCGCTTGAAACGAGGCAAGGCCTCGGATTCGAGCGGGCGCCTTTTTGTTTTTACGGGACCCCGACATGAGCAAATCCAATCGTATCGCGCTGTTCTCCCTGGGCACGCCCCAGATGCGCGCCTTCCACCTGACCTGGATGGCCTTCTTCGTCTGCTTCTTCGCCTGGTTCGCCTGCGCGCCGCTGATGCCGGTCATCAAGGGTGAATTCCACCTTACCCCCGGCCAGATCGCCAACATCAACATCGCCGCCGTGGCCGTGACCATTCTGGTGCGCCTCATCATCGGCCCCATGTGTGACCGCTTCGGCCCGCGCAAGGCCTATACCGGGCTGCTGCTGGCCGGTGCCGTACCGGTGATCGGCGTGGCCTTCGCGCAGACCTACGAGAGCTTCCTGTTCTTCCGCCTGCTCATCGGTGCCGTCGGTGCCAGCTTCGTCATCACCCAGTACCACACCTCGGTCATGTTCGCCCCCAACGTGGTCGGCACGGCCAATGCGGCCACGGCTGGCTGGGGCAATGCGGGCGGCGGCGTGGCACAGGGCGTGATGCCCTTGCTGATGGCCGCCATGCTGATGCTGGGCGTCTCGCAAGGCTGGGGCTGGCGCGCCGCGCTGCTGGTGCCGGGCGTACTGATGCTGGTGATGGCCGCGCTCTACTGGCGCTTTACCCAGGACTGCCCGGAAGGCAACTATGACGAACTGCGCGCCGCCGGCGTGACCATCGAAAGCGGCAAGCGCGGCGGCTGGGCCAGCTTCCGTGCAGCGGCCGCCAACTATCGCGTGTGGATGCTCTTCATTACCTACGGTGCCTGCTTCGGCGTGGAGATCTTCATCCACAACATCGCCGCCATCTACTACGTGGATCACTTCCAGCTCTCGCTGGAATCGGCCGGCATCGCCGCCGCCAGCTTCGGCCTGCTGGCGCTGTTTGCGCGCGCCCTGGGCGGCTACATCTCGGACAAGGTGGCCCTGCGTGGCGGCCTGAACCGCCGCGCCACCCTGCTCTTCGTGATGATGCTGGGTGAAGGCCTGGGCCTGCTGTGGTTCGCCCATGCCGGCAGCGTGCTGGCTGCCGTCGTCGCCATGCTGTGCTTCGGCCTCTTCACCCACATGGCCTGTGGCGCGACCTATGCGCTGGTGCCCTTCATCGACCGCAAGGCGCTCGGCGGCGTGGCCGGCATCATCGGTGCCGGTGGCAACGTCGGCGCGGTGGCAGCGGGCTTCCTGATGAAGGGCCTGGGCAATACCCAGCAGACCCTGTCCATGCTGGGCGTGCTGGTGACCATTTCGGCACTGTGCGCAGTGGCCATCCGTTTCACCGCGTCGGACAAGAGCGGCGACGCCGCCCTGGCCGACAGCAAAGTTGCAGCCTGAGGAGAGCACCCATGAACATCATCGTCATCGGCCACGGCATGGTCGGCCACAAATTCCTGGAATGCCTGGCGGAAAGCGGCGCAGGCGACCTCAAGGTCACCATCCTGTGCGAAGAACCGCGCCCGGCCTACGACCGCGTGCACCTCTCCGAATTCTTTGCCGGCAAGAGCGCGCAAGACCTGTCGCTGGTGGCGCCCGGTTTCTTCGACGCCGGCCGCAGCCCGGTGCAGTTCGATCTCAAGCTCAACGCCAAGGCCCGGCACATCGACCTGGAACGCAAGCAGGTGGTGGTCAATGTGGCCGGTGCGGAAGAGACCCTGTCCTATGACAAACTGGTACTGGCCACCGGCTCCTATCCCTTCGTGCCGACGGTGGCGGGCAACCAGCGCAAGGATTGCTTCGTCTATCGCACCATCGAAGACCTGGAAGCGATGCTGGAATGCGGCAGCCGCTCCAGGAGCGGCGTGGTCATCGGCGGCGGCCTGCTGGGGCTGGAATGCGCCAAGGCCCTGCGTGACCTGAAGCTGGAAACCCACGTGGTCGAATTCGCGCCGCGCCTCATGGCGGTGCAGGTCGATGAAAGCGGTGGCCGCATCCTGCGCCAGAAGATCGAGGAACTGGGCGTGACCGCCCATACGCAAAAGAACACGGTCGAGATCGTCGATGGCAAGCAGCACACCCATCGCATGAATTTCGAAGATGGCTCGCACCTGGAAACCGACATGATCGTCTTCTCCGCCGGCATCCGCCCGCGTGACGAACTGGCGCGCCAGGCGGGCCTGAAGGTGGGCGACCGGGGCGGCATCGTCATCGACAACAGCTGCCTCACGTCCGACGCGGCCGTGTATGCCATCGGCGAATGCGCGCTGTGGAACGGCAAGATCTTCGGCCTGGTCGCCCCCGGCTACGACATGGCCCGCACTGCCGCCAAGCACCTGCTCTCGCACCGCGATGAAGCCATCGAAGTACCGGCCTTCAACGGTGCCGACATGAGCACCAAGTTGAAGCTCATGGGCGTGGACGTGGCCAGCATCGGCGATGCGCACGGCAAGGAAGCCGGCAGCCGCTCCTACCAGTTCACCGACGAGCGCAAGCAGATCTACAAGAAGATCGTGGTCTCCGAATCGGGCAAGCACCTGCTGGGCGCGGTCATGGTGGGCGATGCCGCCGAATACGGCACGCTGCTGCAGATGATGCTCAACAAGATCGAGCTGCCGGAGTCGCCGGAATTCCTGATCTTGCCGCAATCCGACGGCAAGGCAAAACCGGGCCTGGGCGTGGACGCCCTGCCGGAATCGGCGCAGATCTGCTCCTGCAACAACGTCTCCAAGGGCCAGCTGTGTGCGGCGGTGGCCTCGGGCGTCACCAATATCGGCGACCTGAAGGCTTGCACCAAGGCCGGCACCGCCTGCGGCGGCTGCGTGCCGCTGGTCACCCAGGTGATGAAGGCCGAGATGAAGAAGCAGGGCCTGGCCGTCAACAACCATGTCTGCGAACACTTCCCCTACTCGCGCCAGGAAATCCACCACCTGGTGCGCGTGGGCCAGATCAAGAGCTTCGATGAACTGCTGGCCAAGCACGGCAAGGGCCTGGGCTGCGATGTCTGCAAGCCGATGGTGGCCAATGTGCTGGCATCGCTGTGGAACGACTTCGTGCTCAAGAAGGAACACGCCGGCCTGCAGGATTCCAACGACTACTTCCTCGGCAATATCCAGAAGGATGGCACCTATTCGGTGGTGCCACGCATGGCCGGTGGCGAAGTCACGCCCGATGGCCTGATCGCGGTCGGCCAGATCGCCAAGAAATACGGCCTCTACACCAAGATCACCGGCGGCCAGCGCGTGGACCTCTTCGGTGCCCGCGTGGACCAGCTGCCTGACATCTGGGAAGAACTGATCGCCGCCGGTTTCGAGACCGGCCACGCCTACGGCAAGTCGCTGCGCACCGTCAAATCCTGCGTCGGCTCGACCTGGTGCCGTTACGGCGTGGGCGACAGCGTGGGCTTCGCCGTGCGCCTGGAAAACCGCTACAAGGGCCTGCGCTCGCCGCACAAGATCAAGTTCGGCGTCTCAGGCTGCACCCGCGAATGCGCCGAAGCGCAGGGCAAGGACGTGGGCATCATCGCCACCGACAAGGGCTGGAACCTGTACGTCTGCGGCAATGGCGGCATGAAGCCGCGCCATGCGGAACTGATCGCTTCCGACCTGGATGAAGAAACCTTGACCCGTTACGTGGACCGCTTCCTGATGTTCTACGTGCGCACGGCAGACCGCCTGCAACGTACCAGCACCTGGCGCGAAAACCTCGAAGGCGGGCTGGACTACCTCAAGAGCGTGGTCATCGACGACAAGCTGGGCATAGCCGCCGAGCTGGAGAGCGAGATGCAGCGCGTGGTCGACACCTACCAGTGCGAATGGAAGAAGGCCGTCACCGATCCCGAAACGCGCAAGCGCTTCCGCCACTTCGTCAACAGCAAGGCGGCCGACGGCAACATCAAGTTCGTCGAGGAACGCGGGCAGATCCGACCGGCCACGGTGGCCGAGAAGAAGCTGCTCGATATTCCCGTCGTCGTCGAGACCGTCTGAACATCAGGAACCATCAGGAGCCCGGCATGCACAGCGACCAACAAATCAAGCACTGGACCCCCGTCTGCGAACTGGCCGAGATCGTCCCCAACACGGGCGTGGCCGCGCTGATCGGCGACCAGCAGGTAGCCATCTTCCACGTCATCGACCGCAGCCAGGGCGCGCCGCAGCCGCGCGTCTTCGCCATCGGCAACTATGATCCCAATGCCCAGGCCGCCGTGCTCTCGCGCGGGCTGGTGGGCAACCTGGGCGAACGCATCGTAGTGGCCTCGCCGATCTACAAGCATCACTTCGATCTCACCACCGGGCAGTGCCTGGAGGAACCCGCCAACTCGGTACCCGCCTGGCCGGCGCGCATCGACGAAGGCAAAGTCTGGATCGGTGGCTGAGATGACGACCGCCAAGCCCTCGCTGGTCGTGGTCGGCAATGGCATGGCCGGCATGCGCACGGTGGAGGAGCTGCTCAAGCTCGCACCGGATCTCTACGACATCACCGTTTTCGGTGCCGAGCCGCATGGCAACTACAACCGCATCATGCTCTCGCCGGTACTGGCCGGCGACAAGAGCATCGATGACATCATGCTCAACCCGCGCGCCTGGTATGACGAACACGGCATCACCCTGCATGCGGGCGACCCGGTGGTGCAGATCGACCGCCGCCAGCGCACCGTCCACGCACAATCCGGCCTGGCCGTGAAATACGACCGCCTGCTGCTGGCCACCGGCTCCACGCCTTTCATCATCCCGGTGCCGGGCCATCAACTGCCGGGCGTGATCGCCTTCCGCGACATCCAGGACGTGGACACCATGCTGCAAGCCGCGCGCACCCATCGCCATGCGGTGGTGATCGGCGGCGGCCTGCTCGGGCTGGAAGCGGCCAATGGCCTGATGCGCCAGGGCATGGAGGTGACCGTGGTGCACGTCACGGATGCGCTGATGAACCAGCAACTGGACAAGCCCGCTGCCGCCCTGCTGAAAAAGGCGCTGGAAGACAAGGGCCTGCGCTTCCTGCTCAATGCCCATACGGAAGAAATCATCGGCCCGGATCGCGTCACCGCCGTGCGCTTCAAGGATGGCAGCAGTGTTCCGGCCGACCTGGTGGTGATGACGGCGGGCGTGCGCCCCAACATTGCGCTGGCCAAGTCGGCAGGCTTGCACTGTGAACGCGCCATCATCGTCGACGACACCTTGCAGACCTACGACCCGCGCATCTATGCCGTGGGCGAATGCGTACAGCACCGCAAGGCCACCTTCGGACTGGTGGCCCCGATCTGGGACCAGGCACGCGTCTGCGGTGCGCACCTGGCCGGTGCCGGTCATCGCCGTTACGTGCAGCAGGCCACGGCGACCAAACTCAAGGTGACCGGCGTGGACCTGTATTCGGCAGGCGATTTCATCGGCGGTGAAGATACCGAAGACCTGGTGGTACGCGACCCGCGCCGCGGCATCTACAAGCGCCTGGTATTGCGTGGCTCGCGCCTGGTCGGCGCAGTGCTGTATGGTGATGTCAAAGATGGACCGTGGTACTTCGACCTGATTCAGAGCGGCCACGACATCAGCGCGTTCAGGCGCGAACTGCCGTTCGGACAGGCGATGTGCCAGCATGCTGCCTAGCCGTCGCATCGACTACGGCAATTAGTAACAGAGGATACCAATGAACCTTGCACAGACCCCGCTGGCCCTGGCCGTGGCCACCACCTCGACCACCTGCCCCTACTGCGGCGTGGGCTGCGGCGTGACGGCTTCGCTGAAGAACGATGGCCGCATCAGCGTGCAGGGCGACGCGCAGCATCCGGCCAACTTCGGCCGCCTGTGCGTGAAAGGATCGGCCCTCGCGGAGACGGTGGATCTGGATGGCCGCCTGCTGCATCCGCAAGTGCGCGATGCGCAAGGCGCATTGCAGCAGGTCTCCTGGGACCAGGCGCTGGAGCAGGTGGCGAGCAAGTTCTCGGCCGTCATTGCCGAACATGGTCCGGATGCGGTCGCACTCTATGTCTCGGGACAATTGCTGACCGAGGACTACTACATCGCCAACAAGCTCATGAAGGGCTACATCGGCAGCGCCAACATCGATACCAATTCACGGCTGTGCATGTCCTCGGCCGTAGCCGGCCACAAGCGCGCCTTCGGTGAAGACCTGGTGCCGGTCTGCTACGAAGACTTGGAACTGGCCGACCTGATCGTGCTGGTCGGCTCCAATGCCGCGTGGTGCCATCCCATCCTCTTCCAGCGCATCGCCAAGCTCAAAGAAACCCGCCCTGCCCTGCGCCTGGTCGTGATCGACCCGCGCCGCACCGCGACCTGCGAACTGGCGGACCTGCACCTGCCCGTCAAGGCGGGCACGGATGTGTGGCTCTTCAATGGCTTGATGAGCTACCTCGCCCATCGCGGCCTGCGCGACAACGCCTTCATCGCCGCGCACACCAAGGGCTTCGATGAAGCGCTGGCGGTGGCCGATGCCGAGTGCGCCGATCCGGCCACGGTAGCGCGCATCTGCAAGGTGGATCTGCAAGACCTGCTGGCCTTTTACGAAGCCTTTGCCGAGACGGAGAAGGTCGTCACTGGCTTCTCCATGGGCGTCAATCAATCCTCGGTCGGCACTGACAAGGTCAACAGCATCATCAACTGCCACCTGGCCACGGGCCGCATCGGCAGGCCCGGCATGGGCCCCTTCTCCATCACCGGCCAGCCCAATGCCATGGGCGGGCGCGAGGTCGGCGGCCTGGCCAACATGCTGGCCGCACACATGGACCTGGACCAGCCCTTGCATCGCGAGATCGTGCAAGGCTTCTGGCAATCCCCGCGCATCGCCGACAAGCCGGGCTTGAAAGCCGTGGACATGTTCCGCGCCATCGAGGAAGGCCGCATCAAGGCGGTGTGGATCATGGCCACCAATCCGCTGGTGAGCCTGCCCGATGCCGACCTGGTGCAGCGGGCGCTGCTGAAGTGCGAGCTGGTGGTGTCTTCCGACGTCATCACGCAGACCGATACCAATGCGCTGGCCCACGTGCTGCTACCGGCGCTGGCCTGGGGCGAGAAGGACGGGACGGTGACCAATTCCGAGCGCCGCATTTCGCGGCAGCGGGCTTTCCTCACGGCACCGGGCGAGGCGCGCGGTGACTGGCAGATCATCTGCGAGGTCGCGCGGCGCATGGGCTTTGCAGGATTTGATTTCGATGGCCCGCAGGCGATCTTTGATGAACATGCACGGCTCTCCGCGTATCGCAATGGCGAAGCCGATGCCGGGGGTGCTCACCGCGCACGCCGCGTCTTCAATCTCTCCGGCCTGACGGGCATGGACAAGGCTTCCTATGACGCGATGGCGCCGATCCAGTGGCCCGTGCAGCGCTTGTCCGATGGCAGCATCAGCGGCACGGCAAGGGTACTGGAAGATCATCGTTTCACCCACGCTGATGGCTGCGCGCGTTTTGTGCCGACCGCACCGCGCACGCCGGGCCACGCCGTTTGCGAGGATTACCCGCTGATCCTCAACACCGGCCGCGTGCGCGACCACTGGCACACCATGACGCGCACCGGCAAGTCGGCCACGCTGGCCAGCCATATACCTGAATCCTTCATCGACCTGCACCCGCAGGATGCGCTGCTGTATGGCGTGCGCGAGGGCGGCCTGGCCCGCATCAGCAGCCGCTGGGGTGCGATGGTGGCGCGCGTGCAGCATGGTGGCGGCATCCCGCGCGGCAATGTATTCGTGCCGATCCACTGGAACGGTCAGTCCGCCTCTGATGCGCGCGTGGGGGCGGTGGTCAATCCGGTGGTCGATCCGGTCTCGGGCGAACCGGAGTTCAAGCACACGCCGGTGGCCATCGAAGAATTCCGCGTGGGCTGGCATGGTTTCATCCTCACACGCCATGCGCTGGACCTGGATGACATCACCCACTGGACCCGCGTGCAAGGCCGCGACTTCGTGCGTTATGAACTGGCCGGCCGCAATCACATCAGCGACCACACCGCTTGGGCAAGGGCGCTCCTGGGCGTGCAGGCCGACGATGCGGACTGGCTGGAGTATGAAGACCTGAGCGACGGCAGTTATCGTGCGGTGCACGTGGTCGATGATCGCATCGACATGTGCCTGTTCATGTCGGCGCGCCCTGACCTGCCCTCGCGCTCGTGGCTGGCGGGACTGTTTGCCAAGGACAAGCTGGAAGAAGCCGACCGCGTGGGACTGCTCGTGGGTCAGCCGATCGAGAAAGGTGCTGACGCCGGGCCGACGGTGTGTTCGTGTTTTGGTGTGGGGCGCAACACCATCTGCAACGCGATCCGTGCGCAGGGATTGACGGAGGTCAGCCAGGTGACGGCGTGTGTGAAAGCGGGCGGCAATTGCGGCTCGTGCGTGCCGGAGATCAAGAAGCTGATGGTGGAGATCAGGGTGCAGGGCGAGGCTGAAGCACGGGAGCGGGAGACGGCGGCTTAGGGTCTTGTTTGAAGAATTTGCATTCTTTGTTGACCATTTGAAAGGGATGCTGCTATTATCTCGCTTCTCGGAGTGTAGCGCAGCCCGGTAGCGCACCTGGTTTGGGACCAGGGGGTCCAAGGTTCGAATCCTTGTACTCCGACCACTCATCAAAAACGGGCTGTCTGTGACAGCCCGTTTTCTTTTTCTGGATCGTTGGCGGTAGCGCATCGGCGCAGCATCACACCGCCAGCCACGCCGAACTGCCCTTAGCTCAACTGGATAGAGCAATGGCCTTCTAAGCCATAGGTCGGGGGTTCGAGTCCCTCAGGGCAGGCCAAACTTCCTCGCGTTTTTCCTTGCAGATCAGGCACTTACGAGCCAACGGTGGACGGCGTTCACCGGGCCAGGTCATTTATTTTATCTCGGCACTGTGCTCAAAGTGTGCTCAGGTTCCCGCCTTCCAACCCGTTTTGAAGCCCAGACGGCGCAACATCGCAAAAGTGTCACAGCACTCCACACCAACCTTTCGACTAACATCCGGCACTTTTTGATTGGCGCGTTGCTTTGCCGGCTTAGAAACCTCATTAGACACAACACACCTAGAAGCGGGATCGGCTAGGCAATATGCAATCAAGAACGGATCTCGTCCAACCTGCTCTACTTCCACATCAGTGAGGTCTGGGGCATATGTATCCATCACCCTTTGCAACAGCCCGCCATCAAACTCCTCCGGCAAGACCAAGTTCTTCTCCACATCAGCAGAGTGCAACCACTCATTCAGCCCGTCCTTTTTGGCGTTTGGCCCACCCTTAACTTCCTCGAAAGTCTCTAGCGGCATGGCAACTCGACCGGATAAGGCACTATGCAGCAGCCACTCCCAAAACTCTGGAACCATGTCCACTGCGTAGTATTTGTTGTGAGCATCAATAAGGACGTTCGCGTCGAGCAAATACAACTGAACAGACGAAGATGCACTCATGCGCTCTCCACCAAGGTCGCAACGTTACTGGCCTTGACTCCAAGAACCTTCCCCGCCTTAGTGGGAGTAAGAATTCCCTCATCCAAAGTGCGTCTTACTACGTCCAGTAACGCGTTACCTAGACGATGGCGACGAACGACGAAATAGGAAGGCCCGCCCTCAGAGGTATCCGCCTTTTTCGCGCCCCGGTCCTGAAGCCACACTTGTCTGAAATGCTCAGTCACATCCTGCCAAATTGCTTCGTTCAACCGATCCGCCTTGAACAAGCGGTAGGCAACCATGCTACGACTCACGTTGCATCTGTCTGCATACGCACTGATTGAGTTAATCAAGGCATCACGGCTGCTGGTGTCGAATCTTTGTGCACGCAAGTCATCTGCGGGCAACAATATCTCACTCGCCACCTCATTACAGAAACGCTCTAGGCGTTGATCAAACGCCCCGCCGCTAAGGCCAGTAGCACCGAGCCAAATGTGGGCGAGTTCATGGAGAAGCGTGAACGACCATGCCGCCTTTGCATCTTGGTCATTTATGATGATGAAGGGAGATATTTCGTCAGCGAGCGCAAAACCTCTAAATACCTCCGCGCTTATGTTCGAGTGATGACTGCCCAAATTGCCAATCAAGAGTACAAAGACCCCGGTATGCTCTACCAAGCCACGAAGATACTTAAATGCATCCTCTGCTGCTCGCTTACGACGGAACTCAGTTAAGTCGAACTGCAACCGCTTAACAAGCTTCGCGCTAACATCGGCCACAGGCTGATCCAGGCTGACGCTCCCCACGAAAGTAAGCGATACAGCCTCTTCCGCCTCCACCACCGCTTCACGGACTAGGCGCTGACGAACAAACACGTCTCGCACCAACGCATCCAATGGCCCTGCACTCTCTTGGCGGCGCGCCTCTGGAATTGTCCGAAAGTCCTCGCCGCGCTCACCCTGCAATGGAGGCTGAGCGAGATAGAAAGTTAGCAGCGGCCTCCTGTACACCTTGGTCATGCGCAGCACCACACTCCGACTCGGAAAACTGACACCTGATTCATACTGACTCAGTACTTCCTCGCCACGGAGCTTTGCGTTACCTAGCTGAAGGCGCGCAGCAGCATCCACCAGAGAAAGACCCGCAGTCTCTCTGGCCCACTGCAACACTTGAGGATTTACATTGGACATTGCTAAATAAAGCTGTTGTGACACATGGATTTGCAACAGACTACCATATCCCCAGCGTGACCCATGAATATGAGCTACGGGCCAAAATTTGATCCAGATTTTCGTGGGGACTACTGCGCCCCGCCCGCGCCCGCACTCCCCGTGCACCCGCGCCGATATGACGTACACGACAAGATACACGCGGGGGAAGAGAACGCACGCGCACGCTCCCGCCCAACACCTCGTTAGCTATCGATGCCTCCGGGGCTTGCGAGGAGGGCCAAGGGGCTGCGCCACGGTACCGGGACAGGGAAACAACCGGCTTCTACACTTCAAGCCTCAAAGGGCTACCCACTTGCTTACCGCGCCGGTAATCAATCGACCGTTTCAGTAGCAGCTTGCTTTATGCCAATACCGAAAATCGACGGAATGACAGCATCGACTTATGCTAGATCACAGGTACTATCACCCGGCCCCTCATCGGCGAATTATCGCAGGTAAGCAATGCATTAACGCACTAACGATTTCTCGGAAAAAAACAATCCCGCCGCTTAAAATAGCCAGCGCTGAAGACCCCAACTCCGGTCAGCGATCTTCAGCAGAACACCTGACCATAAAAATTAACAGGGGGAAAAATGAAAACAGTCCTTTCCGCATCAGCCTTTGCACTCATCCTCACCGGCTGCGCCTCGACCCCGTCGAGCAAACCCGCTCCCGACCTGCCCTTTGAGGGTCCCGGCAACGGCATGGTGTGCAAATCAACCACAGGCAAAGAAATCGCCGCCCTCTTCGACCGCTGGAATGCCTCACTGCAAACGCTCGATCCCGAAGCCGTCGCCGAAAACTACGCACCGCGCTCGCTGCTCTTGCCCACCGTTTCCAACAAGCCACGGTTCACCAACGAAGAGCGCATCGATTATTTCGAACACTTCCTCCACAACAAGCCCGTCGGCAAGATCGACCAGCGCTGGCTCTGGATAGGCTGCAACACGGCCATCGACGCCGGCCTCTACAGCTTCACCTTCGGCACCACCGGCCAGGTCGTGCATGCGCGCTACAGCTTTACCTATGAATGGAACGGCAAGGAGTGGCTGATCACCAGCCATCATTCTTCAGGCATGCCGGAAAAGTAAGAACGCTGCGATTCAGGACGGTATTACCGTCGCATTGAAGAAAAATGAAAAAAGAGGGACGCCACCAAGCGCCCCTCTTGCCCTCAAGCCTGCGCGCGTGCGCCCACCAGCAGCAAGTCGGCAGCCCGCTCCGGGATGGCCTCCCCGGACACCAGGTCAATGGCCAGCTCCCGTTCACGATCCAGCTTGAACACCTGCACCGCACCTGCCAGCTGCACCGCCTGCTCCTGCAGCGATTGCGAGGCCGCAGCCGCCTGCTCCACCAGCGCCGCATTCTGTTGCGTGACTTCATCCATGGCACCGATGGCCTGGTTGATCTGCTCCAGGCCCTGGCTCTGTTCACTGCTGGCCTCACTGATTTCGCTCACGATGTCGGTGACCCGCCCCACACTCTGCACCACTTGCGCCATCGTACTGCCCGCCTCGGTCACCAGGCGGCCACCGGCACCGATCTTGTCGACCGAATCCTGGATCAATTCCTTGATCTCCTTGGCGGCCGTGGCCGAACGCTGGGCCAGCGAACGGACCTCCGAAGCCACCACCGCAAAGCCGCGTCCCTGCTCACCTGCACGTGCCGCTTCAACCGCTGCATTCAAGGCGAGGATATTGGTCTGGAAAGCGATGCCGTCGATCACGCTGATGATATCCACGATCTTCAGCGACGAGGCATTGATGGCCTCCATGGTCAGCACCACTTCATCGACCACCTTGCCACCCTGGGCCGCCACGGCCGAGGCCGAGCGCGCCAGTTCGCTGGCCTGGCGCGCGTTCTCCGCGTTCTGGCGAACGGTGGCGGTCAGTTGCTCCATGGCGGTGGCCGTTTCTTCGAGGGAGCCCGCCTGCGATTCGGTGCGGGAAGACAGGTCCAGATTGCCGGTGGCGATTTCACGCGCGGCCACCTGGATCGTGCCAGTGCTGTCGCCCACACCGCCCATGATCTTGCGCAGGCTGTCGTTCATGCGACCCAGCGCCTGCATCAGATGGCCGATCTCATCACGCGCGGCGTGATCGATCTTGCTGGTGAGGTCGTAGCGGGAGATGGCCTCAGCCACATGCGTGGCGTGTCGCAGGGACGTGACGATCAGGCGCACCAGCAGCAGGCTCAAACCCACCACCACCGCACCGATCAGCAGGCTCACGCCGACGATGATGACGGTGGACGACTCCAGGATGGAAGCGGCGTTCTCCATCCCCTGGCGGCCCAGCTGTTCGTTGTACTGCTTGTGCTCGATGAGGGCTTTCATCAATCGGTTGCCTGCCGGCACCAGCAGCTCTTCCCTCGCGCGCGACAGTTCGGACGGCTGCCCGGTCTCGACCAGGGCCAAGGTCTGGTGCCGTGCTTTCTCGTAATCGGCAAAGGCAGCACGGTCCTGCTCCAGCATCTTTGCGTCTTTCGGGTCGGAGATGCAATCCTTCTCGTATTTGAGGAAGGCGGCCTGTACCTTTTCATGCAGCGAATCAAGGACAGGGAAAATCTTGTTGCGGGTCGCGGGCTCGATGAAGTAGCGCGCCACGTTCAGCCGTATCGCGTAAACCGATTCGATCGCCTGATCCAGTGCGAGGATGCTGGGGACGGTATTGTGCGTCGAATATCCGGCTGCCGCCGACACCCGGTGGCTCTGGTTGATGCTCAGCGCTGCCAGGGCGCACAGGCCCAGGATGACGGCGATGATGAGAAGGTACAACTTCTTGGCAATGGTCATGTTCGGCTCTCCTTGGCGCATGAGTAGGTCACTGCAGAATGCTTGCCCACATCGGGCTGCAGGAACCTTAGCCGAACTGAGGATCACCAACGCTCACATCTCATGACTACTGCTGACCATCCGCAAGCTGACGCGGCCTCCAAAAAAACCGGCGTCAAAAACAGACGCTTGCGCCGACCACCACGGGCGCAAGCACCTGCATCAGGCAGGCAAGGCCAGCACGTCGCGTCCTGCCAAGGTGCCTGCAGCCGTCGCGTGTGGAGCTGCTTCACCCTGCATCTGCAGCTCATGCGCCAGCTTGAACACCGCCACGGCCTCGGACAATCCCGCTGCCTGCTCCCGCATCGACTGCGATGCCGCAGCTGCCTGCTCCACCAGCGCCGCATTCTGCTGCGTGGCCTGATCCATCAAACCGATGGCCTGGTTGACCTGGACGATGCCATCACTCTGCTCGGCGCTGGCAGCCGTGATGTCGGCGACGATGTCGGTCACGCGGCGCACGCTGTCGACCACCTGCTGGATCGTATCGCCCGCTTGCGCCACCAGGCGGCTGCCGCTCTCCACCTTGCCGACCGAGTCATCGATCAGTTGCTTGATCTCACGCGCCGCCGCAGCCGAGCGCTGGGCCAGTGAACGCACTTCAGAGGCCACCACCGCAAAGCCGCGCCCCTGCTCGCCGGCACGCGCGGCTTCAACGGCCGCATTCAAGGCCAGGATGTTGGTCTGGAACGCGATACCGTCGATCACGCTGATGATGTCGACGATTTTCAGCGAGGACGCATTGATCTCTTCCATCGTTCGCACCACCTGCTGCACCGCCTGCCCACCCTCGGTAGCGATGCTGGAGGCGGAGCTGGCCAGCACATTGGCCTGCTGGGCGTTGTCCGCATTCTGGCGCACGGTGGCCGTCAGTTGCTCCATGGCGGAGGCGGTCTCTTCGATGGAGCCAGCCTGGGATTCGGTACGGGCCGACAGGTCAAGGTTGCCGGCGGCGATTTCTCCCGTGGCCGTGGCGATGGCGCTGGCACTGCTGCGCACATTGCTCACGATGCGGACCAGGCTGTCGGTCATCTGCTGGATGGCAATCATCAGCTGGCCCACTTCATCATCGGCGCGGCGACGGATACGGGTGCTGAGGTCGCCCGTGGCAATGGCGCGCGCCGTCATGATGGCCTCGCCCAGCGAAGTGGAAATGGTGCGCGAAATCAGCAGGCTGACCACCGCCACCACCGCACACACGGCCAGGCTCATCAACACCGCCTGGTAGACGGCCGAGCGCAGGCTGCCCTGGGCCGCCTGCACACCTTGCTGGCCCAGCTGGGCGTTGTACTGCCGATGCGCAGCCAGGGCGCCGATGAGCTTGTCCCCGGGCGGCACGACCTGGTGCTCGACGGCGTGCAGGGCTTCCTCGATCTTGCCTGCGGCTCCCAGGGCGATGACCACCTGGCGGCTTTTTTCATAGTCGGCGAAGGCGTCGCGATCGGCTTGCAGCAACTGGCGATCGGTCGCGTCGGAAAGGGCTTCCTTCTCGTAACGGTCGAAGGCGGCGATGACCTTGTCGCGGTTCGTGCCCATGGATTTCTCCAGCTTGGCACGCACGGCAGGATCGGTCGCAGCCGCATAGCGCCAGATGCCCACGCGGATGCGGAAGATGGCTTCCCCCGCCTCGCCCAGCAGCAGCAGGCTGGGCACGGTGTTGACCGCAGAATAGCTGGCAGCATCGGCAATTCGATTGCTGTGATGGATGCTCAGGCCGGTGAGGCTGGCCAGGCCGAGGACGACGGCAAGCAGAAGCAGACGGAGTTTGTTGGCAATGGTCATGGTCAGGAGTCGTGCGCTCGCGAGGTGATGTGACGCGGCGAGGCGGCGGACTGAAATGAAGAGGTGCCAAAATTATAAGTCTGCGAAAAATGATGCAAATTCACATCTGGCCGCTTCTTGATGCGGATCATCTTTGCGTCACTGCGACAGGAACTGGATCAAGTCTTCATCAAAACTAAGTTGCCAGCATCGGATATGGCCGTCCCAGGCGGGGCCGGGAAGAAAAATGCTTAGGAAGGAAGACGGGAGGAGGAATCCGCAGGGGTTCTGGAATCGCACACAGCGGGAATCCGCATGCGTTTTCCGGTAGAAGGCCAAGGAAGCAAAAGCGCTGGAAAACTAAGTTTACTGATCACGCCGGTCAGGTCGCATCAGGAAAACCAGCGGAGGCATGCCTGCACTCCGCTGATCCGGCGCAGGAAGATTTACTGCGCCGCGGCCTGCTTGTAGATATCCGGGCGCGAGATATGCCAGACGAAGTCACCGCGATTGATGGCCTCGAAACCACAGCTGGCATACAGCCACGGCGCGGTAGAAGTGGTCAGCATGACGCGGCGCAGTTTCTGCAGCGTGGGATGCTGGTTGACCGATTCGATCATCCAGCGGCCCAGGCCCTGGCCGCGCAGGTCGCCGACCACGAAGACATCGCACAGGTAGCCGAAGGTGGCGTGATCGGTCACCACGCGGGCGAAGCCGATCTGCTGCTTGCCGCGATAGAGCCCGAAGCAGAGGCTGTTGGCCAGCGCCGTGCGCACGGTGTTGAGGTCGATGCCGGGCGACCAGCTCGAATGGGTCAGTACGTCGTGGATGAGGGGGATGTCCAGCCGGTCGGGATCGGTGTCGATGAGGAAATCATCGCGCCGCCAGATCAGGTGATGGCTCATGGTCGTTCCTTGCTTGATGGCTTGTTGTCGTAAAAAGTTTGCCTTGGTACTTGCTGCATGCCCGGCCCTGCTGCGAAAACAGTTTAGAACGTTTCTCCTCCCCCGTCGCAAAGCGTGGCAACCCATCGTGGCGGGCCGCTGCGATGCCGGTGAAGCTCATGAATGACTGATCTGCACGATAGATGAATATCATGCGATTCATCGGTTTCCTTGATGAGATTCGTGCCGTGGCCATTCATGATGCCACAGCAGCCCCCGCCTTGCGCAAGGCTTTCCACTGGGCAAGTGGTGCGATCACTGCCGCCCCCGGGCTGAAACATTGCTTGCACTTCCGTTACACCTTGCGCACTCAAGTTGGCAGAGCATGGCTCCATCCTGTGCCCCGGAAGCATGCACCGCCTGTTGCCTCCTTCCGCCGCACGCAATCCGGCAAGGAGAACGACATGAACAAGACATCCCTGGCCTGGGCCACCTGCCTGGTCTTTTCGCTGGTCTCTGGCCTGCCCGTGCAGGCGCAGACAACGTACGCACCGCCACCCCCGCCCGCCTATACCCAGCAACAGCTGGACCAGATGCTGGCCCCGGTGGCGCTGTATCCTGATTCGCTGCTGGCCCAGGTGCTGATGGCCTCGACCTATCCGCTGGAAGTGGTGCAGGCCCAGCGCTTTGTCGAAGCCCGGCCGGGCCTGCAGGGCGACGGCCTGGCGCGGGCGGTAGCCCCCATGCCGTGGGACCCGAGCGTGAAGGCGCTGGTGCAATTCCCCTCGGTACTGGCCATGCTCAATGATCGCCTGGACTGGACCCAGCAACTGGGACAGGCCTTCCTCGCCCAGCAGACCTCGGTCATGGATACGGTGCAGAACCTGCGCGAACGCGCCCGCATCGCCGGCACGCTCGAATCCAGCCCGCAGCAGCGCGTGGTGGTGCAGGACGAAGTGATCGAGATCGTGCCGGTCAATCCGCAGGTGGTTTATGTGCCGTATTACAACCCGACCGTGGTGTATGGCAACTGGTGGTGGCCGTCGGCTCCACCGGTGGTGTGGGCGCCACCGCCGCGCTATCGTCCGCCCAGCTATGAGCCGGGGTTCTCGGCCAGCATCAGCTTCGGGGTGGGCATTGGCGTCATGAGTGCGGTCTTTGGTGATGCGCGCCCGGACTGGCGCCAGCGCCAGGTGATGGTCACGCAGACGCGCATCAACAACGTCACCAATGTGACCAATGTGAACAACGTCAACAACACCAGCGTCATCAACAACCGCTACGTCAACAACAACATCAACGTGAACCGCAACGTGACGATGAACCAGCGTCCGGTGGTCTGGCATCACGACCAGCGTTATGCCGGCGGCCGCACTGCGCAGCTGCCAGCCCCGGCACTGGCCCCGCCGCCGGGACAACGTCCGCTGGCTGGCCCCCAGGCACAGAACCTGGTACAGGCCCAGCATGCGCCGCAGTGGCATGGACATGGTCCGCAAGCGCAAGCGGGACAGCCCTTCCCGGCCAATGCGGCGCGCCCGCTGCCGGTGGCCGACAACGTCCAGCAGCGGGTGGCCCAGCAGGATCAGCTGCGCCAGCGCCAGGCCATCGACCAGCAGCGCCAGCGTGAACAGCAGGCCTATGACCAGCAACGCCAGCGTGAACAGATGATCCGTGGCCAGCAGCTGCAACGCGACCAGCAAGCCCAGGAGCAGCGCCAGCAGCAGCAGGCCCAGGAACGCCAGTGGCAGCAGCGCCAGCAACAGGTGGAGCAGCAGCAACAACGCCAGCAGCAGATGCAGCAACAGCAATTGCAGCAGCAACAGCGTGAGCAGCAGATGCGCCAGCATCAACAGCAGGAGCAGCAACGCCAGCAGCAGATGATGAACCAGCAGCGCGAGCAGCAGCATCGCCAGATGGAGCAGGCCCGCCAGCAACAGCAGCAGCACCAGGCGCGCCAGCAGCAGGCCCAGCAGCGCGAAGCCCATCAGCGGCGCGAGGATCGCCGCGACGAACGCTCCTGATCCTGCCGCGCCCTACCTGTGCGTCATCGCCTGGACCGCCCGCCGCCCGCACGTTGCCGTCCGGCAAACATGCGGGCAAGCGGGCCGCTTCAGTTATAATCTCGGGTTTTCCAGAGCTGTCGGAACAGGGCGTGCGGCGCCTCCTTGCCAAAGGAACAGTGCGCGCAGCCCGAGGCCATGCGGGTTGGATCGTCCAGCCGCGCCGGGGGCCGTGTTCCGCCCGGCTCCCACCCCGACCGATCCGCCATGCAAGAACCCAGCAACGAACTCCCCGACGTCGCCGCCACCGCTCCCCAAGCCGCTGACGCAGATAACGCCAGCGCGCCTGGCGCCACCACCAAGGTCTCTTCCGACCTGATCGCGCGCGAAGTCAAACGCCGCCGCACCTTCGGCATCATCTCCCACCCCGACGCCGGTAAAACCACGCTGACCGAAAAGCTGCTGCTGTTCTCGGGCGCGATCCAGCTGGCCGGTACCGTGAAGGCCCGCAAGAGCGGCCGCCACGCGACCTCGGACTGGATGGAAATCGAAAAGCAGCGCGGCATTTCCGTGGCCAGCTCGGTGATGCAGTTCGAGTACCGCGATCACGTCGTCAACCTGCTCGACACCCCGGGCCACCAGGACTTCTCGGAAGATACCTACCGCGTGCTGACCGCCGTGGACTCGGCGCTGATGGTGATCGATGCCGCCAAGGGCGTGGAAGAACAGACCATCAAGCTGTTGAACGTCTGCCGCATGCGCAATACGCCCATCATCACCTTCATGAACAAGCTGGACCGCGAGACCCGCGATTCGCTGGAACTGTTGGATGAGCTGGAGTCGGTGCTGAAGATCCAGTGCGCGCCGGTGACCTGGCCGATCGGCATGGGCAAGAATTTCCGTGGCGTGTATCACCTGCTGCGTGACGAGATCATGCTCTTCAAGGCCGGTGAAGAACGCGCCAACGGCAACGTGGAAATCATCAAGGGCATCGACAATCCCAAGCTGGCCGAGATGTTCCCGCTGGAAATCGAACAGCTCAAGATGGAAGTGGAACTGGTGCATGGCGCCTCCCACCCCTTCAACCTGGAAGATTTCCTGGCCGGTGTGCAGACCCCGGTCTTCTTCGGTTCGGCCATCAACAACTTCGGCGTGCGCGAGATCCTCGATGCGCTGCTGGACTGGGCACCGGGTCCGGGCGGACGCGACGCCACCGTGCGTGATGTCAAGCCGACCGAAGAGCCCTTCTCCGGTTTCGTCTTCAAGATCCAGGCCAACATGGACCCGGCGCACCGCGACCGCATCGCCTTCCTGCGCGTGTGCTCGGGGCGCTTCGAGCGCGGCATGAAGTTGAAGCACCTGCGCCTGAACCGCGACATCAAGGTGTCGTCGGTGGTGACCTTCATGGCCTCCAGCCGCGAACAGGTGGAAGAAGCCTATGCCGGCGACATCATCGGCCTGCCCAACCACGGCAACATGCAGATCGGCGACAGCTTCTCCGAAGGCGAGATGCTGCAGTTCACCGGCATTCCCTACTTCGCGCCGGATTTCTTCCGCGTGGCGCGCATCCGCAATCCGCTCAAGATCAAGCAGTTGCACAAGGGCTTGCAGCAGCTGGGTGAAGAAGGTGCGGTGCAGGTCTTCAAGCCCGTCACCGGCAGCGACCTGATCCTGGGCGCGGTGGGCGTGCTGCAGTTCGAAGTGGTGGCCAGCCGCCTGCTGAATGAATATGGCGTGGACGCGGTGTTTGAAGGCACCAGCATCAGCAGCGCCCGCTGGATCAGCTGCGATGACAAGAAGAAACTGGCCGACTTCGAGAAGTCCTCGGCCGGCGCCAACCTGGCCATCGATGCGGCCGGCAACATGGCCTACCTGGCCAGCTCGGGCGTGAACCTGCGCCTGACCCAGGAACGCTGGCCGGAGATCACTTTCCATGCGACCCGCGAGCATGCGGCCAAGCTGGATTGACCCGGCGTTGAGCACATCGACCGGCCCGCGCCGGTCATGAAATGAAAATCGCCCGACAGGCGCAAACCTGTCGGGCGATTTTTTATGTCTTGCTGACGGGGAATTACTTGGCGTTCTTGAACGCTTCCACACCAGCCAGGATTTCAGCGCGGGCGGCGTCCGGGCCTTCCCAGCCTTCGACCTTGACCCACTTGCCCTTTTCCAGGTCCTTGTAGTGTTCGAAGAAGTGCTTGATCTGGTTCAGGCGCAGTTCGTTGAGGTCTTCCGGCTTTTGCCAGTGGGTGTAGATCGGCAGGATCTTGTCGACCGGCACGGCCAGCAGCTTGGCATCGATGCCCGATTCATCGGCCATCTTCAGCACGCCGATGGGACGGCAGCGCACCACCACGCCCGGGATCAGCGGGAACGGGGTGATCACCAGCACGTCGACCGGGTCGCCGTCTTGCGACAGGGTCTGGGGAATGTAGCCGTAGTTGCACGGATAGTGCATGGCAGTGCCCATGAAACGGTCGACGAAGATGGCGCCGGTGTCCTTGTCCACTTCGTACTTGATCGGGTCGGCGTTCATCGGGATTTCGATGATCACGTTGAAGTCATTGGGCAGGTCGCGGCCAGCGGGGACGTTGTTCAGGCTCATGGGATTCTCACTAGGGAAAGAAACGAAAAGCGGTTTTCGGGTCGGCAGCGCCAAGGCATCCATGCTTAATGCTCGATGCCATGAGCATTAAACGGCGCTTAATGCTCAATTCAGGCATGCCAAACACCGGAAAGCCGCAATTATAGCGGCATTCAGGCTCAGACCGGCATCTTGGCCGGTGCAACTTACGCCAACATGACAGTGCCCGGCAGCGCACATGAAAAAGGCGGAAGGGCTTGCGCCGCTTCCGCCTTGGTCATTGACCGGCGCAACAAGTTCAGCGGATGGCTGTAGCCAGGGCGCATTGCTTGTAGTGGCCGGCGGCCTGGTCGGGCTGGTCCAGGGCCTCGTGCAGCTGGGCCAGGGCCAGGTGCGATTCGCGCACGGTGCGCGGTTCGATGGCGTCCGAGAGGGCTTGCTCCAGATGGCGCTGGGCCTTGCCCCACAGCTTCTGGCGCAGGCAGAACATGCCCAGGGTCAGGGCCAGTTCGGCATCGGTCGGGTTCTTGGACAACCAGGATTCGCAATGCTCGATCTGCGACAGCAAGGCCGGCGAGCCGGCTTCGGCGGTCGATTCACGATAGGCACGCAAGAGGCGGATATCCCAGTCAGCCGCCAGCGCGCGTTCCAGCAGGCTGCGCGCTTCATCATGCAGGCCACGGCTGGAGAAGGCGTGGGCGGCACGTGCGGCGATGTAGGGCTTCAGCTTGTCGACACCAGGCACGCCATTCCACAAGAGGCGAATCGATTCGGCATCGTGCGAGCGGTCCGACAGCAAGGCATCGTAGGACATCTCGCGCAGGCGATTCGACAGGGCCGGATGCAGGGCGTTGCGCTTGTCCAGGGTCTGCACCAGGCGCAGCACTTCGGGCCAGTTCTTGGCTTGCTGGTTGGCCTTCAACGCCCATTGCAGGGCCTGGATGTGGCGGGTGCCGTTGGCGTTCAACTCTTCCACGGTTTCCAGCGCCTGCTTGAAGTGATGTTCGTCCACTTGCAGTTCCAGTGCCGTCATCAGGCGCGCAGCCTTGAGCGTGGGATCGACTTCGGTGCTGGCCAGCCAGATGTCGCGGCGGTCGCCCTGGCGCATGCGGTGCGCGGCACGGGCCGCAATCAGGGCGGCCACGCCGGCGTTGTCGGGCAGGTCGGAGGCGCGCGTGGCGGACTTCTCGGCCTGGCCGAAGCGGCCTTCGAAGTAAGCCTTCAGGGCGTCGCGCAGGGCCTTGTTGCTTTCATTCTCGCGCTTGGCACGGCGATAGGCGATCACGCGGCCGGGCAGCTTCTGCGTCAGGCGGATGGCGCGGATGACCACGTAGATGGTCAGGAACACCGCCAGCACGGCGAAGATGAAGAAGTTCAGGGACAGGTCGATGCGGTACGGCGGATAGAACAGCACCACATTGCCGGGGTTGAAGCGCGCCAGCACGGCCAGGCCGATGGCGGAGGCAAACAGGGTCAGAAGCCAGAGCAGTATTTTCATATCAGGTTCCCGTCAGCGGCTCACGGACGGGCCTTGTAGTTGCGCACCGCGTTCAGGCTTTCAGCCAGCGTGGGCAACTGGATGGAGACATTGCTGCCCTGCACCTGCTTCAACAGCGCCTGCGTGGTCTGGACCTGCTTGGCGCGGGTATCGAAATACTTGGCGATGGTGTCCTGCGCCGAGGACAGGTCATTGCGGAAGGCGAACTCGTTGCGCGAGAGCAGCGCCAGGCGTGCATTCAAGAGGCGCAGCTTGAGGTTCTCACGCACGAAGTACGCCTGGCCCGGCGAGAGCAGGATCGCTTCGGGGGTCTGCACTTCGCGGATGCGCACCAGCTGGCGCAGCTCGGACCACATCTCGGTGCTCATGCTCTGCCAGGTTTCGCGGGCACCGGCCAGCCATTGCGACCAGGCCGACGCTTCCGCAGGCGCGGCTTCAGCCTTGGTCTTGGCACGGCCGGCCTCGCCCTTGGCGGCGGGCTTCTCGGCGGCAGCGGTCTTCACCTGCTGTTGCTTGGGTTCGCTGGCAGACTCCACCGGACGCTCATCGACCAGCAGCGGCAGGTTGTCGACCTGGCCGATGGCGCTGTCCAGGCGCACGGCGATGCCGGCGATGTCCACCGTGGGCAGGGCCTTCAGGCGTTCGATGTCACGCGCGATGGCGCGGCGAATGGCGATGAACTGCGCCTTGTCCGAGCGCGACAGGCTCTTGTCGGCATTCTGCAGCGCGATCAGCGCGCCTTGCACGTTGCCGGCCAGCTCCAGCTGCTGGTCAGCGGTGGAAAGGACTTCCTCGATTTCGGAGAGGGCCCAGTCGTCGCGGTTCTTGTTCAGGTCCTGGTACATCTGTTCCAGCGCCAGTTGCTGGCTCTGGGACTCGGCCTGCTTGCTGTCGAGCACGCTGACCTTGGATTGCAGTTCCTTGGTGCTCTCCTGCACGGCCTTGAGCACGCCCTTCAGTTCATTGCTGCTGTTGTCGCCATTCTGCAGGCGCTGCGCGACTTCGCTGCGCAGGTCGCGCAGTTCGGTATGCGAGACCCACCACTGCGCGCCCAGGCCGGCGATGACCAGCAGCAGCACGATGGTCTGCGCACGCTGGCGGCGGCGCAGCACGGCCGTGCCATCCGGCGGGGTGAAGGTATAGGAAGCCTGCGGGGCCGCAGCACCAGCGCCGTGGCTGGCTTGCGGTTGAGGCTCCGGCAATTGGGGAGTGGGTTGCTGTTCGTTCATGGGCTGGATTGTAACGCGGCAAATTACGCGGCCACTCAGGGAGCGGATGGAACAAGGGCGGCAAGCAGGCGTTCATCTCCCGAGCCGGTCAGGACCACCTGCACGAAACCCTGCTCCCGCGCGGTCTCGGCGATCCTGTGGTGAGAGACGACGATGCGTTGTCGTTGCAGTTTTACCACACGTTCCTCGCCCCCGGCTAGTCTTGCCAAGTGAAGCAAATTGCGCAAGGCCTCGGAACTGGTGATGACCCAGTCGGCGCCACCGTCGAGCAAATCCAGCAGTTGCAGGCGGTTTTGCGCGTCCAGTTCGGGCGCCAGGCGGCGATAGGCAGTGAGCAATTCGACCTCCACGCCCTGTTGTTGCAAAGCTTCACTCAGGAAGTCGCGGCCGGCCTGGCCGCGCACGATCAGAGCGCGCCTGCCGCGCAATTGTTCCAGCGGGAGGGATTTGAACAATTCCTCGGAATCCATCTTGTCGGCGCGTTGGGGGCCGTAGATGGTGGCGTTGCCCGTATCGACGCCATGGCCGCGCAAGGCCACCCTGCTGCCCTCCCCCACGATGCCGATGGGCACATCGCGCGGCCATTGCTGCAGGTGGGCAAAGGCGGCATCGATGGCATTGGGGCTGACGAAGACCACCAGCGCAAAGTCGTGCAGGCGCGCCAGCGTGGCCTTGAGTTCGCTGTCATCGTCCACCGGTCCGATGGCCAGCAGCGGGAACACCACGGCACGCCGTCCCAGTTGCTGCACGCGCCCGGCAAAGGCGCCGGCCTGCTGCAGTGGCCGGGTCACGACCACCGGCAAGGATGAAACGGGCTCAGGCCGAAGCGGCATCAGCCTGGGCCTTGCAGGCCGCCAGAATGGCATCGGCGCCGCTCGACTTGAGCAGCTCGGCCACTTGCGCACCGAGCGCCTCGGGCGCATCCGGCGAGCCTTCGGCCTCGGCGGCAGCGGCTTGCGCGCCGTCGGGGGTGGCGATCATGGCGCGCAGGTGCAGGCGTTCGCCGTCCAGCGTGGCGTAGGCCGCCAGCGGGATCTGGCAGCTGGCACCGAAGATGCGCGAGACCGAACGCTCGGCCGCCGACACGACGGCCGCCGGCACATCATGCAGGGGCGCCAGCAGGCGCTTGATGTCGTCACGGCCTTCGGGGATCTCGATGGCCAGCGTGCCCTGGCCGGGCGAGGGCAGGCTCTGTTCGGGATCGAGGAAGGAGCGGATGCGCGCCTTCAGGCCCAGGCGGTTCAGGCCGGCCACGGCCAGGATGATGGCGGCATAATCGCCGCGATCCAGCTTGGCCAGGCGGGTATCGAGATTGCCGCGCAGCGGCTTGACCACCAGTTGCGGATAACGCGCGGCGATCATGGCCTGGCGGCGCAGGCTGCTGGTGCCGACGATGGCGCCGGCGGGCAGCGCATCAAGCGAGTCGTAGTCGTTGGAGACGAAGGCGTCGCGCGGGTCTTCGCGTTCCAGGATGGCGGCCAGCTCGAAGCCTTCGGGCAGGTCCATCGGCATGTCCTTCAAGCAGTGCACGGCGAGGTCGGCGCGGCCTTCGGCCATGGCCACTTCCAGTTCCTTGACGAACAGGCCCTTGCCACCCACCTTGGAAAGCGCGCGATCAAGAATCTGGTCGCCACGGGTAGTGGTTCCGAGGATATTGATGCTGCACTGCGGATATAATGCCGCCAGACGGTCCCGCACGTACTCGGCCTGCCACATGGCGAGGCGGCTTTCACGCGAGACGATGACGATGTTGGAAGGAGGAAATTCTTTCAAGACGGGCTTTCCGATTCAGTCGTGGCACCCGCGGCCGAGGAGACAGGGAAAGCAGGAGACCGGCGCATCCAGACTGAACAATACGATTAAAAAAAGCGATCGGGGGCAAGCAGCAACGCACATCGATCACAGCGACCAGAAGCGAGACGCACACCAAAAACGAGGCAAATTCTAGCACGCACACCTACGGCAATCCGATCCACAAGCACGACTTTCTCCTCCGAAAACCGCAGCAACCGTTGATCATGGCGACTAAAAATCCAACACCACGCAGTGCCCGTTCCACTCCCTCCACGCCACGCGCCACCACTGCCGCCAAGCGCAGCCCGGCCAGCAAGACCGTCACCAAACCCGCCCGCAGCACCGACAAGGACGCGCCCCTGAAGGAAGACATCCGCTTGCTCGGACGTCTCCTGGGCGAAGTCGTGCGGGAACAGGAAGGCGATGAAGTCTTCGAGGTGGTGGAAACCATTCGCCAGACCGCCGTGCGTTTTCGCCGCGAATCCGACGCCAAGGCCGGCGCCGAGCTGGACAAGCTGTTGAAGAAACTGACCCGCGACCAGACCAATTCGGTGGTGCGCGCGTTTTCCTATTTCTCGCACCTGGCCAACATCGCCGAAGACCAGCACCACAACCGCCGCCGCCGCGCGCACCTGCTGGCGGGCTCAGAGGCCAAGCCGGGCAGCGTGGCCTATGCGCTCTCGCGCCTGGACGATGCCGGGGTCTCGGGCGCGCAAGTGCGCAGCTTCCTGAAGGAAGCGCTGGTCTCGCCGGTGCTGACCGCCCACCCGACCGAAGTGCAGCGCAAGTCCATCCTGGACGCCGAGCGCGAGATTGCCCGCCTGGTGGCCGAACGCGACCTGCCGCTGACCCCGCGCGAACTGCGCCACAACACCGAACTGCTGCGCGCGCGCATCGCCACGCTGTGGCAGACGCGCATGCTGCGCTATACCAAGCTGACGGTGGCCGACGAGATCGAGAACGCCCTCTCCTACTACCGCATCACCTTCCTGCGCGAACTGCCGGCCCTGTATGACGACATCGAGGCCGAGATCGACAGCCAGTTCCCCTCGCGCGCCAAGACCCGCGCAGTGGAACTGCCGCCCTACCTGCAGATGGGCAGCTGGATCGGCGGCGACCGCGACGGCAATCCCAACGTCAATGCCGCCACCATGCAGCATGCGTTGAAGCGCCAGTCCACCACCATCTTCGATTACTACCTCGACGAAGTGCACACGCTGGGCGCCGAGATGTCCATCTCCACCCTGATGGTCGCGGCCAGCCCGGAACTGCTGGCCCTGGCCGATGCCTCGCCGGACCACTCCGAGCACCGCGCCGACGAACCCTACCGCCGCGCCCTCATCGGCATCTACGCGCGCCTGGCCGCCACCGCCCGTTCGCTGGGCGTGGTCAACATCCTGCGCCAGGAAATCGGTGCTGCCGCGCCCTACGCCAGCCCGGCCGAATGCGTGGCTGAACTGGAGGTGCTGGTAGCCTCGCTGCAGGCCAACCACGGTGCCGCGCTGGTCAAGCCGCGCCTGGCCGGATTGAAGCGTGCCGTGGAAATCTTCGGCTTCCACCTGGCCACGCTGGACATGCGCCAAAGCTCCGACGTCCACGAGCGTGTGCTGGCCGAGCTCTTTGCCAAGGCCCAGGTCGAGGCCGACTACGCGGGCCTGGCTGAAGAGCGCAAGATCGCCCTGCTGCTGGGCGAACTGTCCAGGCCGCGCCTGCTGTATTCGCCCTACCTGCAGTACGCCGATGAGACCAATTCCGAGCTGACCATCCTGCGTGCAGCGCGTGAAATCCGCCGCCGCTACGGCGAACGCGCCATCCGCAACTACATCATCTCGCACACCGAAACCCTCTCCGACCTGCTGGAAGTCTTGCTGCTGCAGAAGGAAACGGGCCTGCTGCACATCGAAGGCAACCAGCTGCACGAGCTGGAACTGATGGTCATCCCGCTCTTCGAGACCATCCCCGACTTGCGCTGTGCGGCCGAGATCATGCGCGGCTGGCTGACCCTGCCGCAGGTCAAGGGCTTGATCGCCAAGCACGGCAAGCTGCAGGAAGTGATGCTGGGCTATTCGGATTCCAACAAGGATGGCGGCTTCCTGACCTCCAACTGGGAGCTCTACAAGGCCGAGAACCAGCTGGTGGAACTGTTCAATGAAGCCGGCGTGAAGCTGCGCCTCTTCCACGGTCGTGGCGGCACCGTCGGCCGCGGCGGCGGCCCCAGCTACCAGGCCATCCTGGCGCAGCCGCCCGGCACGGTCAACGGCCAGATCCGCCTGACCGAGCAGGGTGAAATCATCGCCTCCAAGTTCTCCAATCCGGAAATCGGCCGCCGCAACCTGGAGCTGCTGGTCGCCGCCACCCTGGAAGCGAGCCTGATGCCTGCCGCCACCGATGGCAAGGAAGCCAAGAAGCTGGCCGAGTTCGAGCGCGTCATGGAAGAACTGTCGGAGCGCGCCTATCGCGCCTACCGCAACCTGGTCTACGAGACCCCGGGCTTCACCGATTACTTCTTCGCCGCCACACCCATTGCCGAGATCGCGCAACTGAACATCGGTTCGCGCCCGGCCTCGCGCAAGGCGACCCAGCGCATCGAGGATCTGCGCGCAATTCCCTGGGGCTTCTCGTGGGGCCAGTGCCGCCTGCTCTTCCCGGGCTGGTATGGCTTCGGCAGCGCGGTCTCGGGCTGGCTGGAAGAAGCCGGCAACGCCAAGGAGAGCGCAAAGCGCCTGGCCACCCTGCGCGCCATGTGCAAGGAATGGCCGTTCTTCGCAGCCCTGCTGTCGAACATGGACATGGTGCTCTCCAAGACCGACCTGGCCGTGGCCTCGCGCTACGCCGGGTTGGTAGCCGACCGCAAGCTGCGCACCACGATCTTCGGCCGCATCACCGGCGAGCATGAACGTACCAGCGCCATGCTCTCGGCCATTACCGGCACCAAGGAGCGACTGTCGGGCAATCCGCTGCTGGCGCGCTCGATCAAGAACCGCTTCGCCTATCTCGATCCGCTGAACCACCTGCAGGTCGAACTGATCAAGCGCCACCGCGCCACCGCGGCCGCCAAGCGCACGCCGGAAGAACGCGTGCAGCGCGGCATCCACCTCACCATCAATGGGGTGGCCGCCGGCTTGCGCAATACCGGCTGAGCGAGGCTGTTGCCCTGCCAGCAAGAGGGCTGCCCGCCGATGCGGGCGGCCCTTTTTTTGTTTGGATTGGAACCAGGAGACGCCCCGTCTCAAGTTCAGCGTTTGCATGCCGATAACAGATGGCTCATCTGACATTTGACGAAGCGACAAGCTGTTGCGGGCGGCGCACAGGTGCAGGCGCGCTCTTGTGATGAATCAGGTTTTTGCACCGCAAAAACGAATCTTCCCTGCCGCCAGACGCTTCGCTTTTGTAAAATACAAGCTGAAGAATTCAAATACACAGTGTCGTTGCAATCCTTGAAGCTTATTGCTTCAGCGACCATTTTCCCCATAGGCGGGAATGGTCAGGACGCAGCGGCCAGGCATCGAAACGGGGAAACGAACATCATGCGACATTGGGGAAAACCGCTGGCAGCGTTCTGCATTGCAGCATCGCTCGCCGTGATCCATTCCTGGGCGCAGGCCGCGCCGGCTCCGGCATCGTCGGCACCGCTGGAAGCACGCCGCGTGTCGCTCACCAGCGTGGACAGCAAGGGGGGCAAGGCCACCGCGCTCTATGGCGTGTGGATCAAGGCACGCAAATCGCTCACCACCAAGGGACCGGCACCGACCGTGATCGCCCTGCATGGCTGCGGCGGCTTGTACAGCATGGTCAAGGATGGCAAGGGTGAATTCACGCCGCGCCACCTGGCGATGGCGCGCGTACTCAGTGACGCCGGCTACAACGTGCTGTTCCCGGACAGCTTCACCCCGCGCGGCCGCCGCTCCACCTGCCAGGACACCGTGGCCCAGCGCGAAATCAGCGCCATGAACCGCCGCTTCGACGTGCAGGCCGCCCTGCACTGGGTCACTTCGCAGCCGGACGTGGATGTGAAGCGCATCGCCCTGCTGGGATGGTCGCATGGCGCCTCCACCCTGCTGGCCGCGATGAACCTGGCCGAGACCGATGTGGCCGTGCGCAAGATCCAGCCGCGCGCTGCCGTGGCCTTCTATCCGGATTGCCGCCCCTATGCCAAGACCACCGAGCCCTTCAAACCGGCCGCACCGCTCTTGATCCTGATGGGCGAGAACGATGACTGGACCCCGCCCCAGGCCTGCGAAGCCATCGAGCAGAAGATGAAGGGCAGCGACACCGAGATCGCCCTGCGCCTCTATCCCGATACCTATCACGACTTCGACGCGCCCGGCCTGCCGGTGCACGTGCGCATGGATGTGGCCGGTGTGGGCAAGCGCGGCGAAGGCGTCACCAGCGGCGGCAACCCGGATGCGCGCAGCCAGGCGTATCGGTCCATGCTCAATTTCCTGGACGCCAAACTCAATTACTGAGCGGGCACGGGAGATCCGGGTGGCGCAGGCGCCTCCCGGATTTTGCAAGCCGCTTCACCAAACGACAATGCCGGCCCCTTGCGGGAGCCGGCATTGTCGTTTTTTGCGTCCTTTTCCTTCACACCGGCCGGAGCCGCCCTACTTCGGCGCTCTCCGGCCTGCCCTTCCATGGATGATCTGGCCGATCAGGAGATCAGCTCCTGCATGCCCTCACCCAGTTCCGCCAGTGGCGGCATGTCCTCGGTGAAGGTGGCCAGGCTCAATCCCAGCTTGGCGGCCACTTCAGTCGGGAAGGTCGATTCCAGTTCGTCGGCCGAATACTTGTTTTCTTCCGCGCGGGCACGCCAGGCGGCCAGGTGGACAACGGCGGCGAAGGGATCGAACTCGCCCTTGAGCGGCTGCGGGAAAGCCTTGATGACCTTGGCGAACTCATCCGGGAAGCGCCAGCGGCGTGCCAGCTCGGCACCGACATCGGCAAAGTCGTAGCCGAAGGACTGGCGCTCCACGTCCAGGCGGCGCGCATCCAGGGGACCGGCGACCTTGTCCACCTCCAGCGCCTGCTCGGGCATGCCGGCATGCATCACCAGCTGGCCGATGGCGTGCATCAGGCCCACCGTGAAGGCAAAATCGGAATTGAGCTTGACCTGCTTCTGCTTGGCCAGCCACTTGGCGACGATGGCCGTATCGAGGCTGTAACGCCAGAACAGCTTCAGGTCCACACCGGGCAACTTCTTGAAACTGCCGGCCATGCCGGTGCTCACCACCAGCGTGCGCACTGTCATGAAACCCAGCATCAGCACCGCATCATCGACGGTGCCGATGGTGCGCGAGACGTGGTAATAGGATGAATTGGCCAGGCGCAAGATCTTGGCGCTCAAAACCTGGTCGGCGGCCAGCTTCTTGGCGATCTCTTCAATCGAGACCGAATCATTGTTGAAACTTTCGATGACTTCCTGCACCACCTTGGGAATGCTCGGCAAGGCAGTTTGCTGCTGAAACAGTGCTTCCAAATTCATGCTTCTCTCCTGTAAGACGACCCCCAACCATCTCTCTTGAGCGCTTGACAGGACCACCCCCGTGGCATGTGCAGCCGGACGATACCCCCACGACACCGGCGGTGCCGGCATCATCCTGGCTGCGCCGAGGTTGGCAGCCCTGTTCTTCTCCGGAAACCTGCAGAATTTCACCCGGATCAGTCATCGCACCTTGAGTATAGCGTCAGCAAATGTCAGGAGCCCATGGCTTTTTGCCGTCGCAGGAGAGCTTGCGCAAAAACAACAAGCAAAAATGATGCCACATGGAAACTTTGGCTGGTTTGACGGCGTAAAAAGCTTTCCATCACCATCCGCTGGGAACGGATGAAAAAAGCGTGCGACTGGCCGGTGATGAAATGCGAAAAATCCGCGTGCCGCAGCATTTCCGGCTGCATGGCCGTGGCTTGGCGCAGTTGTGCTTGCTATAATCGCCCATTCTCCGGAATTCCCAATATGACAGACCAATTTGCTAAAAAGGGCGAAGCCTGGTCGGCTCGCTTTTCTGAACCCGTCTCCGATCTCGTCAAGCGCTATACCGCATCGGTGTTCTTCGACAACCGCATGGCCCAGGTCGACATCCAGGGCTCGCTGGCGCATGCCGAGATGCTGGCCCACCAGGGCATCATCAGCGCGGCCGATTACGCCGAGATCCAGCGTGGCATGGCCCAGATCAAGGGTGAAATCGAGTCCGGCCAGTTCGAATGGCTGCTGGACCTGGAAGACGTCCACCTGAACATCGAAAAGCGCCTGACCGAACTGGTCGGCGACGCCGGCAAGCGCCTGCATACCGGCCGTTCGCGCAACGACCAGGTGGCCACCGACATCCGCCTCTACATGCGCGGCGCGGTGGACGACATCATCGGCCTGCTGCGCGAGTTGCGCCTGGCCCTGCTGGACCTGGCCGAGCAGCACGCCGACACCATCCTGCCGGGCTTCACCCACATGCAGGTGGCACAGCCGATCACCTTCGGCCACCACGTGCTGGCCTATGTCGAGATGTTCGGCCGCGATGCCGAACGCATGATCGACGCCCGCAAGCGCATCAACCGCCTGCCGCTGGGCGCAGCCGCCCTGGCCGGCACCACCTTCCCGATCGACCGCCTGCGCGTGGCCAAGACCCTGGGCTTCGACGACGTCTGCCGCAACTCGCTGGACGCCGTCTCGGACCGTGACTTCGCCATCGAATTCTGCGCCGCCGCTGCATTGGTGATGACGCACATCTCGCGCATGTCCGAAGAGCTGGTGATCTGGATGAGCCCGCGCGTGGGCTTCATCGACATCGCCGATCGCTTCTGCACCGGCTCGTCCATCATGCCGCAAAAGAAGAACCCGGACGTACCCGAACTGGCGCGCGGCAAGACCGGCCGCGTCAACGGCCACCTGATCGCCCTGCTGACCCTGATGAAGGGCCAGCCCCTGGCCTACAACAAGGACAACCAGGAAGACAAGGAACCGCTGTTCGACACCGTCGACACGCTCACCGATACCCTGCGCATCTTCGCCGACATGGCGCGCGGCATCAGCGTCAAGCCCGAAGCCATGCGCGCGGCCGCCCTGCAGGGCTACGCCACGGCGACCGACCTGGCCGACTACCTGGTCAAGAAGGGCCTGCCCTTCCGCGACGCCCACGAAGCCGTGGCGCACGCCGTGCGTACCTGCGTGGACAAGCGCTGCGACCTGGCCGACCTGTCGCTGGCCGACCTGCGCGCCTTCTCCGAGCTGATCGGGGAAGACGTGTTTGCCGTGCTGACGCTGGAAGGCTCGGTAGCCGCACGTGACCACATCGGCGGCACCGCACCCAACCAGGTGCGTGCAGCCATTGCGCAACTGCGCAAGGAACTGAACTAAGCACTATCTCGCACCACCCTCGTCCGCTGGCCGGACGAACTTCGCATGCCACTGTGGCGCGCCCTACCCGGGTGCGTTGCAGCGGGTTGTAATTGCTGGCGCAGCCTGCCTTTTCGGGTATGCTGTGGCGGCTGTATCGAAAGAGACCACACAACGGTCTTCAGAGGATGGAGCACAAGTCCCGGCCATCCCGGGCGTCTTTTGCATCATCCTCGATGAAGGAATCGCCACATGACGTCGCGCCGCGCTGTTGCGCACGGTGCTCCGTGATGCGGACGATTTCTACAATATCTAACTGAGGAGAGAACTCGATGCAATTCAATACCATGCTCAAGACCATTCCGGCCCTGCTGATCGGTGCCACCCTGTCCTCGGCCGCACTGGCCGCCGACATCAAGCTGGGCGTGGCCGAAGCCCTGACCGGCCCGGCCGCCAAATATGGCGTGGCCATCAAGAACGGCTTCACACTGGCTTCCGAAGAAATCAATGCCAAGGGCGGCGTCAACGGCGACAAGCTGGCCCTGGTGATCGAAGACGAACAAGGCAAGAAGGAAGAAGCCATCAACGTCTTCAAGAAGCTGATCTTCCAGGACAAGGTACTGGCTGTCTTCGGCCCCACCCTGTCGAATTCGGCCTTCGCTGCCGACCCGATCGCCAACGCCGCCAAGGTGGTGGTGTTCGGCACCAGCAATACCGCTGACGGCATCACTGCCATGGGTCCCTTCACCTTCCGCAATTCCGTGATGGAAGCCGACGTGCTGCCCGTCACCGTCAAGGCGGCCGTGAAGCACTTCGGCATCAAGAAGGTTGCCGTGATCTACGGTAACGACGACGCCTTCACCAAGTCCGGCTATGACGTCTTCAAGGCCACCCTGGAACAGCAGAAGATCCCCGTCACCACCACCGAGGCCTATGCCAAGGGCGACGTCGACTTCAAGGCCCAGCTGACCAAGATCAAGGCCGGCAACCCGGACGCCATCGTCTGCTCCTGCCTGGCTGAAGAAGCCGCCAACATCATCCTGCAGACCCGCGCGCTGGGCATGAAGCAGCCCTTCATCGGCGGCAACGGCCTGAACTCGCCCAAGCTGTTCGAGATCGCCAAGGATGCCGGCGACAACACCCTGATGGGCAGCCCCTGGTCGGCCGAGAACCAGACCCCGGCCAACAAGGCGTTCATTGCCGCCTACAAGGCCAAGTTCGGTTCCGACCCTGACCAGTTCGCCGCGCAAGCCTATGACGCCATGTACATCATGGCCGATGCGATCAAGAGCGTGAAGCTCTCCGGCAACCTGGCCAAGGACCGTGACGCCCTGCGCGCCGCGCTGCCGGCAGTCAAGATCGACGGCGCCACCGGCAAGTTCGCCTTCCGTGCAGCACCGGCGGTGGCAGGCAAGCAGGTCGGCTTCGATGCGGACCAGGAAGCCATCGTCAACATCGCCAAGGGCGGCAAGTTCGTCCTGCTGAAGTAAGCAGCCCAAGGCTGTAAAGACGGTCGCTGCCGGTCCACCGGCGGCGCCCGTTCGCAAGTCATCGGGCGCCACGCGGCGCCCGGCGTCACCTCACCTATTGCAGGTTCCCATGTTAGAACAACAGCTCATCAATGCCCTCTCGCTGGGCAGCGTGTACGCGCTCTTCGCGCTTGGATTCACGCTGGTCTTTGGCGTCCTGGGCGTGATCAATCTTTCGCACGGCGCCATCTTCATGCTGGGCAGCTATGCCGCCCTGCTGCTGGTGGAGCAGATGGCCCTCCCCCTGTGGGTCGCCCTGCTGCTGGCCATGGTGGCCACCGGTACCCTCGGCCTCATCATCGACGTGCTGGTCCTGAAACCACTGCGCCGCCGCAATGCACCCCACCTGATCCCGATGATAGCCACCATTGGCGTGGCCATCATGATCACCAACATCTCGCAGGGCATCTTCGGTGCCGAGAACAAGCGCTTCCCCCAGGGCACGATTCCTGAAGACAGCGTGAGCCTGGGCAACCTGCACATCACCGCCGTGCAGGTGGCGATCATCGTGATCGCCTTCGTGCTGATGGTGGTGCTGCTGGGCGTGATGCGCAAGACCCAGCTCGGCCGTGCGCTGCGCGCCATCGCCGAGTCGCCCAAGGCGGCTTACCTGCTGGGCATCAACGTCGAAGGCCTGTTCCTGCTGACCTCCTTTGCCGCTGCGGCCCTGGGTGGCGCGGCCGGCGTGCTTGTGGGCGTGTCCTTCAATGCGATCTCGCCCTTCATGGGACAGCCGATGCTGCACAAGGGCATCGCCGTCATCATCCTGGGCGGCATGGGCGATATCCGTGGCGCCATGATCGGCGGCCTCTTCCTCGGCTTTGCCGAGGTGCTGACGGTGGCCTATATCTCCAGCGACTTCCGCGATGCGGTGGCGTTTGGCCTCCTGTTCCTGATCCTGCTGGTAAAACCCTCCGGCATGTTTGGCAAAGTGCTGGAAAGGAAGGCATAAGATGGGTTTCATGGAATGGTGGGATGGCTTCTGGGCCACCTACAACACGGTCATTTTCAGCATCGGCGTCAATGCCATGCTGGCACTCTCGATCTACGTCACGCTGTCCTGCGGCCTGCTGTCGCTGGCCAATGCGGCCTTCATGGGCATCGGTGCTTACACCGCATCGCTGTTGACGATGCAGTTCGACATGCCCTTCCCTATCGCCCTGGCAGCGGGCGGCGTGCTGCCCTCGCTGGTAGCGCTGGTGATCGGCATCCCGACGCTGCGTCTCTCCGGCGTCTACCTGGCCATGGCAACTTTGGGCTTTGGCGAAGTGGTCCGCGTCATCGTCCTCAACCTGGAAATCACCGGGGGCCCGATGGGCCTGAACGGTGTGCCGCCCATCACCGAGTGGTGGCACATCGTGCTGCTCCTGGGCGTGACGATCTATGCGCTGGCCCGCCTGCGCCGCTCCAAGACCGGCCGCGCCTTCGAGGCCATCAAGGAAGATGAAGTCGCGGCGCGCCTGATGGGCGTGAACGTGGCCGGCTACAAGCTGCTGGCCTTCGTCATCGGTGCCGCCATTGCAGGTGTCGCTGGTGGGCTCAACGCGCACTTCACCTTCACCATCGGCCCCAACAACTATGGTTTCGAGAACGCGGTCGACATCCTGACCATGGCGGTCTTCGGTGGCACCAGCAACCTGATCGGACCGATGATCGGCTCGACCATTCTCTCGCTGCTGCCGGAAGTGCTGCGTCATTTCAAGGACTTCCGCCTGGCCATCAATGGCCTGATCCTGATCCTGGTGGTGCTGTACCTGCCCAAGGGCATCTGGGACCCGCGCCGCATCCGCGCCTTCCTGGGCCGCAACGCTGAGAAGAAGGTGAAGTAATGCTTTTACAACTGAACGACATCAGCAAGAACTTCGGCGGCCTGCAAGTGCTGCAGGGTGTGAACTTCAACGTCAAGGAAGGCGAGATCTTCGGCCTGATCGGCCCCAACGGTGCCGGCAAGACCACGGTCTTCAACCTCATCACGGGCCTGCTGCGCGCCTCCTCCGGCAGCATCCGCTTCAATGACGACGACATCGGCGCCGTCGCCCCGCACAAGATCACCGAGCGCGGCATCGCCCGCACCTTCCAGAACATCCGCGTGTTCAAGGAAATGACGCTGCTGGAAAACGTGGTGGTCGGCATGCACGAGCACCTGAACTATGGCGTGGCCAGCATGCTCTTCAACCTCGGCGGCTTCCGCGAGGCCGAGAAGCAAGCGCGCGAACGTGCACTGGAACTGCTGTCCTGGGTGCGCCTGGATCACAAGGCGCACATGCTGGCCGACAGCCTCTCCTATGGCGAGCAGCGCAAGCTGGAGTTCGCCCGTGCGCTGGCGACCAAGCCCAAGCTGCTGCTGCTGGACGAGCCGGTGGCCGGCATGAACCCGGCCGAGAAGACCGAGCTGATGAGCGAGATCGTCAACATCAAGGCGCGCGGTTTCACCATCTTCATGATCGAGCATGACATGCGTTTCGTCATGGGCCTGTGCGAGCGCATCGCGGTGCTGAACTTCGGCAAGATCATCGCCGAGGGCAGCCCGGACCAGATCAAGAACAACCAGGAAGTGATCGAGGCCTATCTCGGCAAGGAAGAAGCATGAGCGCCAGCGGCAACAAGCAACCCATTTTGCAGGTCGAGGACCTGGCGGTGGCCTATGGCCACATTGAAGCGGTCAAGGGCATCAGCCTGTCCCTGAACGAAGGCGAGATCACGGCCCTGGTCGGTGCCAATGGCGCCGGCAAGAGCACGTCGCTGCTGGCCATTTCCGGCCTGGTGAAGGCGCAGCGCGGCCGTGTGCTGCTCAACGGGCAGGACCTGCTGCAGATGTCCCCGCACCGCATTGTCGAATCCGGCGTGGTGCAGGTGGCTGAAGGCCGCGCCACGCTGACCACGCTGACCGTGGAAGAGAACCTGGCCTTGGGCGCTTATACGCGCAAGGACAAGGACGGCGTGGCGCGTGACCTGGAGTGGGTGTATTCCCTCTTCCCGGTCTTGAAGAACCGTGCGGCCGGACTGGCGGGCAATCTCTCGGGTGGTGAGCAGCAGATGCTGGCCATTGGCCGTGCGCTGATGGCCAAGCCCAAGGTTCTGTTGCTGGATGAACCGTCGATGGGGCTGGCCCCGCTGATCATCCAGGAAATCTTCCGCATCGTGCAGGAGATCAACAAGACCGGCATGACCGTACTGCTGGTAGAGCAGAACGTGCGGCAGGCGCTGCGCATTGCGCAACGGGGCTATGTGCTGGAGACGGGCAAGATCGTGCTTGAGGATAGCGGTGCGAATCTGCTGGGCAATCCCAAGGTGGTGGAGGCTTATCTGGGCGGTTGATGGGGATGGCGGGCGCCTGCGAAAAATAATAAAAAATTTTTCAATTAGGTGTTGACCATCGGGCTGATAGGCCTTAATATGCAGCCTCTTTCAAGCACAGCAAGTCACCGCTGATTGCAGAAGGCCCACGTGGCGGAATTGGTAGACGCGCATGGTTCAGGTCCATGTGCCGCGAGGTGTGGGGGTTCGAGTCCCTCCGTGGGCACCAAACATAAAAGGCTGGTCGATGAAAATCGACCAGCCTTTTGCGTTTCTTCGGTCAGAAAATAGTTTAATTTTTTGGTGTTTCTCTTCGAGAATTACTTATCCAATTTGTTAGGTTTCAGGGGTCTTCTTCCGTCTTGGGCATCAATTTTTTTATTAGTTTTCGGATTAGTTTTTCGGAATAAAAAAACTTAAAAAATAAGTGACAACTTAAAAGTTTGCCCTTAGAATGCAGCCTCTTTCAAGCAATGCAGTTTGAACGCATTTGCAGAAGGCCCACGTGGCGGAATTGGTAGACGCGCATGGTTCAGGTCCATGTGCCGCGAGGTGTGGGGGTTCGAGTCCCTCCGTGGGCACCAAAATAGAAAAGGTCGATTGACGAAAGTCAGTCGGCCTTTTGTGTTTTGGGGACCACGAGCAAGGCGCCTGCGCGCCTTGCGGGAGGGACCAGAAAGTCCGGCCTTGTTTTGGGGGGCGTTAATATCCCCGGCTCCGATCAACCTCATGCAACACAGCCTCCCCCCTGCGCACCCGCTGCAGATTCTCCAGAATTTGCCCCACGATGACCTCCGACTGCGCACTAGACGCCATATGCGGCGTCACCACCACGCGCGGGTGCGTCCACAGCGCGTTGGATGCGGGCAACGGCTCCTGCGCAAAGACATCCAGCACGGCCCCGCGCAAATGCTGCCGATCCAGTGCTTCCAGCAGGTCCTCCTCCACCAGGTGCTCTCCCCGGCCGCAATGCACCAGCGCTGCGCCCGGCTTCATTGCCGCAAATACGCCCTGCCCCAGCAGCTTGCGGGTGGCATCGGTCAGCGGCAAGAGGCAGACCACGATATCGGGTGCCTGCAGGAAGGCATGAAGCGCATCGCCACCGGCATAGGTCCTCACGCCCTCGATGTGATGTGCCGAACGTGACCAGCCACTGACCGTGAAACCCTGCGCGCGCAACACCCCGGCCAGATGGCTGCCCAGCGCACCCAGCCCCATCAGGCCGACATGGGTCTGGTACGCAGGCTTTTGCGACGGAATCTTCCACACACGCTGTACTTGCTGCTGCAACGCCTGGTCCAGCGCACGGTGGTAATACAACACGGCCCACAGCACATATTCAGCCATGCCTGCGGCCAGTGCGGGATCGACGATACGGCACAGCGGCACGTCAGGGTGAGCCCGCGCGGCATCGAGCACATGATCGACTCCGGCCGCAATCGAAGAAATCAGGCGCAGATTGGACAAGCGCTCGATAACCCCGGCCGGCGGATACCAGCCGGCAACCGCCTCCACATCGTCCGGATCAGGCAGGTCCGGCCACAGCCGCACCTGCAGCTCCGGCATGCGGCGCGCAGCCTCTTCACGAAAGACCACGTGCAGGTCGCTGAGGTCGTCGGTCGCGCTGCAAATCAACAGGGTCGGCATGGGTGTGGCCCTCAGTCGCGGTAGGAAGGATCGATCCGGTCCAGGCGACGCAACCAGGCTTGCCACAGGATCTGGCGCTCATGCTCGACGCTTTGCAGCTGCTCGCAGGCGTGCTGGCTCAGGTGCGCCGGGATCTCGGTGACCGGCCCAGCCACCGAGGCCATTTGTGCCGCAGCCATCTGGATCTCGCACGCGCGATTGAGGTAGAACATGATCGCGAACGCATCGGCCACCGTGCCCCCCACTGACAAGAGGCCGTGATGGCGCAACAGCAAGGCGATGTTGTTGCCCAGCGATTGTTGAATGCGCGTGCGCTCATCCAGATCGAAGGCCACGCCCTCATAGGCATGCACGCCGACCCGCTGGTAGAACTCGGTGCTGATCTGGTTGAGCTGCAGCAGCCCCTGCGCGCAGGCTGCCACCGCCATGCCGGGCAGCGTGTGGGTGTGCAGGACGCAATGCGCATCCTCACGGGCCATGTGTACTGCGCTGTGGATGGTGAAGCCGGCGACGTTGTAATCGGCACTGCCGGAGACCACGCGCCCCTGCAGGTCGACCACCAGCAAATCGCTGGCGCGCACTTCGTCGAACATCATCCCGAAGGGATTGATCAGGAAACGATCATCCTCCGGCGACGCATTGGCCGCGCGCGGCAACCGTACCGAGAAATGCGTGTAGAGCGTGTCATCCCAGCCGAACAGCGCGGCCAGCCGATATGCGGCGGCTAGGTCGCGGCGCAGGCTGGGTTCGTCGTTGGTCATCGTCATTTCAAGCGTCCAATCCCATGAAGCGGCGCACGCGCAGCGTCGCGGCGTCGGTGGTCGTTGCCTGGCGGATGTGCCGGGGCGAGGCATCCAGCTGGACCAGGCCGTTTTCCATGAAGAGCACCCGGTCCGAGATGGTCAGCGCAAAGTCCATCTCATGCGTGACGATCACCATCGTCATGCCCTCCTGGGCCAGATCCTGGATCACCTTCAAGACCTCGCCGACCAGCTCGGGGTCCAGTGCCGAGGTGGGTTCGTCAAAGAGCATCACCTCAGGTGACATGGCCAAGGCGCGGGCGATGGCCACCCGCTGCTGCTGCCCACCGGAGAGCTGGTGCGGGTATTTGTGCTGGTGCGCCAGCAGGCCCACCTTGTCCAGCAGTTGCAGCGCTTGGGTCTGGCGCAGCGCCGGATCGCCCGGCTCATGATGGTAACGCGGTGCCAGCAACACGTTCTCCAGCACGCTCAGGTGGGGGAACAGGTTGAAGCCCTGGAACACCATGCCGATGCGGCTGATGCCATTGCGCACCAGCCTGCTGTCGAGCGAGGCATTGGCGCTGATATAGCCTTCACCGAAGAGAATGATCTCGCCCTGGTCGATCTTTTCCAGCGCATTGATGGTGCGGATCAGCGAGGTCTTGCCGGAACCCGAGGGTCCGATGATGGAAATCACCTCGCCCTTGCCCACGCTCAGGTTCACTCCCTTGAGCACCTGATGCGGGCCATAGGCTTTGTGGATGTTGACCAGTTCCAATGCGCTCGGCTGGCCTGGCGCCTGGCTCGCCGCTGGTGCGACCCGCAAGTTGCCGAGCTGCTTGCGCAAGGCCGCGCAGTCGGCCTCGCCGAGGGTTGCGGGACGGCGCTTCTGCAGATCCAGCCGGCGCTCGAACCAACCCAGCAGCGTGCTGAAGAGCGTCACCAGCAAGACGTAATACACGGCCACGCCAAGCAGGGTTTCCATCACCAGGAAATTCTGCGAATACAGGCGCAGGCCCGTCATCAGCAACTCAGGCAAGGAGATCACCGATACCAGCGAAGTCAGCTTGATGATGGTGACGTATTCGTTGATGAGGGTGGGCAAGGCGATCCGGAACGCTTGCGGGATGACGATCAGCCGCATCGTGCCGAACAGGCCCAGCGCCAGGGCGCGTGCGGCCTCGCGCTGACCGCGGGCGACCGACTGCAGGCCGCCGCGGTGGATCTCGGCCATGTAGGCGGCCTCGGTGAGCACCATGGCCACCAGCCCCGCAAAGAAGGGATCACCCACAACGGCGCGGGTCAGCGGGAAAATCTGCGGCAGGTTGAAGACCACCACCACCACGACCAGCAGCGGCAGGCTGCGGAAGAGCCAGATATACAGGCCGGCGGCCCAGTTGATCCAGCGCGTCTCGGAGGTGCGGGCGCAGGCCAGCAAGAAGCCCAGCGCCATGCCCAGCACCCATACCAGCGAACCCAGCTCGACCACCGTGAGACACGCGCGCCAGAAGATTCCCATCGAAAAGAGGGACCAGAAATACGACCAATCCAATGCCATGCGAGGGCTCCCGGTGAGTCAAGGTCGACGTTACTTGGCTACCGCCACGGGCTCAAGATCGTATTTCTTGATGAGCGCCGCATAGTCGCCGCTGGCCTGGCCTGCCGCCAGCGCTTTCTGCAAGGCCTGGTACAGGGCGGTATTGCCCTTCTTGACGTAGATGCCCAGCGTCTGCGGATACACCAAGGCTTGCGAGCTGATGACGATGCGCCCCTTGCTGCGCTCTGCCAGCATCTTGGCGGCACCGGCGATTTCCATCTGAGCCTGGATGTTCCTCGACAGCAGGGCCTGCGAAGCTTCCGGCGCGGTCGGGAATTCGCTCACGACTACCGCCGGCTTGCCCTGCGGCACACAGTATTCGGCCGAGAGTTTCTTCAAGGCGTTGACCCAGCTGGTCCCCGCTTGCAGGCCGACCTTGAGGCCGCACAGGTCGTTTTCAGTCCTGGGCATCACGCCCCCATCCTTGGCCACCATGATGGCCGCGCCGGTCTTGCCGTAGGCAATGGCATCGGCCTGGGCAGTGCGCTCGGGCGTGATGTACATGCCGGAGATGACGGCATCGAACTGGCCGCCGCCCAGGCCCAGGATCAGGCCGGGAAACTTGGTATCGACAAAGGACGGCTTGAGCTTCAATTCCCGGCCCAGCATCTCGGCCATATCCGGATCGAAACCGACGACCTTGTCGCCCTGCCAGGATTCGAAAGGAGGATAAGTGATTTCCATGCCGACCTTGAGCTGGCCGGGGACCATGGTCTGCGCGAACGCTGCCACCGGCAGCACGGCCGAGAGGACCAGCGTGAACAGGTTGCGCTTGAACGAAATACTGCGGAGGGGATGGGTCATGGCGCTGGACTCCTTCTGTGAGCGGCTGGAGAAAAGAAAAAGAGGGAAAGAAAAAAGGACGATGGGTCAAGGACCAGCCGGCGTCCTGGGCCGGGTATAACCAAAACTGCCAGGCTTGAGTGCATCGGCAGACATCGCCAACTCGCCCGCTTCCACCTTGCGCTTGAGGTAGGTATAAGTCTGCTGGGCCTGCGAATACATATGCTCGCCGATGGAGAGTTCGCCATAGCTGCCGGCGTCCCCGGATCCGTTGGCAAATTGCGGCAAGGGGCGGATGCGCGTGTGATAGTCGCAGGCGAAGAACAGCGGGAAGGAATAGCGTTCCTGCTGCACCTTGCGCACGCGGTGGGACGTGGCCGGGAATGCGCCTGCGGTCATCACTTCGAGCATGTCGCCGATATTGATGACGAAGGCTTCCTCACCTGCCACCGAACAAGGCGGCGCGTCGATCCAGGCGCCCTCGTCGTTCATCACTTCCAGGCCGGGCTGGTCGGCCAGCAGCAGGGTGAAGCATTCGTAATCCGTGTGGGCGCCGATACCGGGCGCATCGACCGCTTCCAGGTCGACCGGATAATGGATCAGGCGCAGCTTCGAGGGCGGACAGGTCACCAGGGACTCGAAGGCATCCTCGGGCTGGCCCAGCGCCAGGGCAAAGCCACGGAACAAGGTACGGCCAAGCGCGAACACCGCCTCGTAGTAACGGGAGACGGCGGCCTTGAAACCCGGCAGCTCGGGCCACTTGTTGTTGCCGATCAGGGGCGTGCCGGCCAGCACCAGCGGATGGTCATCCGGTACCTCGAAACCGATGTCGAACGCTTCCTTGTGATCGGGCCGGCCTTTGGAGTAGACCTCTTCGCCCTCGGGCACGTAGCCCTTGTGGCCCCAGGCATCGCCGATGTAATAGCGCATCTTCCATGGCATCGGCTGCGCAAACAGCGCGCGGCTGGCCTCGCGCAGGCCGGCGATGAGTTGCGGATCGATCCCGTGCCCGGTGATGTAGAAAAACCCGACCTCGCGCGCCGCCGCACCCAGCTGGTCGGCAACCGCCTGGCGCTGTGACGGCTCGTCGCGATAGAGGCCGCTGATATCGATCACGGGCAAGGCCGTGAAATTGCGCTGTCCGGTATGCATGTTCAAACTCCTGCGGTAGAAGACGACTGCGTTGATGACGAAGAGCCGATGGCGTGCTGCTGCGACCAGCGTGCGAAATGGGCGCGCTCCTGCTGCGCCATCCAGCGATTGAGCTGCCACAGGTCGGCCACCGGGCTACGGGTATAGGGCAGCAGGTGCAGGTAGCCGTCCGGACCGAACTCCGGGGTGAGCGTGCTGGTGGCATGGCCGCTGGCTTGCTGGAAGGACCAGACCGACTCCCAGATGCGCTGGTGGAATGTCAGCTCGGGGGCGTATTCGGGGGCTGCTGGATCGGGCACCTGTGGCCCCTGCGCATAGCCCACGCGCGCCTGCACATGGTGTACGCGCTCAAGGAAGGGCGTCAGGTCATCCAGCGGATCATCCAGCAAACGCTCGCACACCACGACCCAGTGGCTGATGTCGGCGGTATAGCGCAGCCGGGGCAGCTGGCGCACGATGTCCAGCGTGACCCAGGGACTGTAGAGCGAACTGGCACGATGGGTCTCGAAGCTGCAGGGCACGCCCGCATCATCAGCCAGGGCCTGCGCCCGTCCCAGGAAATCGACTTGTTCCGACAAGGGCCAGCGGTCGTTGCCGGCCAGCAGGTTCACGAAACGCGGCTGCAGTTCGGCTGCGGCGTCAAAGGCGCGCGCCAGGTGCTGCAAATGGATTTCCGGCCGGTCAGCCTGGCGTGGAACGACGTCCACACCACTGAAGACGATGGCGATGTAATCCAGCGCCTCGGCGCGCAAGCGATCGCGCAATGCATGCCGCTCCTGCACCGTCATGGGCAGGCGCGCTTCCAGGCCGCTGCAGCCGGCCTCGCGCAGTTCGGTCACGCAGCGGCTCCAGGGTTCTTGCATGCCCCAGCCGCTGCGAAATATCTTCAGCTCCATGGCGGGCCGCTCAGCGGTAGGTCACGCCGGGCAGCACGCACAGCATCTCGTAGAGCAGGTTCGCGCCCAGCTGCGAGGTATTGCCGCTCAAGTCATAGGGCGGCGAGACCTCCACCAGATCACAGCCCACGAGATTCATGCCACGGCAGCCGCGCACGATTTCCAGGGCCTGGATGGAAGTCAGTCCGCCCACTTCGGGGGTGCCGGTGCCGGGCGCCCAGGCGGGGTCGATGCCATCGATGTCGAAGCTCAGGTAGACCGGCCCGGCGCCGATCTGGGCGCGTACTTCTTCCATCAGCGGTGTCAGCGAGCGATGCCAGCATTGCTCGGCCTGCACCAGGCGGAAACCCTGGTCCACGCCCCACTGGAAATCACCGCTGGCGTAGCCTTGCGCGCGCTGGCCGATCTGCACCACCCGCTTGCAATCGAGCAAGCCCTCTTCCACGGCGCGGCGGAAGGTGGTGCCATGGGCGATCTTCTCGCCGAACATGTCGTCATTGGTATCGGTATGGGCATCGACATGCACCAGGCCCACCGGGCCATGCTTGCGTGCAATGGCGCGCAGGATCGGCAAGGTGATGGTGTGGTCGCCGCCCAGCGTGAGCGGAATGACCGGATGCGCCAACAGGCCGTCATACGCTGCTTCGATGACGCGCACCGATTCGAGCAGGTTGTAGGTATTGATGGCAACGTCGCCGATGTCGGCCACCGACAGGGAATCGAAAGGCGCGGCACCGGTGGCCATGTTGTAGGGGCGGATCATCACCGATTCCGCACGGATCTGGCGCGGACCGAAGCGCGTGCCCGCGCGCAGGGAGGTGCCGATATCCAGCGGCACGCCGATGAAGGCCGCATCCAGGCCCGCGGCACTGTCCATCGCAGGCAGGCGCATCATGGTCGAACGGCCGGCAAAGCGCGGCATGTCGTTACCGCTTTGGGGCTGGTGGAAGACTTTGGACATTGCGTATCACCCTTGTTCTGGCAGCAACTTCAGGCTGCGACGAAGCGAATATACAATGGCCGATAGTTCTCAAAAGATAGCTGTATTCAAATAATAAGTTGTTAAAATTCGAAACTGATTCCGGGCAGCGCTTGTGCGCCCCGCTCCCCCTCCAACGATGATTTCTCCATGACCCCAGGCATCGATTTCAAGTTGCTGCGCATATTTGCCGCAGTGGTCCGCCACCAGGGATTTGCCCGTGCCCAGCAGGAGCTCAACCTGACGACCTCGGCCATCAGCACCTACATGGCCCAGCTGGAAAGCGATGTCGGCTTCACCGTCTGCCGGCGTGGCCGGGGTGGCTTCGCGCTCACCGACAAGGGTGAATTGCTGCTCTCGGAAACGCTGCGCGTGCTGGGCGAGGTGGACAGTTTCGAACGCTATACCCAGTCGCTCAAGGGTGAACTGGGCGGCACGCTGAAGATAGGGGTGCTGGATACGACGGTGACCGATCCCTCCCTGCCGATGGCGGAGGCCATCGGGGTCTTTTCCAGCAGGTTTCCGGGCATGCACCTGAACCTGCTCATCCGCAGCCCCTACGAACTGCAAAAGGGCTTGCTGGACAACGACCTCGACATCGCGGTGGGCTTCTTCCCCGCCAAGGCCAACGGCCTGGTCTACCAGCCGCTCTACCGCGAGCAGCAGTGGCTGTATTGCAGCGACCGGCATCCCTGCTTCCAGCAGCGCAACCTGCGCGCCTCGGCCGTCTCGGAAATGAGCGTGGTCAGCCGCAGTTACTGGAGCCAGACGGAATTGAGCCGGCACGGTTTCAAGCGCAGCGTGGCCACGGTGGAAAGCATGGAAGCGCAGTTGATCCTGATCCTCTCGGGCCGCTACATCGGCTACCTGCCGGAGCACTATGCGCAGTCATGGGTGGAGCAAGGACGATTGAAAGTCTTGCTGCCGTCCGAGTTTGGCTACCAGTCGCAGTTTTCCCTGGTGCTGCGCCGGGGCCGCAGCCGCGAACTGCCCTTGCAGGCCATGCGCGAACTGCTGCAGACCGGCAAGCGCGGCAGCAAGCGCTAGGGTCCACAGCGATCTGCGCAACCTTGCGCCGCGCGCTTCATTTGCGCGCCGTTGCGCCTGCCTTGGGTTCATTGCGCACCACCGCGCCCCTGACTTCGAAGCGCACGCTATCGAGCGGCTTGCCCTGCTTGTCTTGCAGCACCAGCACATGCTTGCCGGGCCAGGGCATCCAGTCGAAGTCCAGCGCCTCTTCCCCGGCGGCGGTGGCGCTGGCCGCTACCTTCTGCGCCTGCACCCTGCCCGATTGCATGACCTCCTGCGGCATCATCTTCCCATCCAGCACCCAGCGGCTGCCTGCAGGCGCGCCCTGGGCGCGGAAGCGGATGCGCTGCCGCGCCGCCGGGATATCAGGGTCCAGCGCAGCGAGCATGCCTGTCGTGGGATAAGTGATGGCCGGACGAATATCGCGTGCATGCGCCAGGCGGATCTCGGCCTGGGCGGTGCCCGGTAAAAAGTATTCGGTGCGCGCCGCTTCCACATCCTGCTCGTAACGGATCGTCTGCGCCTGCACGGCGGCCGGTTTTGCGGGCGGGCCGTTGCCCGCATCGCGTGCGCCGTTGCGGCCACGTTCATGGAGATATTGCATGACTTCCTGCCACACCGGCGCCGCACCGGTCACTCCGGAGACGTCCCACATCGGCGCGCCGGAGGCGTTTCCGACCCATACCCCTACGGTATAACGCGAGGAATAGCCGACACACCAGTTGTCGCGCATGTCCTTGGAGGTGCCGGTCTTGACTGCCGTCCAGATCCGCGTCGACAGCGCATTCTCCAGGCCGAATGTGCGCGCACGCGCACTGCGGTCGGAGAGGATGTCACCGACGATCCAGGCCGCATCGGCATCCATCACCTGCGTGGCGCGCGCTGGCGTGCGTGCTTCGTCCAAGCGCGTGCGCAAAGGCGTGTAGCGGCCCTGGTTGGCCAGCACGCGATAGGCATTGGCCAGGTTGGCCAGCGTGACGTCGGCGCTGCCCAGCGCCAGGCTGTAGCCGTAATAATCGCCGCTCTCGCGCAGGTTGAAACCCAGCGCCTGCAAGCGGCGGAAGAAACGCTCGGGCGTGACCATCACCAGGGTGCGCACGGCAGGGATATTGAGCGAGGAACCCAGCGACGTGCGCAGGCTCACCAGTCCCTTGTATTGCTTGTCGTAGTTCTGCGGAATGTAGAGCCCGGCCGAGGTGGCCAGGTTGACCGGGGAATCATCCAGCAGGGACGCGGCCGTCAGCCACTTCCTTTCGATGGCCAGTTCGTAGAGGAAGGGCTTGAGCGTCGAGCCCGCCTGCCGTTGCGCCACTACCCCATCCACATTGGCGGCGGCCGACAGCGGGCCGCTGGAACCGACCCAGGCCAGTACCTCGCCGGTGGCGTTGTCGATGACGATGACGGCGCCATCCTCGATGTTGCGCTCGGCCAGTCCGGCCAGTTGATGACGCAGGGCTTGCGTGGCAAAGCGCTGCAAGGGCGCATCCAGCGTGGAGCGCAATTGCTGTCCCGGTGCATTCAACAGCTTGCGGGCCAGATGCGGCGCCAGCTGCGGTGAATCGCTCGTCCCCGGCAAATCCCGCTTGGCCGACACGCGCGCCAACGCCAGCTCGGTGCGCCCGTCCATGCCGCTGCACTGCTCGCCCGCACCCTCTTCCTTGAGGATGGCGCAGGCGCGTTCGGCCACGCGGCGCGGTGTCGCATTGGGCGCACGGATCAGTGCCACTGCGATGGCGGCTTCACCCTGGTCGAGTCCGCTGGGATGCTTGCCGAACATCACGCGCGACAGGGCGTGCACGCCCACCAGCTCGCCCCGGAAAGCGACCAGGTTCAAATAGGCTTCCAGTATCTGGTCCTTGCGCCAGTTGCGCTCCAGCGATTGGGCAATCCATGCCTGCGATACCTTTTGCGTGAGCGAACGCGCACCGGACTTGCGGCGCAGATCGTCATAGATCAAACCCGCCAGTTGCATCGTGATGGTGGAGGCGCCGCGTGTCTTGGTATTCCACAGGTTGCCCCAGGCCGAGGCCGCCACGGCGCTCCAGTCGATGCCGCTGTGCTGGTAGAAGCGCCGGTCTTCGGAGGCGACCAGGGCATGCCGCAGCGCCGGGGAGACGTCCTCCACGTTGACCCAGGACAACTTGCGCTCGTCCATGTTCACGCGCATGCGCTGCAACAGCTCGCCATTGCGGTCCAGCAGGCTGGCCTCCGACGGCAGGAAGTCGCGCTGCACTTCGCTGAAGGAGGGGACGGCACTGGCCGCAGCCGGCATCAACAAGGCCAGCACCAGCGCGCTCATCGAAGCCAGCGCGCCGGGCCGAACACTGCATGCGGTCATGCGCATCACTGCGCCGCCTTCACGACCAGCTTGCCGTTGGGGATTTCACCGAACATCTCAGGTGCATACATCGCTTCTACCCGCGTGGGCGGCAGGTTGAAATCACCCGCATTGTTCAGGCGCACCGTGTAGCTGATGCTGGTGCGGCCCTTGGGCATGGCCTCGTAATACGCGCGATAGGCTTCGAAGCTGCGCTCTTCATAGGCCAGCCAGCCCATGCCGCGATCACGCGGAGCCTCCTGCTTGCCCTGCGCGATGGCGGAGTCGCGGCCCAGGCCGGAACCCAGCAGGGTCGCACCGCCCGGCACCGGGTCGCTCACCACGACCCAGGTCATCTCGGCTTGCGCGTCGATGTCCAGCGTCACGCGCAGCACGTCGCCGCGTGTATATACACCGGCCTGCTTCTGCTCGATGGCCTCGACCTTGCGGGTGATGCGATAGCCGGCCGCGAAAGGCTGCTTCAAGGGAACTGCTGCCAGGCTCTGCAGCGTCACCCAGGGCTTGCCGTTACCCTCTTGCGCCAGCCGCACGCTGCCACCCTGCGCATTGCCTTCCGGCCAGGGCAACTGCAGCTTGCCGCCATTGGCAGCACCGCTCCAGGCCAGGCTCTGGGTGGACGTGCTGGCACCGTTCTGCTCCAGCGTGGCGCGGGTGGTGCCGGTGACGGGTTCGGATTCGAACTTGCGCGCGAATTTCTCCAGCGCCAGGCTGCCCCAGACGTTGGCCGTGGTGGTGCTCCAGTGCCCGCGCTGCTGGCGGCCGATGGCACCTGCGATCAGACGCGGCAGGTCCTCGCGCCAGGCGGGATTGTTCAGCTCCAGCAGGATCAGGCGGTTGGCGTTGGCATCGGCGCTGCTCATGAGCCACCACCAGTAATCGCCCTCTTCATTGGAGAAGCCCATGCGCGTGCCCTGGAAGTTCAGGCGGGCGCGCAGGATCTGGTCGGCTTGCTCCAGTTTCTTGTCGCGTTCGGGGATGGCGGAGACGCGCTGCAGGATGCCGATCCAGTCCAGCAGGCCGGAAGTCGGCCAGGCGTTGGGGTTGACCTGGATCGAGCCCAGCATCGCCGGCTGCACACGGTTGTAGCGCGACAGCGCTTCCAGGGCGGCCAGCTTGCGCACGTCCAGGTCCTTCTGCGGCGACCAGAAATCGCGCATCACCTTGCCCTCCACGAAGGCCGCGAGTCCATCGAGCATCTTGTCGCGGCTGGCTTGCGGAATGGCATAGCCGGCTTCGTTGGTAGCGGCCAGCAGATAGGCCGTCAGCGTATCGCTGCCACGGCGCGCGCCACTGTCGGCGGGCGGGAAGTAATACGCCAGGCCATCGCCATCCAGATAGGTCGGCAGGTCCGCCACGATCTTCTGCCATGCGGCCTCATCGCGCAGGCCAATGGCCTTGGAGGTCTTCTGCTCCAGGCAGGCGAAGGGATAGTTGACGAAGTAACGCGTGAGCGCATCGCTGCCACCGGCCAGGCTGGGCTTGAGCGAGAGCGCAAGGCCGCCGCGTCCCGGCAGGCTGTCGGCAGGTCGCGCCACATTGATGGCGGCACTCTTGTCGAGCTGGAACAGCGTGGCCTGCTGCACCGTCACCGGTACGGCCGGAACCACGCGCTGGGTGAACTTCATCGCATCGCGTGCTTTCTGGCCGCCCTGCTCCTGGGCGCTGATTTCCCAGGCCAGCTGGCTGATGCCCTCCGGCGTCTGCACCGGCCACATGACTTCGGCCGACTGTCCGGCAGCAATCTTCACCTCGCGTTCAGGCAGCGCCAGCGTGCTCGCCGGGGTACTGCCTTGCGCACGGGCGGCGACCTTGATCGTCATATCGTGCGTGGTGGTGTTGCGCACGGTGACGCTGCCGTTGAAGCTGTCGCCCTCGCGTACCAACGGTGGAAGACCGGAGATCACTTGCACATCCTGCGTGGAACGGATGCTGATGCCGCCGGTGCCGAAATCGCTGATGCCATTCTCGGCGATGGCGACGATGCGGAAGGAGGTCAGCGCATCATTGAGCGGCACATCCAGCTGCGCCCTGCCCTCGGCATCCAGGGTGACATTGGGCTTCCATACCAGCAAGGTATCGAACAGTTCGCGCGTGGGCGCACGGCCACCGCCGCCACCGGCAGGCGTGGCCTTCTTGCCGTAGTGGCGCTTGCCGACCACCTGCATCTGGGCCGTCGAGGTTTCGACGCCATAGCTGCGTCGTTGCAGCATGGCGCGCAGCACGTCCCAGCTGCCATTGGGTTGCAACTCCAGCAGTGCCTCGTCGACGGCGGCCAGGGCGAATTCGCCACCGGCGGCGGGCTTGCCGTTGGGCAGTTTCACCTGCACCTGCACCTTGGCCGTGGCACGGATGGGATAAGCCGGCTTGTCAGTGCTGACGGCCACTTGCAGACGATGGCCCGCATCACCGACGTTGACTTCGGCGATGCCGAATTTCCAGGCCGGTTTGGAGAGATCGACGATGGGGCCCGGACCCTGGTACTCGCGGAATTCATGCCACCAGTTGATCGGTTCCTTCCAGCCCCAGATGAAGAAGGAATACCACGGCACCTCGCGCATGCGACCACGCACGGCCAGTACCGACACATACACGTTGGGGCCATACTCGGCCTTCATCGGCACGCTGATGGTGGGGTCCTGGTCGGACAGCTGCACCACGCGCGTATCGATGACGCCCTCACGCTCCACCGCGACCAGGGCGGTCGCGTAGCGGAACGGCATGCGGACCTGGAAGTTGGCGGTCTCGCCGGGCTGGTAGTTCTTTTTCTCGGGGAGGATGTCGATGCGGTCCTGGTTCTCGCCATCGAACCAGACTTCGCCGCGTCCGGTGACCCACACCGAGGAACGGGCGGCGGACGCATTGCCATTGCCATCCTTGGCGCTGGCGATCAATTCCACATTGCCCGCTTCGGACAATTCGGTATCGCAGGTGAACATGCCGTGCTGATCGCTCTTGCCGGAGCAGAGCTTGCCCAGGTCCTGCTTGCTCTCGTCGTTTTCATAGGCGTAGAAGCCGCCGACCATGCGCTTGCGGTGCGAATTGGTCTTGCGCGCCAGGCCACGGATTTCTACCGGCACGCCAGCTTGCGGCTGGCCTGCGGTGTTGAGGGTGACGGCGGTCAGCGTGAGCTTTTTCTTGACCGAGACCCAGTTGCCGGTGCGCAGGCCCACCACCACCGCCGACGGCCACAGGGGCGTGACGTTGGAGATGGTCTGCACTTCGCCATTGGGGTCGCTGTAGGTCATCTCGGTGAGCAGTTCCTGCGGGCGTTGCAGCGCGGGCAGCTTGCCGATGACGGCGCGGCCGGCACCGTTCTTGTCGAGCGTGACGGCGAGTTTGTCGGCGACGATCTTCTGGTCATCAGCATTGCTGTCATCGTCATTACGCGGCGCATCGAAGGAGAAACCGTCGTAACCCGTGATGTTGACCGAACGTGACCGCAACAACGACGACACCCGCACCGCCTGGTTGGCAGCCGCACCGCCATTGATGTAGTTCAGCTGCAGATCCAGCGGCATTTCCTTGATGGCCACTTGCGCGCCCTTGGGTGGCGTGATGCGTCCCTGCATCAAGGGCAGGCGGAATTCCTCCACACGGAAGCTGCCGGTGACATAGGTGCCACGGCCGTAGCCGGATTCATTGTCGCCGTCATCGGATGGGCCATTGGCATTGCTGCTGGCAGCGGTGTCCACGGTGCCCTGGTCGAGCACGACCTCATAGCTGCCCAGCTTGGCTTCCTTGGGCAGGGTGAAGCTGGTCTCGGCGCTCTTGTTGCCGCGCCAGCTCAGCGGGAACTGGTATTGCTGGCCGCTGCCGAGATGGCTGATGCGCACGCGCGTGGGCAGGTCTTCCTTGCGCATGAGGCCGAAGCCCTGCATGGTCTCGGTGCGGATCACGTGCTTCATCGAGACCGTCTCGCCGGCACGGAACAGGGTGCGGTCGAAGATGGTGGTGGCGCGGGTGGTGGCCGACTTGTCCATGTCGGTGGGCAAATTGAACCGCCAGGATTCGATCCCCTCGTTCCACGAGGTCAGCGCAAAGGCCATGTCCTGGCGCCCCTTCTCGTCGGTCTTGCGCGCGCTCACGAAGAGGCCGCTGATCTTGTCGGCGTTCTCCGCGCTGTAGCCACGGTTGACGCAGGCATCTTCCAGCACCGGCATCATGGCCACCCCGCTGGCGTTGGTCTTGCCTTGCCAGAGCTGGGTGCCGTCGCAATTGGAGACGCGGATCTCGGCATCGGCCACCGGCTTGGCATCATCCAGCCGGGTCACCCAGACTGCGCCATTGGCGCGGCCCAGCTTGACGTGCACCGACAGGTTGGTCACCAGCGCGCTGGTGCGCACATACATCGGTTGCGGCTTGCCCAGCAGCGACGCGCCCAGCTTCTGGGATTCCAGTTCGACCACGTAGAAACCGGGGTCCTTCAGGGGAATGCCGATCACTTCAAAGGGCCATTCGCCCTCCTTGGCGTCCTTCTGTGCGGGCAGATCGAGTTTCTTGGCACCTGGTTCCTTGGCGAGCAGGCTGACGCTGCGCGTGTCGACCTTCTTGGGATCGCCCCACTTCTCGTGAAACTTGTTCAGGCGCGTGAGCCAGGCGATGACGGCCTTGTCGCCATCGACCTTCAGGTCGGCGACCTGGCCGGGCATGGCGCGGCCATCCTTGCCGCGCACCAGCAGCCCGGCTTCCACGCGGCGCAGCGTGACCGGCAGCGTGGGATCGGCATTGAGTTCGATGATGCCGAAGGGCGCGGCCGGGAATTTGGCCAGCGGCGGGAAATCGGCCAGCGCCGATTTCAGCGGGAAGGCGCCCGCATTGGCCAGGGCGCGTCCATCTTCATCCTTGAAGCCGGATGGCAGGCTGATGGTGAAGTCGGATTTCTCCGGGAACGGCGGCTTGAAGCGCAGTTCGCGCACGGCTTCATCCTTGTCGCCTTCCAGGGTCGGCTTGATCTTGCCGGTGGTGGCGTTCATCACCACCTGTTCGGCCAGCTTGCGCGGCACCGGGGCCGAGAACGACAAGGTGACCGGCAGGATGGGCGAGCAGGCGGCGTTGGCGTTCTCGCGCTGGCACGACAGGCTGGCGGCGAATTCGCTGCGCACCTGGAAATTGAAGACCTGCGGCTTGGAGGTGACGATGGAAGGCGCGTTGGCCGCGGCGATGCCGCGATCCCAGACCAGTTTCACGTGCGCCTCGTTGGGCAGGCGCTGCTGGCACTGCACGATGGTCACCGACGCCGGGTCCACGCCTTTGGCGAACTGCTGCAGCAAGGCCTTGCGATCCGCGTCGCCGACGGCCTTGGTGGGGATGCGCTCATTGATGCCTTCGGCTTCGCAATACAGGTGTTCGCGCACCGTGGCCTCGGTGGCCGGCCCGTTCTGGAACAGGATGAAGGCCTGGTCTTCCGCGATCACTGCGCTGCTGTAAGGTTCGACGCGGCTCACCGCCGGGCCGCCGGTACTGAACTGGAAGCGGGTCTTGCCGCCGACCGTATTGCCGGCGACGGAACGCGCATCCGCGCGCAGGTTGAAGCTGCAGCGGGTGCCTGGTGGCAAATCGCGCTCGAAGTCGTAGACCCAGTTCTTGTCATCGGCCCAGCGTGCCGTGCCGCTGATGGCGCAATCGGCGTCGAAGGGCGAGGCCGCCTTGGGGTCGCCGAACTTGACCATGGATTCCGAGAAGCGCGCCCGCACCTGGCGGATGCGCTGCACTTCGCCCTGCGGTGAAAAGGACAGCACGCTGGCATTGGCCGCATACGCAGCCGGTGCGGTGAGCGCGCTGGCCGTGCCCAGGCTGAGCAAGGCCGCGCCGGCCAGCAACAGCCCCTGCAGCGGTGCGCGGCACATGGCCGCCATCGATGGACGGCCTGTGGCCATGCCGTTTTCCGTTTGCTTCATCTTGTTCTCTCCGGATCAATCTTGTCTTGTTGTCTTGATGACAGCCACAGGATCCTTCCCCCTGACGGCAGTTGGCGCTCAGACTGGAATAACGGCAAAACGTTTCCGATTTACAGCTTGCATTGCAAAAAATCGAGGAAACAGCTGATGCGCCGGGACAGTTGGGTGTTGTGGTAATACACGGCCGAAATCTTCTGGCGAAAGCCACTATCGTAATGATCCAGCACCCGCACCAGCCGCCCCGCTGCGAGGTCGGCTTCGGTCATGAAGTCGGACAGGCAGGCGATGCCCTGCCCCTGCAAGGCTAGGTGGCGGAGGGTTTCGCCGCTGGAGGCGCGGATCGCCGGACGAACCTGGTAGCGGTCTCCAGCGGTGTGGCGCAGCGGCCAGTGATTGAGGAGGTCGGGTTGGGAAAAGCCGATCAGCTGGTGCTGTTCCAGCGCTTCCACCGACTCCGGCGCGCCGTGGCGGGCCAGGTAATCGGGACTGGCCACGATGTTCAGGCGCGCCGAACTCAGGGGCCGTGCATGCAGGGTGGAATCCTGCAGTTCACCGATGCGGATGGCAATGTCGGCGCGCTGCTCCACCAGGTCGATGAAGCGGTCATTGGTGGTCAGCTCCAGTTCGATGTCCGGATAGGCTGCGCGGAAAGCCCCTACATGCGGAACAATACAATGCAGCATGAAAGGCACGGCCGCATCCACACGCAGCTTGCCAACCGGCTTGCGGGTGCGCATGCGCACCGTGTCTTCGGCTTGCTCCATGGCGGCCAGGATGGCGCGCGCCTGCTCCAGGAAGGCTTCGCCCTCTTCGGTCAGTTCCATGCGGCGCGTGGTGCGGGTCAAGAGGCTCGCACCCAGCTTCTCTTCCAGCCGCGACAACGCCCGGCTCACCCCTGAGGTGGTTTGCTCCAGCACTTCGGCGGCCGCCGAGAGCGTGCCCGCCTCCACCACGGCGACGAAGGTGCGCAATTCCTCGGATTGAATGCTCATTGTTGACTCCGGATCAAATATTCTTTGATTGTAACTGCATTTTTCTCAACAAAGACTGCGCGCACAATCCTTCATATCGCTGGCAATCCATTCCGGATCGGCCGGCCTGCCCCCCTCACCTATCAAGGATTGCCATGCCAATTGCACTTTGGGCGCTGACCATCAGCGCATTCGCCATCGGGACTACCGAGTTCGTCATCATGGGTCTGCTGCCAGAGGTAGCGACCAACCTGGGCGTGAGCCTCTCCTCGGCCGGCCTGCTGGTGACCGGTTATGCGCTGGGCGTGTTCGTGGGCGCCCCGCTGGTCACGGCGACCACCGGACGCCTACCGCGCAAGACCTTGCTGATCGCCTTGATGGTGGTCTTCGTCATCGGCAACCTGGCCTGCGCCATCGCGCCGGGTTATGCCACCCTGATGATCGGGCGCGTGGTGGCCTCCTTCGCCCATGGCGCCTTCTTTGGTGTCGGCTCGGTGGTGGCCACCAGCCTGGTTCCCAAGGAAAAGCAGGCCTCGGCCATCGCCCTGATGTTTACCGGCCTGACGGTGGCCAACGTGTTGGGCGTACCCTTCGGCACCTGGCTGGGCCAGATCTATGGCTGGCGCGCCACGTTCTGGGCCGTCACCGTCATCGGCGTGATCGCGCTGGCTGCGACCGCCGTGCTGGTACCGCGCTCGCAAGGCGGTGAAGAAGCCGACTTCGGCAAGGAAGTGCGCGTGCTGATGCGCCCGCAGGTCATGCTGGGATTGTTGATGACGGTGCTGGGCTTTGGCGGCGTGTTCGCGGCCTTTACCTACATCGCCCCGATCCTGACCGACATCAGCGGCTTCCCGGCGTCGGCGGTCTCGCCCATCCTGCTGCTGTTCGGCCTGGGACTGGTGATCGGCAACCTGGCCGGCGGCAAGCTGGCAGACCGCAAGCTCATGGCCACCCTGCTGGGCAGCCTGGTGCTGCTGGCGGTGGTGCTGGTGCTGTTCGGACTGACCAATGAAAACAAGATCGCCGCCATCATCGGCGTGGGCCTGATGGGCATGGCAGCGTTCGCCACCGTGCCGCCCCTGCAAATGCGCGTGCTGGAAAAGGCGACCGGTGCGCCCAACCTGGCCTCCTCGGCCAATATCGCCGCCTTCAACCTGGGCAATGCTGCAGGTGCCTGGCTGGGTGGCGTGACCATCGATCATGGTCCGGGCCTCCATGCCGTGCCTTACGTCGCGGCGCTGCTGCCGCTGGCGGGGATCGCCGTAGCGCTGGTGAGCTGGAAGATGGACGCCCGTCCGGCAGTCCTGGTCCGCACCGAACGCTCCACACCCCTCTGATCACTGACGGAGCCTGCCATGACCCAGTCCCCAAACGCCTCACAAACGCAGCGCCAGACTGCCTTGGTAGTGGGCGCCCACGGCGTGATCGGCAGCCAGCTGATCGCGCACCTGCTGTCCCTGCCGCAGTGGGAGGTCATCGGCCTCTCGCGCCGGGGTGGCGAGCACCGCAAAGAACAGCGGCTGCGCCACGTTTCCGTGGATCTGCTCGATGCCAGCGATGCGAAACGCCAACTGGCCCCGCTGGAACAGGTCACCCACGTGTTCTATGCGGCCTATCAGCATCGCCCCAGCTGGAGCGAACTGGTGGCCCCCAACCTGGCCATGCTGCAGAACACGGTGCAGACGGTGGAGGCTTATGCCCCCGGCTTGCGCCATATCAGCCTGATGCAGGGCTACAAGGTCTATGGCGGCCATCTCGGTCCCTTCAAGACGCCGGCGCGCGAAAGCGATGCGCAGTTCATGCCGCCCGAATTCATGTTCGACCAGCAGCGCTGGCTGGAGCAGCGGCGCGTCGAATCCGGGTGCGGCTGGAGCTGGTCGGCACCGCGCCCGGCAGTCGTGGGAGGCGCAGCCCTGGGCAACCCGATGAACCTGGCACTGGCCATTGCGCTGTATGCCTGCATGAGCAAGGCGCTGGGGTTGCCGCTGCGCTTTCCCGGCAAGCCAGGGGCTTACGACAAGCTGGTCGAGATGACCGACGCCCACCTGCTGGCCAAAGGCACCGTGTGGGCGGCCACCACCGAGGCGGCGGCCAACCAGGCCTTCAACATCGGTAATGGCGACCTGTTCCGTTGGAGCGAGATGTGGCCCAGGATCGCCCGTTATTTCGGCATGGAAGTGGGCACGCCGCTGCCACTGAAACTGGCCGAGGTGATGGCGGACAAGGCGCCCCTGTGGGAAAGGATCATCACGGCACACGGCTTGAAGCAGCATCCTTATGCTTCACTGTCGGCCTGGGAATTTGCCGATTTCGTGTTCTCCTGGGACTACGACATGTTCGGCGACGGCAGCAAGGCCCGGCGCCTGGGCTTTCATGAGTATGTGGAGACGGAGCAGATGTTCTATCAGCTCTTCGATACCTTCAAGGAACGCAAGGTCATTCCGTGGTCCTGACGGGCTGACACTGCCATCAATGGACGAAAAAAAAGAGCTTGCCGCGGCAAGCTCTTTTCACGTCTGACGTCAGCTTCAATCAATCCAAAGCGAACGATCAGGCACCCTTCTTGATCCAGGCGGCCAGCTGATGCGGACCCAGGCCGTCATATTCTTCGAACGGCTGGTGAATCCAGGGGTTGGTCGGCAGGTAGTCGATGTGGAAATCGGGTTCCACGACCGAGCAGGCCTTCCACCACAACACGGCACTCTTGATCTCGGTGACGGACGGGTAATGTTCCTTCAGGTGGACCATCACCTTCTGCAGGGTGACGCCGGAATCGACCAGGTCGTCCACCAGCAGGATGCGGCCACCCAGGGTTCCCTTGGTGATGGTGATGTACTTGGCGATGTCCAGCGAGCTGCGGATGGTGCCGGCAGCTTCACGGTAGGAGCTGGTCGAGAGAATGGCCAGCGGGACATCGAAAATGCGCGACATCACGTCACCCGGGCGCAGGCCGCCGCGCGCCAGGCACAGCACCTGGTCGAACTGGTAGCCGGATTCGTAGACCTTCAATGCCAGTCGTTCGATCAGGCGGTTGTAGTCGTCCCAGGAGACCCAGAGGTCTTTGTCGTCAGAGATCTTCATATTGTTGATTGCTTCGTAGTGCCTTGTGCCCTTGCGGGCGATTGCGTGGTGAATTACTTGAACGGATGGCGCAGGACGATGGTCTCTTCGCGGTCCGGGCCGGTGGAGATCATGTCGATGGGCACGCCCACCAGTTCCTCGATGCGCTTGATGTAAGCGCGGGCGTTGGCCGGCAGAGCGTCCAGCGACTTGGCGCCGACGGTGGTCTCGGACCAGCCGGGCATTTCTTCGTAGATCGGCTCGCAGGCAGCGGCTTCTTCAGCGCCGACCGGGAAGATGTCGACAGTCTTGCCGTTCAACTTGTAGCCGGTGCACAGCTTCAGCGACTCCAGGCCATCAAGCACGTCCAGCTTGGTCAGGCACATGCCCGAGACACCATTGATCTGCACCGAGCGCTTCAGCAGGGCGGCATCGAACCAGCCGCAGCGGCGCGCACGGCCGGTGACGGTACCGAATTCATGGCCGACCGACGCCAGGTGCTTGCCGGTGCCGGCATCCGTCGGCAGTTCGGCCGGGAACGGGCCCGAACCGACGCGGGTGGTGTAGGCCTTGGTGATGCCCATGATGTAGTGCAGCATGCCCGGACCCACGCCCGCACCGGCGGCGGCATTGCCGGCCACGCAGTTGCTGGAGGTGACGAACGGATAGGTGCCATGGTCCACGTCCAGCAGGCTGCCTTGCGCGCCTTCGAACAGGATCTTGCCGCCGGCCTTGTGGATGGCGTACAGGTCGCTGGAGACGTCGGTGACCATGGGCTTGATGCGCGGCACATTGGCCAGGGCTTCGTCCAGGGTCTTCTGGTAGTCCACCGGCTGGGTCTTCAGGTAGTGGGTCAGGACGAAGTTGTGGTAGTCCAGGTTGGCCAGCAGCTTTTCGGCAAAGCGCTTTTCATTCAACAGGTCAGCCACGCGGATGGCACGACGGGCCACCTTGTCTTCGTAGGCCGGGCCGATGCCCTTGCCGGTGGTACCGATCTTGTCCACGCCTCGGGCAGCTTCACGCGCCACGTCCAGGGCCACGTGATACGGCAGGATCAGCGGACAGGCGTCCGACACCTTCAGGCGCGAGCAGACTTCCACGCCGGCGGCTTCGAGCTTGTCGATCTCGCGCAGCAGGTCGGGCACCGACAGCACCACGCCGTTGCCGATGTAGCAAGCCACGCCTTCGCGCATGATGCCCGAGGGAATCAGTTGCAGCGCAGTCTTCTTGCCGCCGATGACCAGCGTGTGGCCGGCATTGTGGCCGCCCTGGAAACGCACCACGCCTTGGGCGTGATCGGTCAGCCAATCGACGATCTTGCCCTTACCTTCGTCGCCCCATTGCGTACCGATGACGACGACATTCTTTGCATTGCTGTTCTGTAACATGACTCAACCCAAGTTTTTGATAATCCAGTTTCCATTGCTGAAATCGAGTGCGCGATCGCAATCGAATTCGTCCTGATCGTTTTCGTGGCCGGGAAGGCTTTGGATCACGATCTCTCCCGCTTGCCGCAATTGCGCTATTTTCTCACGCAGACCGGCGTCCCTGCCCCAAGGGGCGAGGATGGCGCGTTTTCGTTCTGCGCCCGGCATCAGTCGTGCCAGTTCACGCAGGTCCAGGGAGAAGCCGGTCGCCGGCCGCGCACGGCCGAAAGCTTCACCCACATGGTCGTAGCGGCCGCCGCGCACCACCGCATTGGGCAGGCCCGGCACATAGGCGGAGAACATCACGCCGCTGTGGTAATGATAGCCGCGCAGGTCGGCCAGATCGATGGTGACAGCCGCGCCTTCATGGCCGGCGGCCAGTTCCACCAGGGCCTGCAGCTCGTCGAGCGCCTGGCCGATGCCGCGCAGTGCCGGCAAGGTGATGCGCGCACGGGCGATGACGGAAATATCGCCGTACAGGTTGGGCAGCGCCAGCAAGGCGGCGCGTGTACCTTCCTGATAAGAGGCGGTGATTTCCTTCAAGCCGGGGACGTCCTTGGCCTGCAGCAGCCCGAAGAGCTGGGCTTCGTCACGCTTGGCATCGGTGTCGTTTGCGATGATGGCGCGCAGCACGCCGACGTGGCACAGGTCCAGGCGGATGGTGCGCATGCCGGCCAGGGCCAGCGAATTCAAGGCCAGTTCCTGGATCTCGGCATCGGCCTCGATGCCGGCATGGCCATAGATCTCGGCACCGATCTGGATCGGTTCGCGGGTGGCGTGCAAGCCCGTCGGACGCGTATGCAGGACGCTGCCCGCATAGCACAGGCGGGTGACCGAAGCGCGATTGAGCAGGTGGGCGTCGATGCGCGCCACTTGCGTGGTCATGTCGGCGCGTACGCCCAGGGTACGGCCGGAAAGCTGGTCGACCAGCTTGAAGGTGCGCAGGTCGGTGTCCTGGCCGGCGCCGGTGAGCAGCGATTCGAGGTACTCCAGCAGCGGCGGCATGACCATTTCGTAGCCATAGAGGCGGAAATTGTCGAGCAGGCGCCGGCGCAGTTCCTCGATCTTGCGCGCTTCGGAGGGCAAGACATCGGCGATGTTTTCGGGAAGAAGCCAGTTAGGCATAAACAAAAGTCAAAGCAGAAAAAAACGGTTTGCGTACTTGCGTGATGCGGACAGCCAAAAGACAAGCGGCCGTCCAGACGAACAATCGGGGCGGTCCGGGAATGCCTGCCGCCCCTCTTCTTGCGTTCCGGGAAAATTGCATCCCGGCACATTGTGTCAGACCAAAAAAGGAAAGATGCCCTTTACCAGCGGCATCCATCCGGTTTGTCCTGCCCGCCGGACCTGCTCGGCGGCGCAGAACTGTTCACATTATCGCCTGATAAGCGGATTTTTACTTCTTCGCAGCGCTGGCAGTGCCGCCGCCCACTCCCTTGAAGTACTTGAAGAACTCCGAGCTGGGATCCACCACCATGACATCGTGACGGTTCTTGAAGCTGGCGCGGTAGGCTTCGAGGCTGCGATAGAACTTGTAGAAGTCCGGGTTCTGGCCGAAGGCCTGGGCGTAAATCTGGGACGCCTTGGCATCGCCGGCACCACGGATCTTTTCCGATTCGCGATAGGCTTCCGCCAGGATCACCACGCGCTGGCGGTCAGCGTCGGCGCGGATCTTTTCGGATTCAGCAGCGCCGGTGGAGCGCAGCTCATTGGCCACCCGCACACGCTCGGACTTCATGCGCTCGAACACCGAGTTGTTGATCTGGTCCACGTAGTCCACACGGCGCAGGCGCACGTCGATGACTTCCACGCCGATCTGCTTGGCTTCGTTGGCCACGCGGGCCTGGATGGCATCCATGACGTTGTTGCGCTGGCTGGAGATGACTTCACGCACGGTGCGCTTGGTGATCTCATCGTTCAGCGCCGCCTTGACGATCTGCGACAGGCGGTCCTGGGTGCGGCGCTCGTCAGCCCCGAAACTGACGAAGTACAGGCGCGGATCGACGATGCGCCACTTGACGTAGGCATCGACCAGCACGTTCATCTTTTCGGCGGTGATGAAGCGGTCGGCGTCCGGCGTATCCAGGGTCTGGATGCGCTTGTCCAGGTACATCACGTTCTGGAACGGCGGCGGCAGCTTGAAGTGCAGGCCGGGTTCGCTGATGACCTGCTTGACTTCACCCAGGGCAAAGACGATGGCCGAGGAACGCTGGTCGACCACGAAGATGGTGGACGAAGCCAGCCAGATCGCCACGACGGCGACGATGACGGAAGTGACGAGGCGGCCCATCAGCGCACCTCCCTATCACGCGCATCACGGGGATCGCGGTTTCTCGAATCTCGCATCAGCTCGGAAGAATACACAGTGTCATTTCCTGCAGTCGAAGTGGTGGACGCCGTGCCCGCCGAGGGCTGCACGGTCGACGATGCCGGCGCCTTGCCGCTGGTCGGGGCCGCGTCGGAGGCGCTTTGCTGGATCAGCTTGTCCAGCGGCAGGTACAGCAGGTTGCTGCCATTTTTGGCATCGACCATGACCTTGGTGGTATTGGCGAAGATCTGCTGCATGGTTTCCAGGTACATGCGGTCGCGGGTGACGGCCGGGGCCTTGGCATAGGCTTCCTGGACCTGGGTGAAGCGAGAGGCATCACCTTCGGCGTTGGCGGTCACGCGGGAGCGGTAGGCTTCGGCTTCTTCCAGCAGGCGCGAGGCGGCACCGGAGGCACGCGGGATCACGTCGTTGGCATAGGCCTGGCCTTCGTTCTTGAGGCGTTCACGGTCTTGGCCCGCCTTGACGGCATCGTCGAAGGCGGCTTGCACCTGTTCAGGCGGCTGCACACCCTGCATGGTGACGTTGGTGATCTGTACGCCCGACTTGTAGCGATCCAGGATCTGCTGCATGCGCTGGCTCACGTCGAGCGCGACCTTTTCACGGCCTTCGTAGAGAACGAAGTCCATCTTGCTGCGGCCGACGATTTCGCGGATCGCCGTCTCGGCCACCTGGCGCACGGAATCATCCGGATCACGGTTGTTGAACAGCCATTCAGCGGCATTCTTGAGCTTGTACTGGACGGCAAACTGGATGTCGATGATGTTTTCATCATCGGTCAGCATCAGGGATTCCTTCAACTGCTTGTTGCGCACATTGCCGCGATAACCGATCTCGGCGGTACGCACCTGCGACATGTTGACGATCTCGTGGCCCTGGATGGGATACGGCCAGCGCCAGTTGAAGCCCGGCAGCGTGGTGTGGCTGTAGCGGCCGAAGGTAGTGACCACGGCGGTCTGGCCTTCCTGCACGATGAAGAAGCCGCTGGCCAGCCAGAGGAAGGCCACGATCACGGCGATGACGCCCACGCCGATGCCGGCACCCTTGACGTCGCCCCGATTGAAGCCGCCGCCACTGTTGCCGCCGTCGGAACCACCACCGCCCTTGCGGCCCAGGAGGCCGGCGATGCGCTGGTTGAAGTCGCGCCAGAGCTGGTCGAGGTCAGGCGGACCGTCGTTGTTGCCGGACGGTTTTTCGGGCCGTTTGTCGCCGTTACTTCCGTTATTCTGATTCTCGCGGTTGTCGTTCTGCGAACCACGTCCCCATTGGGGGTCGTTCAACGAAAACTTGACACCGATTTTCCTGAATAAAGACACAAGCATGCGTTTGCGTTCCGGCTGAAGTGATGGATTAAGAGAATCTGGGAGGAATGCGCGCCAGGAACGTGCAACGAGCCGTCCCCTCGAACGGCTCAAGCGTGCATGTCTTCGGAATCGACTGGCTGGGAACGGCTGCGACCCCTGGCCTCCAAGGCGGCCTTGAGCGAAGCGGCGATCGCTTCGCGCAGCAGATCCAGGCCAGCACCAGACTTGGCACTGACGAAAACCCGCTGGATTTTACCATACTCGTCATACTCGACCGTCGGTTCCAGACCGGCGGCGTCGATCTTGTTCCAGACCAGGATCTGCGGCACGTGGTCGGCACCAATTTCCTTCAAGACCAGGTTGACCTGCTCGATCTGCTCCATGCGTACCGGACTGGCGGCATCCACCACATGCAGCAGCAAGTCGGCGTGGATAGTCTCTTCCAAGGTCGCCCGAAACGCCTCCACCAGCTGGTGAGGCAATTCGCGGATGAAACCCACGGTGTCCGAAATCACCACGTGCCCGACCTCGCCCAGGTAGACGCGACGGGAAGTCGTATCCAGCGTGGCGAAGAGCTGGTTGGCGGCATACACGCCGGCTTTGGCCAGCGAGTTGAAGATGGTCGACTTGCCGGCGTTGGTATAGCCCACCAGCGAGACGGAGAACGTTTCACTGCGCCCGCGCGCACGACGCTGCGTGGCATGCTGCCGGCGCAGCTTGGCCAGCACTGCGCGCAGCGCCTTGACGCGCTCGCCCAGCAGGCGGCGGTCGGTTTCCAGCTGCGTTTCCCCAGGACCGCGCAGGCCGATACCGCCCTTCTGGCGCTCCAGGTGAGTCCAGCCGCGGATGAGGCGAGTGGACAGGTGCTGCAACTGGGCCAGTTCGACTTGCACCTTGCCTTCGTGGCTCTTGGCGCGTTGCGCGAAGATATCGAGGATCAGGCTGGTACGGTCGAGCACGCGCACCTTCAGGACCCGCTCCAGGTTGCGTTGCTGGGCCGGTGAAAGGGCGTGATTGAAAATGACCAGTTCGAGCTGGAGATCGGCGACGGCGTCCGCAACTTCTTGCGCCTTGCCGGTACCAACAAAGAGAGCGGCATCCGGACTGGCACGGCGGCCGGTGATGGTAATCACCGGTTCCGCACCAGCCGATTTTGCCAGGAGGAAGAGCTCATCCAGACTAGCGGCGAAATCGTTCTTGCCGAAGTCCAGGCCGACTAACGCGGCACGCATGTCAAAATGCCCACGGCGTCAAGCCGGCCAGGTAGACCATTATTCGTCGGACGAGGATTCGAGACTGAGGTTGACCGCACGTGCAGGCACGACGGTAGAGATGGCGTGTTTGTAAACCATTTGCGTAACGGTGTTACGCAGCAGGACCACGTATTGATCAAAAGACTCCACATGGCCTTGCAGCTTGATGCCGTTGACCAGGTAGATAGAGACGGGAACGTGCTCTTTTCTCAATGCGTTCAGGAATGGGTCTTGTAACAATTGCCCTTTGTTGCTCATGGCAGCTCCACGGTGTTGTTGTGATTAGGACTTGGAGGCACTTCAAGGAATATCAAGTGCTTGACCAACTTTATGCTATTCAATTTAAACGATTTTCGCTCCAACGCCAAAAACATTGATCGAATAGCAGGATTTACGATTATTTTTCCTGCCGGATGAAAGGATTCTTGCCCGACTTGAACTCGATACGCAGTGGAGTGCCCACCAGGGAGAAAGTTTCCCGGAAGTGCTTCTCCAGATAACGTTTGTAGTTGTCGTCGATGGCTTCCAGGGCATTGCCGTGGATCACCACCACCGGGGGATTTTGTCCACCCTGGTGCGCATAGCGCAGCTTGGGGCGGATCGAACCCTTGCGGCGCGGCTGTTGGTGCTCCAGCGCCTCTTCCAGCGCGCGCGTGAGGCGCGGGGTGCTCAGCTTGGCCATGGCGGCCGCGTAGGCCGAATCGATCGACTTCATCAGCGGACCGATACCGGTCGACTTCAGGGCCGAGATGAAGTGGAACTTGGCGAAGGAAAGGAAATTCAGTTTGCGCTCCAGATCCATCTTGATCTGGTTGCGCTGGTCGCTTTCCATCCCATCCCATTTGTTCACACCGACCACCAGCGCCCTGCCCGACTCCAGCACGAAACCGGCGATGTGGGCATCCTGTTCGGAAATATCCTGCTGCGCATCCAGCAGCAGCAGGACGACGTTGGCGTCCGAAATCGATTTCAGGGTCTTGACTACGGAGAACTTCTCGATAGCCTCGAAGACCTTGCCGCGGCGGCGGATGCCGGCGGTATCGATCAGGGTGTAATGACGGCCTTCGCGCTCGAAGGGAATCTCGATGGAGTCGCGCGTAGTCCCCGGCATGTCGAAGGCGATCACGCGCTCTTCGCCCAGCAGGGTGTTGACCAGGGTCGACTTGCCCACGTTGGGGCGGCCAACGATGGCGATCTTGGTGCCGCGCACGGCCGGCTCTTCGACTTCCGGCTCCTGGGCGCGCTGGGCTTCGACCTGATCCAGCGCTTCCTGCACCAGGTCAGCCACGCCGTCACCGTGGGCGGCGGAGATCACGTAAGGATCGCCCATGCCCAGCTCGTAGAAATCGGCGGTGACCGAGGTGTACTTCATGCCCTCGGACTTGTTGACCACCAGCAGCACGGAACGGCCGCACTTGCGCAGGAAGTCGGTGATGGTCTTGTCGTGCGGCGTCAATCCCTGGCGGCCGTCGACGATGAACACCACGATGTCGGCCTCGACCACTGCCTGCTTGGTCTGCTTGGCCATCTCATACATGATCCCGTCCTTGGCGACGGGTTCGAAGCCACCGGTATCGATCACCAGGAACGGACGTTCGCCGACCCGGCCTTCGCCGTAGTGACGATCGCGCGTCAGGCCGGGCAGGTCCGCCACCAGCGCATCGCGGCTGCGGGTGAGCCTGTTGAACAACGTCGATTTGCCGACGTTGGGACGGCCTACAAGTGCAATTACCGGTTTCATTTCTTTTCTTGGGGGTCGTACGTCACTGCCAATTACTCGGCGGCGACGGAGACCACGGTTCCTGATTTGGTTTGGAAAACGACAGACGAACCGGTCGAAACCGGAGGCGCCTGGACAGCACTGCCGTCGGTAGCCAGACGGGCCACGAAGGCACCATCTTCCCGCGACAGGAAGTGAATATAACCCTGGAAGTCAGCCACCGCCACCGCACGGCCCACTGCGATCGGGCTGGACAGCTGGCGATTCTTCAGGCGGTCGTTGCGCCAGATGACGGCACCGGTATCGCGCGCGAACTCGGTGACGGCACCGCCGACATCGGCCGCGTAGACATAGGCGTCATCCAGATTGACGCCGACATCGCTGGAAAACTCCTTGATCCAGCGCACATTGCCGTTGAGCAAATCGAAGCAGCCGATACGGCCCTGGTACGACACTGCGCAAATATCACGCGAACCCAGCGCAGGCACGCCCGACACGTCGGAGATGCGCTCCAGCTCGGTGGTACCGCGCGGATCACCCACCGCCACTTCCCAACGCGGACCGCCGTTGTTCAGTGCCAGGGCCGACAAGCGGCCACCCGGCAGGGCTACGAAGGCGGTCTGCGAACCGATCACGATGCCCGGCGCATTGCGCAGGGTCAGCGAAGGCACGTTGCGCTGGACCATCCAGCGCTGGCTGCCATTGTCGGCATCATACGCGGTCACGCGGTTGTCGATGCTGCGAATGACTACCAAGCCCTCTCCCACAGCGGGGGCCGACAGCACTTCGCTGGGTGCCTGGGCACTCCAGGTGGCCTTGCCGGAGGCGGCGTCGAAGGCCTGGATACGGCCCTTTTCACCCACCACAACCACGGTGCTGCCATCGCTGCCGACACCGGCCGTCAGGTTGCCTTCGGCACGGCTGCGCCACAAGGTCTGGCCATTCTGGGCGTTGATGCGCACCACGGTGCCATCATTGGCGGCGGCAAAGACGCTGCCAGAAGCGAAAGCCGGGCTGAACTGATAGCTGCCGGCCTTGCCGACCGATACCGTCCAGGCCGCCTGGGCACGCATCCTCTGGGTGAATTCGACCAGCGGGGCCGGCGGATTCGGATCTTTCTTGCTGGAGAACAGCGAGCAGCCGGACAAGGCCACCACGGCCGCCATGGCGGCCACATTCAGCGCCAGCTTGCCGGCGCTACGGGATCGAGCAAAGGATGTTGCCTTGGCAGCAGTGGCTGTCACACTACGCATATTCTGTTTCCTCTAAGCGATGGATGGATTCGCGATCGGATTGCGATTCAGTTCCCGGGTTGCACCCGCAACCCGGCGGGCCGCCGGTGCGCCATAGCGAACCGGGTCCCGGAGCATTGAGTCAATGGCGCCAGCGCAGGCCTCAGGCCTTGGGCGCTTCGCCGCCGATGGCGTCGAGCTTGATCTGGATCAGCTGACGGCCCGGATCCTTGGCGTCGCTCTTTTCCAGCGCCAGCTTGTAGGCGCTACGGGCTTCGTCGCGCTTGCCCTGGGCTGCCAGCACATCACCCTTGCGGTCGGCGATGGCGCCGGCGAACTGGGCGGGATAGTCACCCGACAAGACCTTCAACGCTTCGTCATACGACTTGGCATCGAGCAGCACGCCAGCCAGGCGCACGGCGGCGATGGCCTTGTATTCCTTGCCACGGCCGTGGTCGATTACCCATTGCAGCTGCTTCTTGGCCGCATCCAGGTCATTGGCGTCGAACGCCGACTTGGCTGCCACCAGGGCGCTCATCTCGGCGTAGGCGGTGCCGCTGAACTTGTCCTGGATGTCGGCGGCGGCGCGTTGCACCTTGGCATTGTCCTTGGCGGCCAGCGACTTCTGCTGTTCTTCGTAGAGCACCGAGGCTTGCGCCGACTGGCGGCCCTGCCAGGTATTCCAGCCGGTCCATCCGGCGTAGGCGGCCAGCGCGATGATCAGCGCCCAGGTCACCAGGTTGCCGTACTTCGCCCACCAGGCCTTGATGGAATCAAGCTGTTCTTGTTCTTCGAGATCGTATGCCATGTAACTCTGCGTTTAGATAAGTTGACGGTCGAGGTGGACGGGTCTTCAGGGGTGATAGTGCACGTGGTCGTGATCATGGTCATGATCGCCCACGATCTGTTCCACGATGTAGTCGACCACGCCGTCGAAAGCCATGTTGCTCTGGTTGGCGCGGCCTTCCTCGGCATTGCCTTCGCGCATGTGCTTGACGGTGGCGGACCCGGCCTTGAGCTCGTCTTCACCGATGATCACGGCAAAGGCAGCACCGCTGGCGTCGGCGCGCTTCATCTGCGCCTTGAACGATCCACCACCATTGGACGATGCGCAATGTAGCACAACATCGAGCCCGGCAGTCCGCAAACGTTCAGCCAGGACAAAAGATTGCAACTGTGCATCCTCGCCTTGATGGACCAGGTAGACGTCGCACTGGTTCGGCGCGTACTGCTCGCCATTGGCCTTCATCAGCTCCAGCAGGCGTTCCACGCCCATGGCGAAGCCGCAGGCCGGGGTCGGCTTGCCGCCGAACATTTCGATCAGCGGATCATAGCGACCACCGCCACAGACGGTGCCTTGCGAGCCCAGCTGGTCGGTGACCCACTCGAACACGGTACGGTTGTAGTAGTCCATGCCGCGCACCAGGCGCGGGTTGATGGTGAAGGGAATATTGTTGTGGCGCAGGATCTTCTGCACGCCCTCGAAGTGCGCGCGCGATTCTTCACCCAGGTAATCCAGCAGCTTGGGAGCGGCATTCACCATCTCCTGCATGGCAGGATTCTTCGTATCCAGGATGCGCAGCGGGTTGGCGTGCAGGCGGCGCTGGGCGTCGGTGTCCAGCAGGTCCTTGTGCTGTTCGAAGTAGGCGATCAGGTCGGCGCGGTGCTTGTTGCGCTCTTCGGCGTTGCCGATGGAGTTCAGTTCCAGGCGGATGTCGGACAGGCCCAGGTCATCCCACAGGCGCTGGCACATCATGATCAGTTCGGCATCGATATCCGGGCCGCTGAAGCCCACGGCTTCGGCGCCGACCTGGTGGAACTGGCGATAACGGCCGCGCTGCGGACGCTCGTGGCGGAACATCGGACCGACGTACCACAGACGCTTGGGACCGTCGTAGGTGAGGTTGTGTTCGAGGGCTGCGCGCACCACGCCGGCGGTGTTTTCCGGACGCAGGGTCAGGTTGTCGCCGTTCATGGAATCGGTGAAGGAATACATTTCCTTCTCGACGATGTCGGTCACCTCGCCCAGGCCGCGCGCGAACAGTGCGGTCGGCTCGACGATGGGGGTGCGGATCTGCTGGAAACCGTAGCTCTTGAGCACCGATTGCACGGTGTTCTCGAACAGTTCCCACAGTGGTGCGTCGGCCGGCAGGATGTCATTCATGCCTTTGACGCCAACGATTTTTTCGACTTTCTTTTGTTCTGACATACCGAAACCCGGAGTTTTTGCTTTTTACTTCATTTCTGGAAGCTGGAATCTGACGCATCTTTCGTGCGACGCACCAGCGCAAGTGTACTGCATGGCCCGCAACGCCCGACGGCGGCGGGCTCCACGGTGATCAGGAATGGCTACCCTGACCGTAATGCGATTCGACGTATTCCAGCACCACGTTCTGGAATTCCTCGGCGATGCGTTCGCCGCGCAGGGTCACCTTCTTCTCGCCGTCGATGAACACCGGTGCCGCCGGCGACTCGCCGGTACCCGGCAGGCTGATGCCGATGTTGGCGTGCTTGGATTCACCGGGGCCATTGACGATGCAGCCCATGACGGCCACGTTCATGGCTTCCACGCCGGGATACTTGCCCTTCCAGACCGGCATCTGCTCGCGCAGGAAGGTCTGGATCTTGTCGGCCAGGTCCTGGAACACGGTCGAGGTGGTACGGCCGCAACCCGGGCAGGCGATCACCATCGGGGTGAACTTGCGCAGGCCCATGGTCTGCAGGATTTCCTGGCCGACCACCACTTCCTTGGTCCGGTCGCCGCCCGGCTCGGGGGTCAGCGAGATGCGGATGGTGTCGCCGATGCCTTCCTGCAGCAGCACCGACAGCGCCGCCGTGGAGGCCACGATGCCCTTGCTGCCCATGCCGGCCTCGGTCAGGCCCAGGTGCAAGGGATAGTCGCAGCGGCGCGCCAGCTCGCGATAGACCGCGATCAGGTCCTGCACACCGGAGACCTTGCAGGACAGGATGATCTTGTCACCCGACATGCCCAGCTCCTCGGCACGCTGGGCGTTTTCGATGGCCGAGGTGACCAAGGCTTCATACATCACCGCCTGGGCCGACCACGGCTCGGCGCGACCGGCGTTTTCGTCCATGATGCGTGCCAGCAGCGCCTGGTCCAGGCTGCCCCAGTTCACGCCGATGCGCACCGGCTTGTCGTACTTGCAAGCCACTTCGATCATCTGGGCAAACTGGGTATCGCGCTTGGCACCCTTGCCTACGTTGCCGGGATTGATACGGTATTTGGAAAGCGCCTGGGCGCAGTCCGGATAATCGGTCAGCAGGGTGTGGCCGTTGTAGTGGAAATCGCCCACCAGCGGCACATCCACGCCCATGCGGTCGAGCTGCTCGCGAATGGCCGGCACGGCAGCGGCGGCCTCGGGCGTATTGACGGTCAGGCGCACGATCTCGGAGCCGGCGCGGGCCAGCTCCTTGATCTGGATTGCGGTCCCGATGGCATCCGCGGTGTCGGTGTTGGTCATGGATTGCACCATGACCGGGGCACCGCCACCCACGATGATCTCGCGCGCCCCATGGCTGATGACCACGCGGCGACTGTTGCGGCGGGCCAGGGGCCCGGAGGCGATCGGGGAGGAAGACATGATAGGCAGTCGACTCAGTTCAGGTTCAGGCGTGCAACATTGCTGCCGCCCGGGGTTTTCAGGTCCAGCGGCTGGCCGCGCAGGCTGGCGTCGACACCGGCGGCGTTGCCGATGATCAGGGTCGTCGCATCCGAGACATCGAAGGTCTCGGTGGTGCCGGCCTTGAGCAGGCGCGAAATCACGGTGCTCTTGTCAGCACGACGGATTTCCACCCAGGAATCCTCGCGGAAAGTCAGGCGCAGCAGATCCTTGCTGTTGACGATGTTCAGGCCGCTCGGGACAGTGGTCGAGGCCATCTGGCCGGGCGCCGCCGATGCGGCTGGCGCAGGCGCGGAAGCAGCAGCCGGGGCCGGCGTGGAAGCCGGCTGGTTGGCCGCTGGCGTGGCGGGCTGCACTGGTTCCGGCTTGCTTGCCACCGGCGCCTGGGCTACCGGCGCGGACGTTTCAGCCACGGGAGCAGCCGGCTTGGCGGACTCCTCGGCAGCTGCGGGCGTGATCGTTTCAACGCGGGCATTGACCGGCGTTTCGGTGGAAGCAGTCTCGGCCGGCTGTGCATTCTGCGCATCCGGAGCATTACCCGGCGCCGCTGCCGCGTCGTCGTGATGCGACTTGAGGAAGGCCAGCTGCGGCACATTGGCACCGAGATCAGTCCAGCGCACGGCGGCGGCACCCGCCAGCAGGGCGACCACCACCACACCGGCGACGATGGGCAAGGCCGAGCTGTTCCCGCGCGTGCTCATCATCATGGCCGGCAGCGGACCTTCCGAGAATGGCGTGGAGAGCTGATGCTGCGGCACGATGTGGTCGCGCTGCTGCACGGCCGATTCCTGTGGCAAGGCGGCCGTCACGGCATTCACATCCAGCCCCAGCACCTTGGCATAGCTGCGCACGAAGCCGCGCGCCACGGCCAGGCCCGGCAAGGCGGCGTAGTTGTCCGCCTCGATCGCCTGGATCTGGCGCGGGGCCAGCTTCACCAGGCTGGCAACCTGCTCGATGGTCCAGCCCTTCTTCTGACGCGCCGCCGCCAGCGCGGCACCGGGCGAGACCTGGGCCGGGGACGATGGACCAGGATCTTGCGGTTGCTGCGACGACATTTCGTTCATTTGTTGATCACTCATCAAATGCTCCACATGGAAAAGCTTTTTTTAGCCGGCCCTGGCCGGATTCTTCTGGAGCGTCCCTGCGCGGCACCTGCCGCGTCCCTCCGGGGAAATTCGACAACTTCAGCCCATCCTGAACGATAACGGCAGAACGGACGATCATTTCAGCAAAAACACAAAAAGGACGTGCGATGCCTGCGCCCCAGCGCAACATCGACGCCCCCGTTACCCATTCTGTAAAAAGCGGCAACTGATCCCTCGCCACGGCGGCGAAGGCTGGTACCGCAGGACCAGCAAGGACATGGGACCACCCTGCCGTCACCCGGAGATCTCCACGATGCGGCCGAAGTCCTTGCCGAACTTGGCCTGGTATTCGGCCATTTTCTGCATGCGTTCCTGCACCCGCGTACGATCCTTCACTTCGCCAGCCAACTGGCCGCAGGCGGCATCGATATCGTCGCCACGGGTCTTGCGGATGGTGGTCACGATGCCGGCATCCATCAGGATCTGCGCGAACGCCTTGATGCGCGGATTGTGCGAGCGCTTCAAGCCCGACTCGGGGAAGGGGTTGAAGGGAATCAGGTTGAACTTGCAAGGGATGGCAGTCTCGCCTTCCTTCACCAGCGCGACCAGTTCGCGGGCATGGGTGTCGGTGTCGTTGACGCCATCGAGCATGCAATACTCGAAGGTGATGAAGTCGCGCGGCGCAAATTCCAGATAGCGCTTGCAGGCCAGCATCAGCTCGCGCAGCGGGTGCTTGCGGTTGAGCGGAATGAGCGAGTCGCGCAGCGCATCGTTGGACGCGTGCAGCGAGACGGCCAGCGCCACCGGACACTCTTGCGACAGCTTGTCGATCATCGGCACCACGCCGCTGGTGGACAGCGTAACGCGGCGGCGCGACAGGCCGTAAGCATTGTCGTCCAGCATCAGGCGCAAGGCGGTGACGGTCGGCTCGAAGTTGAGCAGCGGCTCGCCCATGCCCATCATCACCACGTTGGTGATCTGGCGCTCACCCTTGGGGCCGCCTTCGATACCCTTGGTCTTGCGCAATTCGAATTCCGCCATCCACAGCTGGCCAATGATTTCGGCCACGGTGAGATTGCGGTTGAAGCCCTGCTTGCCGGTCGAGCAGAAGCGGCAATTCACGGCACAGCCCGCCTGCGTCGATACGCACAGCGTGCCGCGGTTTTCTTCAGGAATGAACACGGTTTCCACCGCATTGCCCTGGCCCACGTCGACCAGCCACTTGCGTGTGCCGTCGGTGGAAGTATGGTCGCTGATGATGGCCGGTGCACGGACTTCGGCACGGGTCTTCAGCTTGTCGCGCAGCGATTTGGCCAGGTCGGTCATCTGATCGAAATCAGACACGCCGAACTGGTGTATCCAACGCTGCAACTGCTTTGCACGAAACGGCTTCTCACCCAACTCGCCGCAGTAGGCGACGAGTTGCGCGGGATCCATATCCAGCAGATTGGTGAGAGCTGTAGTCATGATGCTTGCGGTCGGGACCAAGGCAGAAAGACGCCGCAGGGATTGCGGTGCCGGTTTCCGCCCCAGCCCGGAAGACCGATGGAAAACAGGAACAGATTAACGCGAATAAACGTTCAGCGCCGGGAAGAAGTAGGCGATTTCGCCCTTGGCGGTTTCTTCAGCGTCCGAACCGTGCACGGCGTTGGCGTCGATGGAGTCAGCGAAGTCGGCGCGGATGGTGCCCTTTTCAGCCTTCTTCGGATCGGTAGCGCCCATCAGGTCGCGGTTCTTCAGGATGGCGCCTTCGCCTTCCAGCACCTGGATCATCACCGGGCCGGAGATCATGAAGTCCACCAGGTCCTTGAAGAAGGGACGCTCGCGGTGCACAGCGTAGAAACCTTCAGCTTCAGCGCGGGACAGTTGGGCCATGCGAGCAGCGACGACCTTCAGGCCGGCGTTTTCGAAACGGCTGTAGATCTGGCCGATCACGTTCTTGGCTACAGCGTCGGGCTTGATAATCGACAGGGTGCGTTCAATTGCCATGAGAAAAACTCCAATAAAAATAATGGCTTAAAGCCAAGAATTGATAATTCAATGAACCTTGTATTTTAGCATGAAACCATCAGATATCATGTCAATTCACCTTGTTTGACACCGCATGCGGGCACTTGCCCACTGAAACCAGCCAGGCCGTGCAGGAGGCGGGCTTCATATAAAGTGCCCGCATCTCGAACCAGAGCGAGGGAAGACTTGTCTTAGCAGTGAGCCGTCGTGCTATTCTCTGGCTCGCATTCAACGCTTCGGAGGACATATGAATCAACTGGACACGACCTTCGGCCACTCGACCACGAGCCTGGCCACCCGCAACCGCGTTCTGCGCAACACCTACTGGCTGCTGGCGCTGTCGATGATCCCGACCGTGCTGGGCGCCTGGCTGGGCGTGCAGATGCACTTCAGCCTGTTCGCCGCCAGCCCGATGATCGGCTTCGTGCTGTTCCTGGCCATCGCCTTCGGCTTCTTCTACGCCATCGAGAAGACCAAGAATACCGGCTGGGGCGTGGCCTTCCTGCTGGGCTTCACCTTCTTCATGGGCCTGATGCTGTCGCGCCTGATCGAGTACACGCTGGGCTTCTCCAACGGTGCTGGACTGATCATGACCGCCTTTGGCGGCACCGCCATCATCTTCTGCGGCATGGCCACCATCGCCACCGTCTCCAAGCGCGACTTCTCGGGCATGGGCAAGTGGCTCTTCGCAGGCGTGCTGGTGATCCTGGTGGCTTCGCTGGCCAACATCTTCCTGCACCTGCCGGCGCTGCAGCTGACCATCTCGGTGGTGGCCATCGCCATTTTCTCGGCCTACATCCTGTATGACGTGCAACAAGTGGTCAACGGCGGCGAAACCAACTACATCTCGGCCACGCTGGCGATCTACCTCGACGTCTACAACGTCTTTGCCAACCTGCTGTCCATCCTGGGCATCGTCGGCGGCAATCGCGACTGACATCGAAAAACATTGCATCAGCAGCAATAAAAAATGCCGGCGCGAGCCGGCATTTTTTTCGTCCGCAGTCCGCAGTCCGCGGTCCGCAGTCTCACTCAGGCAAATCGAAGACGGCGATGGATTCCACGTGGGCCGTATGCGGGAACATGTTCACCACACCAGCATACTTGAGTGCATAACCACCCAGATGCACCAGCATGCCGGCGTCACGCGCCAGCGTAGCGGGATTGCAGGAGACATAGACGATGCGCTTGGGCTTGAGGTGCTGCTGCTCCGGCGGCAATTCCACCAGGGCCTTGCAGACCTCCATGGCGCCTTCGCGCGGCGGGTCGATCAGCATGCGGTCGAACTTGCCCAGCGCGACGAAATCTTCCGGCTTGGCTTCGAACAGGTTGCGGCAATAGAAGCTGGTCTTGGCATCGACGCCATTGACCTTGGCATTGTCCAGCGCGCGCTCGGTCAGGGCCGTGCTGCCTTCGATCCCGACCACTTCGCGTGCCAGGGTGGCGATGGGCAGCGTGAAGTTGCCAAGTCCACAGAACAGGTCGGCCACGCGATCCTGGGGCTGCACATCCAGCAGGCGCAGTGCACGAGCCACCAGAACACGGTTGATCTGGTGATTCACCTGGGTGAAATCGGTGGGCTTGAACGGCATGCGGATGCCGAATTCAGGCAAGTTGTACTGCAAGCGCGATTGTGCCGGATAGTAAGGTGCCGCCGTATCCGGCCCCTTGGTCTGCAACCACCATTCGATCTTGTGCTCGTCAGCAAAGGTCTTGAGCAGGGTTTCATCGGCCGGGCTCAGCGCCTCCATGATGCGCAACACCAGCACGGTGACCTTGTTGCCATGATCACCCTCACCCACGGCCAGCTCGATCTGCGGCATGCGGTCACGAATCGACAGCGCCGCCACCAGTTCACGCAGTGGCACCAGCATGGCCGAGACATTGGGCGGCAGGATTTCACAAGTCTTCATATCGGCGATGAAAGACGAGCGCTTTTCGTGGAAACCCACCAGCACCCCACCCTTCTTGGCCACGTGGCGCACCGAGATACGGGCTCGATAGCGATACCCCCAGGTCGGCCCGTAAATCGGACGCAGCATGACCTCAGCCTTGGTCTTGCCCAGGTGCCAGAGGTTGTCCTCCAGCACGCGCTGCTTCATGGCGACCTGGGCCGATGGCTCCAGATGCTGCATGGCGCAGCCGCCGCAGGTGCCGAAGTAGTCACACTTGGGCTTCACCCGCAGCGAAGACTCGCTATGCAGCGTGGTCATCACGCCCGCTTCCCACTTGGGTTTCTTGCGATAGGACTGGAAACTGACCCGTTCGCCCGGCAATGCGCCTTCGACGAAGATGACCTTGCCTTGCGTACCATCCTCGTTTTCGAGGTGACCAACGCCGCGCCCGTCCATGTCGAGCGACTTGATTTCAATGATGATGTCTTGTTGCATGAGGGAAACCACAGGGTGGGACCGAAGCCCGCTGCCGAAAACAAAAGCGGTATTGTCCGCGATCCGGGACCGCGAGGGAAGCAGCAAGCGCATCCGGCCCCTGCCCGCAGGCAGAAAACCACGGCATTGAACCGGATGCGCCCTAGAACAGAGCGTCGCGGCTCACGCCGCGCGAAGTCAACAGGCGCTTGAGCTTGACCAGGGCCTCCTGCTGCACCTGGCGCACGCGTTCACGGGTAATGCCCATCTCGCCGGCCAGCTGCTCCAGCGTCGAGGGATCGTCGTTATCCAGCCCAAAGCGCCGCGCTACCACGACGCGTTGTTTTTCAGACAAGCTCTTGAGCCACTCGCGGATCAGCAAGGCCATTTCCTGGCTCTCGGCGCGGGTATCGGGATGCTCTTCGACGGCGCTGGGCAGAAGATCCATCAGGCTGGCCTGAGGGTCGTTATCCAGCGGGGTATCCAGCGAGGCTGCGTGTTCGGACAGGGCCAGCACATCCTGCACCTCTTCCACCGGGCGATCGACCAGGTGCGCGATGTCTTCGGCGCTGGCGTCTCTTCCGTCACGTTGCTGAGCTTCGAGGTGATACTTTGCACGCAGGATCTGGTTCAGCTCGCGCACCATGTGTACGGGAAGCCGCACGGTACGGGCCTGATTCATGATGGCGCGCTCGATGCTCTGGCGGATCCACCAGGTGGCGTAGGTAGAGAAGCGGAAACCGCGCTCCGGCTCGAACTTGTCGATGGCGCGCATGAGACCAAGGTTGCCCTCTTCGATCAGGTCCAGCAGGGCCACACCGCGGTTGATGTAGTGCTTGGCAATCGACACCACCAGCCGCAGGTTGTGCTCGATCATCTTCTGGCGCGCCACGAATTCGCCGGCCTTGGCCTGGGTAGCGAAATGCAGCTCTTCTGCCGCCGTCAGGAGCGGCTTGGCACCGATCTTGTTGAGGTAATGCTGGGTGGTGTCGGTAGAGAGTTCGGCAGCAAGCACCTTCTTGAGCTCGTCCACACCTTCGGCCGGGGCCGCTTCCTGGGGCTGGTCAGCGGCATCGCCGTCGATCACTTCCGGTTCATCGATCTCCTCGATGGGATCGTCCATATCCTCTTCACGAGGGTCCTGGTCTGGCAAGTGATCGCGGCGATTGCTTGTCATACGCTAGCGTGGCGGTAAGTATTTTGAAGGATCAACAGGTTTACCCTGCTGGCGGATCTCGAAATGCAGTTTGACGCTGTCGCTGTCGGATTTGCCCATTTCAGCGATCTTCTGTCCCTTGGTCACCGCCTGGCCTTCCTTGACCAGGATCGTCTTGTTGTGGGCATAGGCCGACAACAGGTTGTTGGTGTGCTTGATGATCACCAGGTTGCCATAACCACGGATGCCGCTGCCGGCATACATGACCTTGCCACCTGCTGCTGCCAGGACGGCCTGGCCATCCTTGCCCGCAATATCTACGCCCTTCTTGCCACCTTCGAAGGTACCGACCACCTTGCCCTCGGCCGGCCACATCCAGCTCACGCCTTCATCGTCGCCAGCGGCGGCTGGCTGGCTCGCCGCAGCCGGCTTGTCAGCTGCATGCGGGGCTTCCGGCTTGGCCGCTGCGGCGGGTGCCGCAGCAGGTGCCGCTGCCGGCGGGGCATCGGGCTTTTCCAGTTCAGCCAGGGCGCTGTCCGAATAGGCGCGCTTGTCGCCGCGCGGACCGGTCTTGTTGCTGCCCGAGGCCATCGGTGCCGCGGCCGGCGCAGCCGCACCCGGTGCGCCCAGCGGCTTCACATCCAGGCCTGCACCCGGTGCGGCAGCCACGGTCGCGGTCTGGGCCGGTCCGGCACGGTCAGGCGGCGCCACGCGCAGCACCTGGTCAACCTTGATGTCGTTCGGGTTGGTCAGGTTGTTCCAGGCGACGATGTCGCGCCAGTTCTGCCCGACGTCCAAGGCGATGCGATACAGCGTATCGCCCTTCTTGACCGTGTAATAGCCACGTCCCGAGGGAACCGGCGCAGCCGGCGCGGCCACAGCGTCGGCCGGCTTGACGGTGCTGGTGGTGCGGTCGACGACGGGCGCCGGCTGCTGATTCGGTGTCGAGCCGCAGGCGGCCAGCAAACTGACGACACTGCCCAATACAGCCAAACGAATTTTCTTCATGCTCTTACGTTAGATTTTGTACGACGCTAGTTGACACGCAGCCAGCGCCAGAAGTTCATCAGGGAAATGCGGCCCCCTCGCCTGCCCATCCGCTCTTTTCATCGACCCGCGGCTTGGATGCTTGTGCTTGTTGCCGCCCGCTCCCTGTTCGATGATGCGTGGCGGACCTGATATCCGCCGGTTCTGCTCCTTGCGTCCCGCTCATGCCGGGCTTTGCCGGCCTACGCCGTTCCCGGCCGCAGCGGCACGAAATGGCACTGTTCCAGTGTGGTACGGCGCCAGTCGCGCTGGCCGACACGTTCAATCAGTTCCAGCACCTGCTGGCGCTCGCCCACCGGTGCTACCAGCCTGCCGCCGATGGCCAGCTGCTCCAGCAGGGCCTGCGGCACTTCGAGCCCTGCCGCCGCGAGGATGATGCCATCAAACGGCGCAACCTGCGGCAGGCCAAGCATACCATCTCCGTAATGCAAGCGGATGTTCGCCACGCGCAAGGGACGCAGATTGGTCTTGGCCAGTTCATGCAAGGGCTTGATGCGCTCGATGGAATACACCTCGCCCGCCACCCGGGACAGCACGGCGGCTTGGTAGCCGCAGCCGGTACCGATCTCCAGAACGCGGTCCAGGCGGCCGCCGTTGCGGTTCTGGCGCATCAGTTCGATCATGCGCGCCACGATATAGGGCTGTGAAATGGTCTGGTGATGCCCGATCGGCAGCGACGCATCAATATAGGCCTGGCTGGCCAGGCCGGGCTCCACGAACATGTGGCGCGGCACCGCCTCCAGCGCAGCCAGCACCTTGGCATCGGCCACCCCCTGCTTGGCCACGCGCGCCACCATGGCCTTGCGCACCGCTTCCGAGGCCAAGGGCGAGGCATGATGAGAAGCATTGGTCTGGGTCACCGTCATCACGTTCCTGACAGCCGTGCGCGGCACCGGGGCGGCGCTCAGCAGCGGCTGGGCCGGCGCCACCGGAGCGCGGGGCGGTGCCGGGGGCGGACGCAGCGCCTGGGCCAAGCCCTGCTGCACCGGCTTCAAGGCCGCACGCTGCGAGGACTGGGCGGCGTTCTTGGCCGCGGTCTGGGTCGTGGCCTGGGGGCGGCCAGCCGCATCCCGTCCGGCATTGGCGGTCTTTTTCTTGTCGACCACCGAGGACAGGCTCAGCGGGAAGCGGCTGGGCTTGTCGCTCATGCAAGCGCTTTCTTGAGATTGTCCAGTTGTGCGGTGTGCGTCAGGTCGATCTGCAGCGGCGTGATGGAGACGTAGCCATTGGCCGTCGCGTGGAAATCGGTGCCCTCGCCGCCATCCTTGGCGGCCCCGGCCGGGCCGATCCAGTACAGGTCTCGGCCATGCGGGTCGGTCAGCTTGTGCACCGGCTCGGACATGTGGCGCTTGCCCAGGCGGGTGGCCATGCTGCCCTTGATCTGCGCATACGGCAGATTGGGGATGTTGACGTTGAGCAGGTAAGGCTTGGGCAGGCTGTCTAAGCGGCGCTCAACGATCTCGCGGGCGATGCGCGCGGCCGACGCCAGCTCGCCCCAGCCCTTGTGCAGTTGCGAAAACGCAATGGAAGGAATGCCGAACAGGAAACCTTCGGTGGCGGCCGCGACCGTGCCGGAATAGAGCGTATCGTCGCCCATGTTCTGGCCCTGGTTGATGCCGGAGACGATCAGGTCCGGACGCTCCTTGAGCAAGCCGGTCAGCGCCACGTGGACGCAGTCCGACGGCGTGCCATTGAGGTAATAGAAGCCGTTGGCGGCCTGCTCCACCCACAGCGGGCGATCCAGCGTCAGGGAGTTGGAGCTGCCCGAGCGATTGCTGTCGGGGGCCACCACGGTGATGTCGGCGATCGGTGCGAGGGCTTCTGCCAAGGCATTGATGCCGGGCGCGAGGTAGCCGTCGTCGTTGCTGATGAGGATTTTCATGGGCTGAATTTTAACCGAAGCAGAGCTTTGGACAGCCTCTCCTCCTGACATTCTCCTGCCCTGTTGCACCGGCTATTCCTGCAGCGTCAGTTCCTGGTAGACATAGGCCGACAGCACCAGCCTGTCGCGCACCGTCAGTTGGGCAAATTCCACCCCGTACTGATGGAAATCGGCCTCCCCCAAAGACTCCACCGCCCGCAGGACCACCGGCAGTTCCAGCGGCAACTGCTGGTCCGCCACCGAGGCCACGAAACGCAGCTTGCCTGTGACACCCTTCTTCGCTGCCACCTTGCCGGACAGCGAGGTCGCCACCACTGAAGCACCGGCCAGGCTCAGGTCGATCACGCTGGCCGCCAGCGGCTGGCTGCCATCCACCGCCAGATAGCCTTCGGCCCCCACGGGTACGCGGGTGGCCTGGCGGATGACGGTGGAACGTACCTCTTTAGGCAGCGAGATATGAAGATAAACGAAGGGCGTCTGTTGGTATTTCAGCAGTTGCGCCGCAAAAGCATAGGCACGGCGACCAGTCAGGGCACGCACCACGAAGGCCTGGCCCTCGCGCACGAAGAGCTGTTTGCCGTCCTTTTGTGGCGCCGTGACGAGGATGCTGCGGTTGGGCAGGCAGCCCACCAGTGACACCGCATAGCGCTGCGCGGCATCGTCGGCAAATTGCAGCCACAAGGTATCGCCAATCTGCCAGCGCACCTCGTCCAGCGTGATGACGGTTTCCTGGCCGCGCACTGCCGCAGAGGGCTTCAGGGGCTTCTTGCCGCCCTGTTTCTTGCGCAAGACATCGCGCGCCTGCGGCAGCGGCACGGATTCGGTATCCGGCTCGGCAATCCAGTGGGCATTGCGGTAAAGGCCATTCTCGATCAGCCCGGCCAACTGGTCCGGCGTGTCGATCAGGGTACCGCGGGCCAGCAAGAGTTTGCCGGCGTCGTTGTAGATCGGCCAGGGCGCGGGGCGGCCCAGGGCGAGTTCGGAGGCGCGCACGGGCACCAGCGAGGTGTGATCGGCCATCTCAGCTCTCCGCAGCAGCGTCCTCGCCGGCAGCGGCAGCGGCGCGGCGTGCATCCTGCTCCCGGAAGAAGGCCTGCACCACCTCCAGCTCGCGCGTGCGCTTGAAAGGCGGCAGGCTCTGCCAGATGCGGCGGCCATAATTCTTGGTGATGATGCGCGGATCACAGATCATCAGCACGCCACGGTCACCCTCGTCACGGATCAGGCGCCCGGCGCCCTGTTTGAGGTTGATGATGGCCGCCGGCAGCTGATGGTGCACGAAGCCGTTCAGGCCCTGTTTTTCCATCTCGCTGATACGGGCCGCCAGCACCGGATCGTCCGGCGGCGAGAACGGCAGCTTGTCGATGATGACCAGCGACAGTGCATCGCCGCGCACATCCACGCCTTCCCAGAAACTCTGGCTGCCGATCAGCACGCCATTGCCAGCGGCGCGGAAACGATCCAGCAACTCCGTACGTCCCGCTTCGCCCTGCACGAACAGCGGGAAGTCATGGCCGCGCGCCTCGAATTCGGAACGCAGCCGCTCGGCTGCGCGATTGACTGCGCGCAGCGTGGTGCACAGGAAGAAGCAGCGGCCACCGGCAGCCTCGATGGTCGGCAAGGCGGCGTCGATGACGGCGTCAGTGTATTCAAACGAATTGGGCTGCGGCAGGTTCTGCGGCACGTACAGCAAGCCCTGCTCGGCATAATTGAAAGGGCTCGGCCAGGATTGCGCCGGCGCATTCCACAGGCCCATCTGGGCTGCGTAGTGATTGAAATCTTTCTTCACTGCCAGTGTCGCCGAAGTGAAGATCCATGAACGCGGCGTACCCTCGCGCTGCTTGTTGAAGATGGGCGCGATCGACAGCGGCGTGCGGTGCAGTTGCAGCGAGGACTGGAAGGCCTCCACCCACAGCACGTAGAACGGTTTCTGGGCCGGCGGCTCCTCCTGTTCCTCGCCGGCTGCCTCCTGCTTGTTGTCGGCGGGCTTGGCCGCTGCCTTGGCGGCGGCTTCGGCCTGGATCTTGGCCAGCTCGTCGGGCGTGCCCCAGTTTTCAAGCTGGCGCAGCAATTCATTGGCGCGGTCGCGGCACTGCTCGATGGTCTCGGCTCGCTCGGCCTGTTTTTCGAGCACGGCGATCATGTCGTCCATGCAATCCTTCAGGGTGTCGAGCGCCGGGAAGAATGCGCTGGACGGCGCAATCTGGTTCAGGGCCAGGCGCACCGATTCCTCCGGAAAAGCCAGCCGCAGATCGCGTGCCGCCCGCTCCACCGGCGCCACCAGGCGCGCCCAATCGGCACCATCGCGGGCGTGCGACAGGCCTTCGGCCAGTACGTCGCGGCACAGTTCGAGAATCTGCGAGGTCGAGATGGTCTCACCGAAAAACAGGGTGGCCGTATCCGGCAACTGGTGCGCTTCGTCGAAGATGACCGTATTGGCCGAGGGCAGCAGTTCGGCAATGCCGGTGTCCTTCAGGGCTACATCCGCGAAGAACAGGTGATGGTTGACCACCACTACATCAGCCTGCTGGGCTTCCTTGCGCGCCTTCATGACGAAGCAATCCTGGTAGTACTGGCACTCAGCCCCGAAACAGGTATCGCGGGTCGAGGTCACCAGATTCCATACCGACGCCGTCTCCGGCACCTTGGTCAGCTCGGCCTTGTCGCCGGAGGAGGTGGATTTGACGAAGCGCGAGATCTCGCGCAGGTAGCCCACATCCTCGCGTGCGGTCAGGCGGCCGTTCTGGAGGGTACGCTCGAGGTGGAAGTGGCAGACGTAATTGCTGCGCCCCTTGAGCAGCGCCACCGAAACGGGCGCATGCAGAGCCTTGCGCACGGTGGGGATGTCGCGATTGAAGAGCTGGTCCTGCAGGGTCTTGGTGCCGGTAGAGACGATGGTCTTGCCACCCCACAGCAATGCCGGGACCAGGTAGGCAAAGGTCTTGCCGGTACCGGTGCCGGCCTCGGCGATCAGCGTACCCTGGTTGGCGATGGCGTCAGCAATGGCCTTGGCCATCTCGGTCTGGGCATGGCGTGGACGATAGCTGCCGACGGCACCGCCCAGCGGACCGCCTTCACCGAACAGGCGCTCGACCTCGGCATCATGAAGACCATGTTCTTCGGGCGCGGCGCCCTCCGTCTCGGCGGAAACGGTGCGACTGTCGACGTTGTGGGCGGGGGCTTCGGGAGCTGTCACTGCGGCAAACCTGTAGGAAAACACGTGCGGCGCGGGCATCGGCGATACCGGCGCGGCTTGCACGTCATTGGGAACAAGGCGCTATTTTACGCGGAGTCGGCGGCACACCCCCGACTCGCATGAAAGACGCAGGCCAGCAGGCCCGGAATGTCGAGAAGCGCGCCCGCCACGGCAGGCGCGCAACGGGGTTCAGGCGGGAATATCGGGGACCAGCTGCATCTTCAGCAGCGCGATGTGGTCCTTCAGTTGCAGCTTGCGCTTCTTGAGGCGGCGCAGTTGCAGGTCTTCGGAACGGGCATCGCGGATGAGCATGTCGATCACGCTATCGAGATCACGGTGCTCGACTTCGAGTTCGATGATGCGGCGCTGGATGTCTTCGCGATGCGTACTGGTCATGATGGCGGCTGGTTGCTGATGTGCTTGCTAGTGTAATGCACCCGCAGGCCCACGCCAAATCGGCGTAGGCCTGCGGACGAAGGGGCCAGCGACAGGATGGCTTACTTGGCGGCGGGCTGCTGCGATTGCTGCTGTTGCTGCTGCTGTTGCTGATCCTGTTGTTGCTTCTGCTTGCGTTCGGCGCGTTCGCGTTCGTTCTCGGCCTTCTTGCGCTCCACCTCCAGGCGGTGCTCCTCGGCCTCCTGGATGCGGCGCTGGCGTTCGGCGGCATTGGCTGCACGCGACGGCGCACGCGCGGCTTCCTCGGCCTGCTTGCGCTGGACTTCAGCTTCATGCTGGCGCACACGATAATCGGCCGGCACGTTCTTGTTCTGGTCGATACGCTGCTGGACTTCGCTGTTCTTGGCACGACTTTCCTGTACCTTGCGGGCGGAATCGGCTTCCTTCTGCTTCTGGTCGGCCAGGCGGCGGGCGGAATCTTCCTCGTCCTTGGCCCGCTGCTCGGCCAGGGAGCGATCGCGGTCGTCCACGGTGGCCTGGCGCTGGAATACCTTGGCCTCGTATTCCACGGCCTTGATCCCCTTGTCGGTCATGCGCTTGCGGTCGCGCGCGGCCTCCAGGCAGTCCGCCACCAGGAACTTGGGATAGCAGGCTCGCTGGTCGAGGATGTAACGCAGTTCGGCGACCTGGCGGTCTTCTGCGGCTTCGTCCAGTGCTTTCTGCGCAGTTTCGTCGGACTTGATGGAGCCGGCGGGGAAACGTTGGCCGATCGGTTGACGGGCTTCCAGTTCATCGAAGCGCTCACGGCTCATGGAAGGCACCGGCGAGGCGGGCGCCGCCTGCGGGGCCGGGCTGACCTGCGGCTGGCCGCTGGCTTGCCCCTGCGCCTGGGTCTGTGCGGGCTGCGCGCCCGAGGCGGCGGTGGCCGACGCCTGCCCCTGCGCTGCGCTGGCACCGGTGGCCAGGGCCAGCATCAGGCCGCACAGGGAAGAGGTGACGCCCTTGGCATCGGCAAAAAGACCTTGCATGGATTTCTTGTTCATCAGGTGGTTCTTCAGGAGAGGCTGTCGGCAATCGAGCGGCGATCCGCATCCAGGTATTCCTTCGACTGCATCTCAATGATACGTGAAACGGTGCGGTGGAATTCGTTGGAAAGGGTACCGACGGTGTAAAGCTCGTCCGGTTCCACCGCAGCCGACATGATGAGCTTGACCTTGTGGTCGTAGAAGACGTCGATCAGCCAGGTGAAGCGGCGCGCTTCCGAGGACATGGCCGCGGACATGCGCGGAATGCCCGACAGGATCACCGTCTGGAACCGGCTGGCCAGTTCCAGGTAATCATTCTGCGAACGCGGTCCGCCGCACAGCGTGGCGAAGTCGAACCAGATCGCACTGCCCGCGCGGCGCAGGGCGCGGATCTCGCGCGCCTCGATGTGGACGCGCGGATCTTCATCGGCCGCCTCGGCCACTGAGGCGAAGGCAGCGCGCAATTCTTCATCGGTCTTGGCGTTGAGCGGCGTGTGGTACACCTTCACCTGCTCCAGCACGCGCTTGCGGTAGTCGATGCCGGCATCGATGTTCATGACGTCCAGCTTTTCCTTCAGCAGCGCGATGGTCGGCAGCATGCGGTCGCGGTGCAGGCCATCCGGATAGAGCGTGCTCGGCTCATAGTTGGATGTCATCACGAAGGACACACCGTGATCGAACAAGCCCTTCAGCAGGTTGTAGAGGATCATCGCATCGGCGATGTCGGAGACGTGGAACTCGTCGAAACAGATCAGGCGGTACTTCTTGGCGATGCGCTTGGCGACTTCATCGAGGGGGTCGGAGATCCCTTTCAATTCATCGAGCTGGCGATGCACATCGCGCATGAACTCGTGGAAGTGCAGGCGCGTCTTGCGCACCACCGGCACCACGGAATAGAAGCTGTCCATCAGGAAGGACTTGCCGCGCCCTACCCCGCCCCACATGTAGACGCCACGCGGCACGGCCGGGCGGCTGATCAGGCGCTTGAAGGTGGAGGCGCGCTGGGCCTTGTAGGCGACCCATTCCTCATAGGCGCGCTGCAGGCGCTCAATGGCGCGCAGCTGCGCTTCATCAGGTTGATAACCGCGCTGGGACAGCGACTGTTCGTAGAATTGACGGACATCCATGGTGTGGTCTTGTAAAACGACAATGGGCGAGCCAGGCTCGCCCATTGGGTTGGCATCTCAATGCGCACTATGCGGGCAACTCGGACGCGACCAGCCCCAGGGGCTGGCCAGGCGTCGGCGACCCGTATTGTCGCACTGATCGCGCATCAGAAGTTCAATGCGCGCTTGTCCACGGCCAGGGCCGCTTCCTTGGTGGCTTCCGACAGCGACGGGTGAGCGTGGCAGATACGTGCGATGTCTTCGGACGACGCACGGAATTCCATCGCCACGACGGCTTCGGAGATCAGCTCGGAGGCCATCGGGCCGACGATGTGCACGCCCAGGATCTCATCGGTCTTGGCATCGGCCAGGAACTTCACCATGCCCGAGGTATCGCCCAGCGCACGGGCGCGGCCGTTGGCCAGGAACGGGAAGGTACCGGCCTTGTACTGCACGCCTTCGGCCTTGAGCTGCTGCTCGGTCTTGCCGACCCAGGCGATTTCCGGCGAGGTATAGATGACCCAGGGAATGGTGTTGAAGTTGACGTGACCATGCTGGCCAGCGATACGCTCGGCCACGGCAACGCCTTCTTCTTCGGCCTTGTGGGCCAGCATCGGGCCGCGCACCACGTCACCCACTGCCCAGACGTTGGGCAGGTTGGTCTTGCAGTCACCGTCCACGGCGATGAAGCCGCGCTCGTCCAGCTTCAGGCCCACGCCTTCGGCGTTGAGGCCAATGGTGTTGGGGGTACGGCCGATCGAGATGATCAGCTTGTCGAATTCGCCGGTGTGGGCTTCGCCCTTGGCATCGGTGTATTCCACGGAGACGCTGTTCTTGCCGGTCTTGATGGCGCCGATCTTCACACCCAGGTTCACGGCCAGGCCCTGCTTGGTCAGCAGCTTGTGGGCTTCCTTGGCGATCTGTTCATCGACGGCCCCCAGGAAAGTCGGCAGCGCTTCCAGCACGGTCACTTCCGCGCCCAGGCGACGCCAGACCGAACCCATTTCCAGGCCGATCACGCCGGCACCGATCACGCCCAGCTTCTTCGGCACTTCAGAAATGGACAGTGCGCCGGTATTGGAGAGGATCAGCTTTTCGTCGAACTCGGCGCCCGGCAGTGCACGGGCGTTCGAACCGGTTGCCACGATCACGTGCTTGGCAGTGATGGTTTCTTCGGCAGCGCCGGCGACCTTGATCTCGTAGCCATTGGCATCGCCCTTGACGAAGGAGCCACGGCCGTGGAAGAAGGCGACCTTGTTCTTCTTGAACAGGTACAGGATGCCGTCGTTGTTCTGCTTGACCACGGTGTTCTTGCGGCCCAGCATCTTTTCCAGGTTCAGGCCCAGGCCCTTGACTTCGATGCCGTGCTCGGCGAAGCCGTGGCTGGCATGCTCATAGTGTTCGGAGGATTGCAGCAGCGCCTTGGAAGGGATGCAACCGACGTTGGTGCAGGTGCCGCCGGGTGCGGGACCGCCCTTTTCATTCTTCCATTCGTCGATGCAGGCGGTGTTGAAGCCCAGTTGCGCTGCGCGGATGGCGGCGATGTAACCGCCGGGGCCGCCACCGATGACGACTACGTCAAAATTCTTGCTCATGTGTGTATTCCTGATTCGTTGTGCGCATCCGCTTTGGTCTCTTGGTCCAAAGCGGATGCAAAAAGGCGCTGAATGCCTGGGGGCCGTTCAGCGCCTCGCTCACGCCGTGATGGCCGGTTGCTTACAGATCCAGCAGCAGGCGTGCGGGATCTTCCAGAGCTTCCTTGATCGCGACCAGCGACAGGACGGCTTCGCGGCCGTCGATGATGCGGTGGTCATAGGACAGCGCGAAGTAGTTGATCGGACGGACCACGACCTGGCCGTTTTCAACCACAGCGCGTTCCTTGGTGGCGTGGATGCCCAGGATCGCCGATTGCGGCGGGTTGATGATCGGGGTCGACAGCATGGAACCGAAGGTGCCGCCGTTGGAGACGGTGAAGGTACCGCCCGACAGTTCTTCGATGGACAGCTTGCCGTCCTTGGCCTTCTGGCCGAATTCACCGATCTTCTTCTCGATGTCAGCGATGGACATCTGGTCCGCATCACGCAGGATGGGCACCACCAGGCCGCGCGGCGAACCGACGGCCACGCCGATGTCGAAGTAGCCGTGGTAGACGATGTCATTGCCATCGACCGACGCGTTGACGATCGGGTACTTCTTCAGGGCGTGCACGACTGCCTTGACGAAGAAGGACATGAAGCCCAGCTTGACGCCGTGTTCCTTCTCGAACTTGTCCTTGTACTTGTTGCGCAGGTCGATGACCGGCTGCATGTTGATTTCGTTGAAGGTGGTCAGGATGGCGTTGGTCGATTGCGATTGCACCAGACGCTCGGCCACGCGGGCACGCAGGCGGCTCATCGGCACGCGCTGTTCCGGACGGCTTTCCAGGCCAGCCTTGACCGGTGCGGCCACTTGCGCCAGGGCCGGCTTGGCAGCGGCAGCAGGTGCGGCGGCGGGAGCCGACAGGGCACCCAGCACGTCGCCCTTGGTCACGCGGCCATCCTTGCCGGTGCCGGTGACTTGCGAGGTCGACAGGTTGTTGTCGGCCAGCAGCTTGGCAGCGGCGGGCATGGCGACGTCGCCCTTGGAGGCCAGCTCGGGAGCGGCAACCGGGGTCGGTTCGTTGGTCGTTTGCGGTGCCGGGGCAGCCTTGACTTCGGTCGGGGCCACTTGTGCGGAAGCGTCGGTGTCCAGGATGGCGATCACTTCACCGGCCACGACGGTGGCGCCGTCGGCCTTGATGATCTGGGTGATCACGCCGGCGTCCGGCGAGGGCAGTTCCAGCACGACCTTGTCGGTCTCGATGTCGATCAGGTTTTCGTCACGGGCAACCGGTTCGCCAACCTTCTTGTGCCATTGCAGCAGGGTTGCTTCGGCAACGGATTCCGACAACTGCGGGACTTTTACTTCGATTTGAGCCATTTTCAGGATTCTCCGATTTTCGGGTGATTTCGTTCTTATGGAAACAGGGACGCACTGCCCTCGCAGCGCGTCCCGTTTGCATCGATGATTACTTGGTCAGCACAAAGCCCTTGAGCTTGGCGAAGGCGGTTTCGATCAGTGCCTTTTGCTGCGCGTAGTGCTTGTCGTAGTAACCGACGGCCGGCGAGGCGCTGGCCGGGCGGCCTGCATAGGCCAGCTTCTGACCTTCGGAGAGATTCTCGAAGATGTTGTGCTGGATCTGCAGCCATGCGCCCTGGTTCTGCGGCTCGTCCTGTGCCCACACCAGTTCGTTGAAGTTCGGGAACTGCTTGAGGGCAGCGGCGAACGCCTTGTGCGGGAACGGATACAGCTGCTCGACGCGGATGATGGCCGTATCGGTCTGGCCACGTTCCTTGCGGGCGTTGACCAGGTCGTAGTACACCTTGCCCGAGCAGGCGACGATGCGCTTGACCTTCTTGGCGTCGATGGTTTCATCGACTTCCGGGATCACGGTCTGGAACGAACCCTTGGCCAGGTCAGACAGCGGGGAACCGGCATCCTTGTTACGCAGCAGCGACTTCGGGGTCATGATGATCAGCGGCTTGCGGAACAGGCGGATCATCTGGCGACGCAGCAGGTGGAAGATCTGCGCAGCGGTAGTGGGCTGCACGACCTGCATGTTGTTGTCGGCGCACAGCTGGAGGTAACGCTCGATACGTGCCGAGGAGTGTTCCGGACCCTGGCCTTCGTAGCCGTGGGGCAGCATCTGCACCAGGCCCGAGGCACGGCCCCACTTCACTTCGCCGGAGCTGATGAACTGGTCCATCACGACCTGGGCACCGTTGGCGAAGTCGCCGAACTGGGCTTCCCAGATGGTCAGGGTGTTCGGTTCAGCAGTCGAGTAGCCGTATTCGAAGGCCAGCACGGCTTCTTCGGACAGCACCGAGTCGATCACGGTGAAGGTGGACTGGTTCTCGGCCACGTTCTGCAGCGGGATGAAGGTACCGGCATCCCAACGCTCGCGGTTCTGGTCGTGCAGCACGGCGTGACGGTGGGTGAAGGTGCCACGGCCGGCATCCTGGCCGGTCAGGCGCACGGCATAGCCGGAGGACACCAGGCTGGCGTAGGCCAGGTGTTCGCCCATGCCCCAGTCCAGGTTCATTTCGCCACGGCCCATGGCGGCGCGGTCGTTCAAGACCTTCTCGACCAGCGAGTGGACCTTGAAGCCTTCCGGCACGGAGGTGATCTTGGTGGCCAGGCGCTTCAGTTCAGCCAGCGGGACGGCAGTTTCGGCCGCGTCGGTCCACTTGCGGTTCAGGAACGGCAGCCAGTCGACGGCGTACTTGCTCTTGAAGTTGGTCAGCACCGGATCGATGGCGTGCTTACCAGCGTCCATCGCAGCGCGGTAGGCCTTGACCAGCTCTTCGCCGCCATCGGCGGGGATGGTCTGCTGGGTCACCAGCTTGTCGGCGTACAGCTTGCGGGTGCCGGGGTGCTGGGCGATCTTCTTGTACATCAGCGGCTGGGTCAGAGCAGGGGTATCTTGCTCGTTGTGGCCCAGCTTGCGGAAGCAGATGATGTCGACCACGATGTCCTTCTTGAACTTCATGCGGTAGTCGACAGCGATCTGGGTGGCGAACACGACGGCTTCCGGATCATCGCCGTTGACGTGCAGCACCGGGGCTTCGATCATCTTGACCACGTCCGAGCAGTACAGGGTCGAACGGGAGTCTCGCGGGTCGGAAGTGGTGAAGCCGATCTGGTTGTTGATGACGATGTGAACCGTGCCGCCGGTGCCGTAGCCACGGGTCTGTGCCAGGTTCAGGGTTTCCATCACCACGCCTTGGCCGGCGAAGGCGGCGTCGCCGTGCACCAGGATCGGCAGCACTTGCGAACCATCCTTGTCGCCGCGGCGATCCATACGTGCCTTGACCGAACCCTCGACCACCGGGTTGACGATTTCCAGGTGGGACGGGTTGAAGGCCAGCGACAGGTGGACCGGGCCGCCAGGGGTGGAGACGTCGGAGGAGAAACCTTGGTGGTACTTGACGTCACCGGCCGGCAGGTCGTCAGCGTGACGGCCTTCGAATTCGGAGAACAGTTCCTGCGGGGTCTTGCCCAGGATGTTGACCAGCACGTTCAGGCGGCCGCGGTGGGCCATGCCGATCACGATTTCCTGCACGCCCTTTTCACCGGCGCGCTGGATGGTTTCATCCAGGGAGGCGATGAAGGACTCGCCGCCTTCCAGCGAGAAGCGCTTCTGGCCGACGTACTTGGTGTGGAGGTAGCGCTCCAGGCCTTCTGCAGCGGTCAGGCGCTCCAGGATGTGCTTCTTCTTCTCGGAGGAGAAGCTGGGCACGGCACGGGTCGGCTCGAGGCGCTCTTCCAGCCAGCGCACTTCCGACATGTCGGAAATGTAGGTGAACTCGGCACCGATGGAGCGCGTGTAGGTGTCGCGCAGCATCTGCAGCAGGTCGCGCAGGGATGCGGTTTCCGGGCCGAAGTAGGTGTTGTTGATGTTGAACACGATGTCCATGTCGGCATCGGTGAATCCGTAGAAGGAGGGATCGAGTTCGGGGATGTTGGGACGTTCCTGGCGTTGCAGCGGGTCCAGGTTGGCGAAACGGGAACCGAGATCACGGTAGCCGGCGATCAGCTGGGTGACAGCGACGCGCTTGCGGCCCATATCGGAGTCGGCGGAAGCGATGACGGTGCGGATCGGGCCGTGCTTGGCACGTTCGGCGAAGGAAGCGATCACCGGAGCGTGGGCCACATCGGGACGGGTGGAGCCGTCGGTGGCGGGGACGTGTTGCACGGCGTCGAAGTATGCACGCCAGTTGTCAGGGACGGAGCCGGGGTTGTTCAGGTAGGCTTCGTACAGTTCTTCGATGTACGGAGCATTCCCACCGAACAGGTAGGAGTTGATGTTGTATTGCTCGTAGAGCTTTGTCATTTGCTCACCTTTCTTCGCGCTTCGCGAGATTAGCGGGTTTCTACACCTTCCGCGACACGGCCTGACCGGTTAGCGGATTGCATCAAGTTGTGGGGGAAGGACCTTGTCTACCTGAACTTCTGTGTGTCATCCAGTCAGCGCATCGGAATTATATCTCCTAATATCAAATAAAAAAGCGAATCCTAAAGGATTCGCTTTTTTATTTGAAACATGAAGCAACAGGCGTTTCCACCCACCAACGCCCGCCCGCAAAGCCTTGCTGCGCGGGCCTCGCTGCCCTCCTCCGATCACTCCCGGAAGACGGGAAACGTGGCGTTGGCGACGCGTTTGTTGTCCGCCCGACAAGGCAGGCGGACAACATCCGGCAATCAGCGCTTGTCGATCGGGGGAACGTCGCGGCGCGGCGAGCCCACGAACAGCTGACGCGGACGACCGATCTTCTGTTCCGGATCCGAGATCATTTCGTTCCACTGGGCGATCCAGCCGATGGTACGGGCCATGGCGAAGATGCAGGTGAACATCGAGGTCGGGATACCCAGGGCGCGCTGCACGATGCCGGAGTAGAAGTCGACGTTCGGGTACAGCTTGCGGGAGACGAAGTAGTCGTCTTCCAGGGCGATCTTTTCCAGCTCCATGGCCAGCTTGAACAGCGGGTCGTCGTGCAGGCCCAGCTCGTTCAGCACTTCGTAGCAGGTTTCGCGCATCAGTTTGGCACGCGGATCGTAGTTCTTGTAGACGCGGTGACCGAAGCCCATCAGCTTCACGCCCGAGTTCTTGTCCTTCACTTGCTTGATGAACTCGGGGATCTTGTCCACGGAACCGATCTGTTCCAGCATGTTCAGTGCAGCTTCGTTGGCACCGCCGTGGGCAGGGCCCCACAGGCAGGCGATACCGGCGGCGATACATGCGAACGGGTTGGCACCGGAGGAGCCGGCCAGACGCACGGTCGAGGTCGAGGCGTTCTGTTCGTGGTCGGCGTGCAGGATCAGGATGCGGTCCAGTGCGCGCACCAGGACTTCGTTGACCTGATACTCTTCGCACGGATTGGCGAACATCATGCGCATGAAGTTGGCCGTGTAGGACAGGTCATTGCGCGGGTACACGAAGGGCTGGCCGATGCTGTACTTGTAGGCCATCGCCACCAGGGTCGGCAGCTTGGCGATCATGCGGATGGCCGAGACTTCGCGGTGGTTGGCGTTGGAGATGTCCAGCGAGTCGTGGTAGAAGGCCGACAGCGCGCCCACCGAGCCGGTCAGGACGGCCATCGGGTGCGCATCGCGGCGGAAGCCACGGAAGAAGAAGTTCATCTGCTCGTGCACCATGGTGTGCTGGGTCACGGTCTTGACGAATTCTTCCTTCTGGGTGGTATTGGGCAGTTCACCGTGCAGCAGCAGGTAGCAGGATTCCAGGAAGTCGCAGTTCACTGCCAGCTGTTCGATCGGATAGCCGCGGTACAGCAGTTCGCCCTTGTCGCCATCGATGTAGGTGATGGACGAGTTGCAGGAAGCGGTGGACATGAAGCCCGGGTCATAGGTGAACTTGCCGGTGGCGCCGTAGAGCTTGCGGATATCGATCACATCAGGGCCGATACTGCCCTTGTAGATAGGAAAATCTACGGACGGGGAGCCGTCGGAGAACGACAGGGTAGCTTTGATATCGGTATTGGACATAGCTTTTCCTTTTGCTGGGATGGTGAAACCGTTAATCAAACGCCGCGACCGCAAGCCGGGCGTCATCGTGGTTCAGATGCGCCGGGTGGCGAGTGGGAACAGGCCGCGATCGGGCAAAATCGGTCTGGCTTGTGGCCAGGCGCAATATTCGTGCAACAGTCAGGCAGTACGCAGTTTCTTCAGCAACGCATGCACTTGGGGCAGGTCAACCGCCGCTTCGGGCTCCTTGCGGGCCAGCAGCAAGTCCATCAAGTCGTTGTCGGTCAGGTCCATCAGGCGCGAGAAGGCATCCACCTCGTCGTCGCTCATCTGCGCCTCGTTGGCGTCGAGATAGCGGGTGAGGATCAGATCGTTCTCCAGCAGCCCGCGGCGCGCACGCCAGCGCAGTCGCGCCCGCTTGGCCGGATCATCCTGGTGACGCTGTTCAGTCATGAACTCGCTCATTTCTAGTCTTTCCATTCACTTCAACCGGGCCAAAACTGAAGGAACCGGTCGGGGAAGCCGCTTGCAGCCCTGCTCCCCCTTGCTGCCGCCCGCCATGCACGGCGGGTCTGGCAGGCAACACGCCGATCCGGCTTACACCGAACGGCGCACCATCAGTTCCTTGATCTTGCCGATGGCCTTGTTGGGGTTCAGACCCTTGGGGCAGACATCGACGCAGTTCATGATGGAACGGCAACGGAACAGGCGATACGGGTCTTCCAGGTTGTCCAGGCGCGCGCCGGTGGCTTCGTCGCGGCTGTCGGCGATGAAGCGGTAGGCTTGCAGCAGGCCAGCGGGGCCGACGAACTTGTCCGGATTCCACCAGAACGACGGGCAGGAAGTCGAGCAGCAGGCGCACAGGATGCACTCGTAGACACCATCGAGCTCTTCACGCTGTTCGGGCGACTGCAGGCGCTCCTTTTCGGGAGGAATGCTGTCGTTGATCAGGTAGGGCTTGATCGAATCGTATTGCTTGAAGAAGTTGGTCATGTCCACGATCAGGTCGCGGATCACCGGCAGGCCAGGCAGCGGCTTCAGAACGATGGGTTCGGTCAGCTCGTTCAGGTTGGTGATGCAGGCCAGGCCGTTCTTGCCGTTGATGTTCATGGCGTCGGAACCGCACACGCCTTCGCGGCAGGAGCGGCGCAGCGCCAGAGAATCGTCGACGTCGGACTTGATGCGTTGCAGGGCATCGAGCAGCATCTTGTCGGTGGGCTTCAGCTCCACCGTCAGGTCTTGCATGTACGGCTTGTCGTCCTTGTCCGGATCGTAACGATAGATCTTGAATTTCAGGGTGCGAGTCATGTTGCGACCTCTTAGAAAGTACGTGCTTTAGGTTTGAAAGTCTCGACGGTCAGCGGCTGCATGTTGACCGGCTTGTAGTCGAGACGATTCCCCTCGGAGAACCACAGCGTATGCTTGAGCCAGTTCACGTCGTCGCGCTGCTCGTGGTCGCTTTGCGCGTGGGCGCCGCGCGATTCCTTGCGGGCTTCGGCCGAGGTGATGGTGGCCTTGGCGGTTTCGATCAGGTTGTCCAGTTCCAGCGCTTCCACGCGGGCGGTGTTGAAGACCTTGGACTTGTCCTTGAAGGAGACGTGCTTGCGACGCTCGTCCAGTTCCATGATCTTTTGAACGCCTTCCTTCAACAGGGCATCGGTACGGAACACGCCGCAGTACTTCTGCATGGTGGCGCGGATGTCGTTGGCCACGTCCTGCACACGTTCGGAACCGGTGCTGCTTTCCAGGTGAGCGATGCGTTCCAGCGAGCGGTCCAGGGCGCCGGCCGGGATCGGCTTGTGGCTCTGGTCCTGCAGGCGGCTGCCGACGATGTGGTTGCCGGCTGCGCGGCCGAAGACCACCAGGTCCAGCAGCGAGTTGGTACCCAGGCGGTTGGCGCCGTGCACCGACACGCAGGCGCATTCGCCGATGGCGTACATGCCCTGCACCACTTCCTTCATCGAACCACCCTTGGGCGCGACCACCTGGCCGTGGATGTTGGTGGGGATGCCACCCATCTGGTAGTGGATGGTCGGCACGACGGGGATCGGTTCCTTGGTCGCGTCGACGTTGGCGAACTTGTGGGCGATTTCCAGGATCGAGGGCAGGCGCTTCTTGATGGTATCGGCACCGATGTGGCGCAGATCCAGCAGCACGTGATCCTTGTGGGGACCGACGCCGCGGCCTTCCTTGATTTCCTGGTCCATCGAACGCGAGACGAAGTCACGCGGGGCCAGGTCCTTCAGGGTCGGCGCATAGCGCTCCATGAAGCGTTCGCCGTTGCTGTTGATCAGGATGCCGCCTTCGCCGCGCACGCCTTCAGTGATCAGCACGCCCGCGCCGGCCACGCCGGTCGGGTGGAACTGCCAGAATTCCATATCCTGCAGCGGCAGGCCGGCACGTGCCGCCATGCCCATGCCGTCGCCGGTGTTGATGAAGGCATTGGTCGATGCAGCCCAGATGCGGCCTGCGCCGCCGGTGGCGAACAGCGTGGTCTTGGCGTGCAGCATCATGATTTCGCCGGTTTCCATTTCCAGCGCCACCACGCCGAGGACATCGCCCTCTTCGTTGCGGATCACGTCCAGCGCCATCCACTCCACGAAGAAGTGGGTCTTGGCGCGCACGTTGCGCTGGTACAGGGTGTGCAGCAGCGCGTGACCGGTACGGTCTGCGGCCGCACAGGCGCGCTGCACCGGCTTTTCGCCCAGGTTGGCGGTGTGGCCGCCAAAGGGACGCTGGTAGATGGTGCCGTCCGGGTTGCGGTCGAAGGGCATGCCGAAGTGTTCCAGCTCGTAGACGGCCTTCGGTGCTTCGCGGCACATGAACTCGATGGCGTCCTGGTCGCCCAGGTAGTCCGAGCCCTTGACGGTGTCGAACATGTGCCAGTACCAGTTGTCTTCGGACATGTTGCCCAGCGAAGCGCCGATGCCGCCTTGGGCAGCCACGGTGTGCGAGCGGGTCGGGAAGACCTTGGACAGGACAGCGACGTTCAGGCCGGCTTCGGCCAGTTGCAGCGAGGCGCGCATGCCGGAGCCACCGGCGCCGACGATGACCGCGTCAAAGCGGCGGGTAGTGATGGCGGATTTGATAGCAGCCACGATTAGTTTCTCCAGAGAATCTGCGCAGCGTAGCCAGCGCAACCGATCAGCCACACGATAGTGGCAACTTGCAGGACCAGGCGGGTACCAACGGGCTTGACGTAGTCCATCAGGGCGTCACGCACGCCGATCCAGGCGTGGAAGAACAGCGCCATGAACACGGCAAAGGTGGCCACCTTGAACCATTGATGCGAGAACAGCGCCGCCCAGCCCTGGTAGCTGAAGTTGGTCGAGGTGAAGAAGCACACCAGCAGGATGACGGTGTAGACGGCCATGACGACGGCGGTCGCGCGTTGCGCCAGCCAGTCACGCAGGCCATAGTGGGCGCCGACGACCAGGCGCTTGGGTCCGATGTTGTTATCAGCCATTTTCAGAACACTCCGAACAGTTTCAATGCGACCAGGATCATCAGCGCGATGCTGACCACCAGGACAGTTGCCGAGGACTTGCGTGCGCTGTCCTTGTCCAGGCCAACGTGGTTGTCCATGATCAGGTGGCGGATGCCGGCGCAGAAGTGATGCAGGTAGGCCCAGGACAGCGCCAGGATGACGAGCTTGACGAACCAGCCCGAGACGAAGCCCTTGAGATAGGCGAAAGTACCTTCCGAGAGCAGGCTGCTGTCCAACAGGAACAGGATGAAAGGCAGCATCAGGAACAGGAACAGACCGCTGATGCGGTGCATGATCGAGACCAGAGCGGCCAAGGGCATGCGATAGCCGGCAATTTGGGTTAGGTGTATGTTACGAAATTGCGGCCGTTGTGGTTTAGCGGCTTCAGACATACAAGGTTCTCCTCAGTTTAAAACAATCATGCAATTTTCGCCGATTTTCGAAATCACCATCAACTTTTATTGCGCTTCGCAGCATGCCGAAAAGGCTTGACACCAGCCCTTCTGCGCTGGACAGGCAAGGCCCGTCCACCCCCGGCGATGACCGGTTTCGGTTTGCTCAGCTCAACTCGCTTTGGTAATGATGATTCGTCGTCAGGTACAGACCGCGCCGCATTTCCACCGGCTTGTCGCCATAGGTAAATGAAGCCCGCTCCACACTCAGCAACGGCGTTTGGGGCGTCACGCCCAGAAACTCTGCGGCATCCGGATCCGCCCCGACGGCACGGATGCGTTCTTCGGCACGGATCATGCGCGTGCCGAACTCGGACTCGAACAGGCCATACAGGGGCCCGCGGTATTCCATGAGGCGCTCGGCCGTCAGCCCCTTGAAGATGGCGCCAGGCAGCCAGATGTCTTCGAGGATGATGGGAGTGCCGTTGAAGGATTTTACCCGGCGAATGAAAATGACGGAGTCGCCCGACTTCATGTCGAGCTGACGCGCCACTTCGGCCGAGGCGCGTACGCGCTTGACTTCGATGATCTTGTTTTCGGGACGCTGCGGCTCGTCGCTGTCGGCCATCAACCGCAGGAAACGGAACTGCGCCTGGGTCTCGTGATGGGTGGCCACGAAGGTCCCTTTGCCCTGGCGGCGCACCACCAGGTTTTCAGCAGCCAGTTCGTCGATGGCCTTGCGCACCGTGCCCTGGCTGACCTTGAATCGGCTACCCAGTTCGACTTCACTGGGAATGAGCTCACCGGGTTTCCACTCCCCTGCTTCGAGGCGCTGCATGATGAGCGCCTTGATCTGCTGGTACAACGGACTGAAGGTGGGCGCCGGACTGGCAGCACCCGCCCCCGCGGCGTGCGCGTCGACGTTGTTCGAATTGGGCAGGATCGAGCTCATAACCTCGAATTTCACCACAAAACTCCTTCCGGCGTCCAGCAAAAACTAGGCAATAATATGTCTTATATAAGACATAAGATATTGATTGACAGCAGTCTTTCGCAAGCCTACACTCGCGAGCAACCTGAAGAGCCGCAAGGCAGGCAGGGAGCGATCTACCGGTCAGTAGACGATAACGAGAATCGCTCTCATCAAGACCATTCCGGCGCGGCTGTTTTCTGCAGGCAGAACACAAGTTTGACAGGTTTTTGATTTGTCGGCAGAGCCCGGTCCGAAAGCAACTGACTCGCTGCGTTTTCGACGGTATCATGGCGGCCTAACAAGAATTCGAGGAAAACCGCGCATTTCTCATGCGCACCCCTGAAGCAACCGCTACACGGCCCTGCCGCGCCTTGCGCGACGTGACCGCAAGCTGCGCTTCGCTGCAGTCTGAATGCTTTTTTTCATCACCTCTTTTGGAGATTCAACATGGCTAAAGCCCCCATGCGTGTTGCCGTCACCGGCGCCGCCGGTCAGATCGGTTACTCCCTGCTGTTCCGCATCGCCAACGGCGACCTGCTGGGCAAAGACCAGCCGGTCATCCTGCAACTGCTGGAAATCCCCGATGAGAAGGCTCAGAAGGCGCTCAAGGGCGTCATCATGGAAATCGACGACTGTGCCTTCCCCCTGCTGGCTGGCGTGACCGCCCACAGCGATCCGATGACCGCCTTCAAGGATGCCGACATCGCCCTGCTGGTCGGTGCCCGTCCCCGTGGCCCCGGCATGGAGCGCAAGGACCTGCTGGAAGCCAACGCCCAGATCTTCACCGTGCAGGGCAAGGCACTGGACGCCGTCGCATCGCGCAACGTCAAGGTGCTGGTGGTCGGCAACCCGGCCAACACCAACGCCTACATCGCCATGAAGTCGGCCCCCAACCTGCCGGCCAAGAACTTCACCGCCATGCTGCGCCTGGACCACAACCGCGCGCTGTCGCAAGTGGCTGCCAAGATCGGCAAGCCGGTCTCGGCCATCGAAAAGCTGTGCGTGTGGGGCAACCACTCGCCGACCATGTACGCCGACTACCGCTTCGCGACCGCCGATGGCGCCTCCGTCAAGGACACCATCAACGACCAGGAATGGAACAAGAACGTGTTCCTGCCCACCGTCGGCAAGCGCGGCGCCGCCATCATCGAAGCCCGTGGCCTGTCCTCGGCCGCTTCGGCTGCCAACGCCGCCATCGACCACGTGCGTGACTGGGTGCTGGGCACCAACGGCAAGTGGACCACCATGGGTATCCCCTCCGACGGTTCCTACGGCATCCCCGAAGGCACCATGTTCGGCTTCCCGGTGACCACCGAAAACGGTGAGTACAAGATCGTCCAGGGCCTGGAGATCGATGAGTTCTCGCAAGAGCGCATCAACATCACCCTGAAGGAACTGCTGGAAGAGCGCGAAGGCGTCAAGCACCTGGTCGGCTAATTGACCACGGCGCGGCGGCCCTGTACGGGTGCCGCGCCGATCGTTTTGCAGTTTTGAAGTTTTGCAGTACGTGACATCAACCGTTCCGACAACCTTACCCCGCTCTCAATCGCAGCAATGCATCCTTCCCAGGTCTTGTTCCCAGGTGCCCAGCAACCGGTTTCGCTTCCGGTGTGCGATCACTACGCCGGCTCCGAAAAGCTGATGCGCAAGTCGATGGCCCTGCAGCAGGAGCTCGGTCCCTTGTTCGACATCACCTTCGACTGCGAAGATGGCGCTGCCGCCGGCAATGAAACCGCGCACGCCGAACTGGTCGCCTCGCTCATCGCCGCCCCCGGCAATGTCCACCGCCGCATCGGCGCGCGCCTGCACGACGTGGGCCATGCGCATTTCGAGCAGGACGTGGCCATCATCTGCGGTGCGGCTGCGCGCGAACTGGCTTACGTGATGTTGCCCAAGCCCGAAGGGGTCGACGACGTCCTGCGCGCCCTGGAGAGCATCAATCGGGCCGCCAATGCGGCCGGCCGCGCGCAGCTGCCGGTGCAGGTCTTGATCGAGACCCATGGCGCGCTGGCGGATGCCGGCAAGATCGCCGCCCTGCCCCAGGTGCAGTCGCTGTCGTTCGGGGTGATGGATTTCGTCTCGGCCCATTACGGGGCCATTCCCGGCAGCGCCATGCGCTCGCCCGGACAGTTTGACCATCCGCTGGTGCGCCGCGCCAAGCTGGAGATTGCCGCCGCTTGCCATGCGCACGGCAAGGTGCCGTCGCACAACGTGACCACCGACATCAAGAATCCCGCCGCCGTGGCTGACGATGCGCGCCGCGCGGCACAAGAGTTTGGCTATACCCGGATGTGGAGCATCCATCCGGACCAGATCGGCCCGATCGTGCAAGCCATGTCCCCGGCCACCGAAGAAGCCGAGCTGGCGGCACAGATCTTGCTCAAGGCGCAGGCGGTGCAGTGGGGCCCGATCCAGCATCAGGGCAACCTGCACGACCGCGCCAGTTATCGCTATTACTGGAGTATCCTGCAACGCGCGCACGCCACCGGCATCGCGCTGCCACCGGAGACTGCACCCTGGTTCGCCCGCGGCGACTCCCCCTCAACCACGCAGTAAACTTGTTTCGACCGACGTCCATGAAAAAGCACCTGACTCTCATCGCCCTGCTGGGCGCACTCTTCGCCACCGCCGGCATCACTGCGGCGCACGCCGAAACCGATACCAAACCGGCCGCCAAGAAAAAGGTCGTCAAGAAGGCGCCTGCCAAGAAGGCCGCTGCCGCTGCAGCCGCCGCAGCACCGGCAGCCAAGATGCCGTTCTCTTCCGAGGCCGAAGATGACGACAGCGAACCCGACCTGGGCGGCACCCTGTCGGCCGACTTCCAGTGCGAAATGGGCCACAAGCTGACCATCTGGAAGAACGAAGCCGACGACAAGCACATCGCCATCCGCTGGGACAAGCGCATCCACCGCCTGACCCGCGTGGAAACCACCACCGGCGCCAACCGCTTCGAAAACCGCAAGATGGGCCTGGTCTGGATCGGCATCCCGGCCAAGGGCCTGTTGCTGGATTCCAAGAAGGGCCAGCAGCTGGCCAACGAATGCAAGAACGCCGAGCAGATCAAGGCCGCCGAAGCAGCACCGGCAACCACCGTCGCTGCGGCACCCCAGAAGAACTGAGCCGGCAGGCAACCGCCAGCTCATCGCGTATCAAGCAACACAGAATCACAGAATCAGGCAGCACCCCGCAGTTCACCATTGCAGCGCAAACCGGATTCGACTAGCTAGCATCACTAAATTGCCAAATTAAGGAGAAGAGGCCATGTCTCGCAACACATTGAACACCCTGAAGGAATTCCCGATTTCCGGTTCCAAGAAGGGCAAGTTCTACTCCCTGCCCGCCCTGCAAAAGTCGCTGGGCGTGAATATCTCGCGCCTGCCGGTGTCGATCCGCATCGTGCTGGAATCGGTGCTGCGCAACTGCGATGGCCAGAAGGTCACCGAAGAACACGTCAAGCAACTGGCCAACTGGGGCGCCAAGGCCGCCCGCGTGGATGAGATCCCCTTCGTGGTGGCCCGCGTGGTGCTGCAGGACTTCACCGGCGTGCCGCTGCTGGCCGACCTGGCCGCCATGCGCAACGTCGCCAGCAAGCTGGGCAAGAACCCCAAGAACATCGAACCGCTGGTCCCCGTGGACCTGGTGGTGGACCACTCGGTGCAGATCGACCACTTCCGCGAGAAGAAGGCACTGGACCTGAACATGAAGCTGGAATTCTCGCGCAACAACGAGCGCTACCAGTTCATGAAGTGGGGCATGCAAGCCTTCGACACCTTCGGCGTGGTGCCCCCGGGCTTCGGCATCGTGCACCAGGTCAACCTGGAATACCTGGCACGCGGCGTGCACAACAAGGCCGGTGTCTACTACCCTGACACCCTGGTCGGCACCGACTCCCACACCACAATGATCAACGGCATCGGCGTGGTCGGCTGGGGCGTGGGCGGCATCGAAGCTGAAGCCGGCATGCTGGGCCAGCCGGTCTACTTCCTGACCCCGGACGTGGTCGGCGTGAACCTGACCGGCGCCCTGCGCGAAGGCGTTACCGCCACCGACCTGGTGCTGACCATCACCGAACTGCTGCGCCAGACCAAGGTCGTGGGCAAGTTCGTCGAATTCTTCGGCGAAGGCACCGAATCGCTGTCGCTGACCGACCGCGCCACCATCGCCAACATGGCACCGGAATACGGCGCCACCATGGGCTTCTTCCCGGTCGACGACGCTACCATCGACTATTTCAAGGGCACCGGCCGCACCAAGGCTGAAATCGACGCCTTCGAAGCCTATTTCAAGGCACAAGGCCTGTACGGCGTGCCCAAGGCCGGCCAGATCGACTACACCCAGGAAGTCTCCCTGGACCTGGGCACCGTCGCCCCGTCGCTGGCGGGTCCGAAGCGTCCGCAAGACCGCATCGAGATCGGCAACGTCAAGTCCACCTTCTCGGACCTGTTCACCAAGCCGACCGCTGAAAACGGCTTCAACAAGAAGGCCGAAGACCTGACCGCGTCCTACAAGAACGCCGATGGCGTGGATGTGCACAACGGTGACGTGCTGATCGCCGCCATCACCTCCTGCACCAACACCTCCAACCCGAGCGTGCTGCTGGCCGCTGGCCTGCTGGCCAAGAAGGCCGTGGAAGCCGGCCTGAAGGTGGCCCCGCACATCAAGACCTCGCTGGCCCCTGGCTCGCGCGTGGTAACCAAGTACCTGGAAGCGGCAGGCCTCTTGCCGTACCTGGAAAAGCTGGGCTTTGGCGTGACCGCCTACGGTTGCACCACTTGCATCGGCAACGCCGGCGACCTGACCCCGGCCATGAACGAAGCCATCGTCAAGAACGACGTGGTGGCCGCCGCCGTGCTGTCGGGCAACCGCAACTTCGAAGCCCGTATCCACCCGAACATCCGCGCCAATTTCCTGGCCTCGCCTCCGCTGGTCGTGGCTTACGCCATCGCCGGCAATGTCACCCGTGACCTGATGACCGAACCGGTCGGCAAGGGCAAGGGCGGCAAGAACGTCTACCTGGGCGACATCTGGCCGACCTCGCAAGAGATCGAAAAGCTGCTGAAGTTCGCCATGAACGCCAAGACCTTCAAGGAAAACTACGCCGATGTGAAGGGCGCTCCCGGCAAGCTGTGGGAAGCCATCAAGGGCGTCGCCAAGGGCGAAGTCTACAACTGGCCGAGCTCGACCTACATCGCCGAGCCGCCGTTCTTCGAGAACTTCAGCGAAGAGCCCAAGGCTGCCGCCACCGGCATCAGCGGCGCGCGTGCCCTGGGTGTGTTCGGCGACTCGATCACCACCGACCACATCTCCCCGGCCGGTTCCATCAAGGAATCCAGCCCAGCCGGCAAGTGGCTGCAAGCCAATGGCGTGCTGAAGGCTGACTTCAACTCCTACGGCTCGCGCCGCGGCAACCACGAGATCATGATGCGCGGCACCTTCGCCAACGTGCGTATCAAGAACCTCATGATCCCGGCCAAGGAAGACGGCTCCCGCGTCGAAGGCGGCATCACCATTCACCAGCCTTCCGGTGAAGAAATGTCGATCTACGACGCCGCCATGAAGTACGTGGCTGAAGGCACCCCGACCATGGTCTTCGGTGGCGAAGAGTACGGTACCGGCTCCTCCCGCGACTGGGCTGCCAAGGGCACCCAGCTGCTGGGCGTGAAGGCCGTGATCGCACGTTCCTTCGAGCGTATCCACCGTTCCAACCTGGTCGGCATGGGCGTGCTGCCGCTGCAGTTCCTGGGCAACGACAGCGTGCAGTCGCTGGGCATCACCGGTGAAGAAAGCTTCGACCTGAAGGGCCTGGAAGGCGAGATCAAGCCGCAACAGGAAGCCACCCTGGTGATCCACCGCAAGAACGGCCAGACCCAGGAAGTCAAGCTGCTGCTGCGTATCGACACCCCGATCGAAGTGGACTACTACAAGCATGGCGGCATCCTGCCGTTCGTGCTGCGTCAACTGCTGGCAGCCTAAGCAGCGCACGTCCTACCCTGCAGCAAGGAAAACGCCGGATTCGTCCGGCGTTTTTTATTGCCCCTTGGCGCTGCGCAAAGGCCGCGGCGGCTGACAGGGCTGACAAATCATCTACAATAGGCGGTTTCGTTTCCACACCTACAGATAGCCTACATGCGTCGTCCCGCCAAACGTTCCTCCTCCAAGCTTTCTGCCGACAGCCAGCATCTGGTGACTTTTGCGCAAGCCATCGCGCAAGCCTCCAGCCGGCTCGAAGAGCGCGCCTGGCTCAAGCCGCTGGACGCCCTGCTCAACAAGCTGCTGCGGGCCGGCCAGCAAGGCCTCATCGATGCTGCCCTGGATCATCTCTTCAAGGCCGACCTGGATGCCTATGACATCCTGATCGAAGCCGTCGAGGCCGGCAGCGAGGCCACCTCGCTGGAACACGAGGGCCAGGATTACGACGTGCAGCTGCTGGTGCTGCCGGTACTGGCCTGGACTCGCTTCGCCATCGCCTCCGGCCCCATCGGCAGCGAGCTGCTCACCGCCATCGGCGCGCACCTCCATGCCCACGTCCTGGCCAAGGATGCCCGCCTGGCGCTGGCCCCGAGCCTGTTCTCGATCGAGCAGCTGCCGCGCGTACACGCCGACGTTTTTGCCCTGACCCGCCAGATGGGCCAGACCGCCCTGAAAGCCGGCCCGGTGCAGCTGCGCGGCGAACAACCGCCGACCGCCGCTTTCCTTGCCGACACCCGCTACGTGATCGCTGCCGTCGTGGTGCCGGCCGGCGCAGCGCTGTTCCACTGGCAGGAAAGTGAACAGCAGAGTCACTTCTCGGCCAGGAAAGAGGCCGCCTTCGAGGCCTGGACCCAGCAGGCCACGCCGCTCTTCACGCGTCTTCTGCCAGGCTGCAGCGTCGAGCTGCTGCTGCCGCAAGCCTATTTCTTCGGCTGCCGCGAGGCCGACAAGCGCATCCGCCCGGCGTCCATCCGCGCTGCCGATTACTTCCTGACGCAGACCCTGGACATTTCCTCCTCCGAGCTGCACGCCAGCATCGGCGGCTTTTCCGAGGACATCAATGGCCAGATCGATGAATACCGCATCGGTTTTTCCATCGGCGGCGATCCCACCGTCGTCTATGGCACGGTCTGGCCGCTGTATGAACAGGAGAGTGGCGAAGACTTGCCCATGATGATCCCGACCGGTGCGGGTCTGCTGGAGGGCATGCCAACCAGCCCGCTGCAGCAGATCCTGACGGTGCTGCGCGAATGCGGCATCGTGCACATCAAGCATCATGCAGAACGCTTCACCATGGAGTTTTGCGACGACTGTGGCGCACCGCTCTTCCCTGACCGCGAAGGTGAACTGGTGCATGCGGAAATGCCGGAAGATACGCCTCCTCCGGTCGAGCATTTCCACTGAGAGATGAAGCAAAGTCCTGCCGGGAGGCAGGACGCGCGGTCCCGGGCAAAGCCGGCGCGCACAAAACTTCACAGGCGCTGGAAAGCGCCCATAAAAAAGGCATCCACCACACGGCGGATGCCTTTTTCTCTTCTGTATCGGGCTATGATGCCCGCTTTTCCTGCGGTACCGAATGACGACGGGCGCCAGATCCGGACTGCGTCTCCTCCGGATCCCGTACTGCCAGGCTGCAGAGCCTCAATGAATCAGGCAGCCAGCTTTTCGATCAGGCCCATTTCGGCGCTGGACATGAGCTTGTCGATGTCCACCAGGATCAGCATGCGCTGTTCCAGGGTGCCCAGGCCGATCAGGTAGTCGGAGTCGAAGGTGGTGCCCATCTCCGGTGCCGGCTTGATCTGTTCCTGGGTCAGGGTGATGACGTCGGACACGCTGTCGACCACCATGCCCACGACGCGGCCGCCGATGTTGAGGATGATGACGACGGTGAACTGGTCATAGGTCGGCTCGCCCAGCTGGAACTTGATGCGCATGTCCACGATGGGGACGATGATGCCGCGCAGGTTCACGACGCCCTTGATGAAGTCGGGCGAATTGGCGATGCGGGTCACGGCTTCGTAGCCGCGGATTTCCTGAACCTTCAGAATATCGATGCCGTATTCTTCCTTGCCCAGGGTAAAGGCGAGAAATTCGTTTCCGTTGCTGTCGGTCTTTTCGCCGAAGCCGGAAAGATTCTTGGTTGCAGTGTCAGACATGTTGAGGCCCTTTAAAAATCAGGAAAATACAGATTCGTCATTCAGTTGGCGGCTGGATCGCAGCAAGGCTGCCACATCGACAATCAGGGCGACGCCGCCGTCGCCCAGAATGGTAGCACCGGAAATGCCAGCGACCTTTCGATAGTTGGATTCCAGGTTCTTCACAACGATTTGCTGTTGTCCGATCAGGTCATCCACGAAAAGTGCCGCCTTTTTCCCATCTGACTCCAAAATGACCACCAATCCTTGCGAGGGATCGGTAAATGAAGGCTCGATGTTGAAAATCTGATAAAGCGGGATCAGCGGCAGATATTCGCCGCGCACGCGCAGCACCTGGCCCTGACCGGAGATCTCTTTGATATCTTGCGGCAAAGGCTGCAAAGATTCAACCACATATCCAAGCGGCAATATGTAAACTTCTTCACCGATCCGGATCGACATGCCGTCCAGGATCGCCAGCGTCAGCGGCAGCGAGATCGAAATCGTGGTGCCGAAGCCCTTGCTGGAGCGGATATCGACCGCGCCGCCCATGGCCAGGATGTTGCGCTTGACCACATCCATGCCCACGCCACGGCCGGAAACGTCGGTGACCTGCTCGGCGGTAGAGAAGCCGGGCTCGAAGATCAGTTGCCAGACCTCGGCATCGGTCAGGCTGTCGGTCACCGGCATGCCCTGCTGCTTGGCCTTGGCCAGGATCTTGTCGCGGTTCAGGCCGCCACCGTCGTCGGTGACTTCAATGATGATGTTGCCGCCCTGGTGCTCGGCAGACAGTGCCAGCACGCCCGCTTCGCCCTTGCCGGCGGCGCGGCGCGCCTCGGGCAGTTCGATGCCGTGGTCGATGCTGTTGCGCACCAGGTGGGTGAGCGGATCGACGATGCGTTCAATCAGGCCCTTGTCCAGCTCGGTGGCTGCGCCGTGGGTGACGAACTCGACCTGCTTGCCCAGCTTGTGCGCGAGGTCGCGCACCATGCGCGGGAAGCGCGAGAAGACGTAATCCATCGGCATCATGCGGATCGACATCACCGATTCCTGCAGATCCCGGGTATTGCGGCTCAACTGGCTGACGCTGTTGAGCAGGTGTTCGTGATGCATGGGATCGAGCTTGCCAACGCGCTGCTCGATCATGGCTTGGGTGATCACCAGTTCGCCCACCAGGTTGATGAGCTGGTCGACCTTTTCGATGCTGACACGGATCGACGAGGATTCCTGGCCGGTGCCACCCTTGGCCGCCTTCTTCTCGCCGCCATGGTCACCATGCAGGTGGCCGTCGTCGTGATGGCCGTTGCCATTGCCGCCATTGCCGCCATGACCGTTGCCACCGGCGGGGGCAGCCGCCTCGCCATCGTTCTTTTTGGCGCTGATGTCCAGCGGCACGAAGGGAGCAAAGAAACCGTAGCCCTGCTCGCGCTCCTTGTCTTCGATGGCGGTCTGGTTATCGAAGAAACCATAACCCTGGGCGCGCTCGCGCTCTTCCTGGGTGACGAAATTGTCGAAGAAACCATAGCCGCGCTCTTCGTCGCTGCTCTTGGCGGCTTCAACGGCTTGCGAAATCTTCAGGTCGGCCACGTTCACGATGAAGGCGCAGATGGCGACCACGTCATCGATCGGTTCGGCCGTGTCGAGGATGAAAATCCAGTTCCCCTCGGGCGACTTGGATTTTTCCAGCTTGCCGAGCATGGACAGCTCGTCGGCCAGGGCCTCGGCATCCTTGTCGGCGATCACCGGCATGTCCAGCCGGTAGCGGTGCACGCCACCGGGACCGACCACGGCCGCTTCGGCCGCCGCAGCGGCGCTGGAACTCTTGCCCTGCGACAGCGCCTCCAACAGCATGCGCACGTCGCCCACGGCATCCTGGTCGACCGTGGCGCCGTGCTTGTGCCCGTCCAGCATGGACTTGAGCACATCCTTGGCAGCCAGGAAGGCATCTACGTGTTCCGAGGTCAGCTTCATCTGGCCCTGGCGGATGCGATCCAGCAGCGACTCCAGGACGTGCGTGACTTCAGCGATGTCGGTCAGGCCGAAGGTGGACGAACCACCCTTGATCGAATGGGCGGCACGAAACACCGCGTTGAGGTCTTCCGGATCGGGAGACGCCACATTGACGGCCAACAACAGCTTTTCCATTTCCGCGAGCCCTTCCTCGGCCTCGTCGAAAAAGACCTGGAAAAACTGGCTCATATCAATGCTCATGCCTGGGCTCCATGCTGGATGCAGTACGTATCTTCTTCTTGTCCCGGCAACAGATCAGCCGATCACCTTGCGCACCACCTCGGTCAGGCGCTGCGGGTCGAAGGGCTTGACCAGCCAGCCATTGGCGCCGGCGGCCTTGCCCTTGGCCTTCATCTCGTCACTGAACTCGGTGGTCAGCATCAGGATGGGCACGCGCGCGTAACTGGTCAGCTCGCGCAGGGAGCGGATCAGGGTCAGGCCGTCCATGCGCGGCATGTTCTGGTCGGTCAGGACCAGGTCGAAGGTATGCGTCTTGGCCTTTTCCAGCGCGTCCACCCCGTCGACCGCCTCGGTCACGTTGTAACCCGCAGCTTTCAGACTGAATACCACCATCTGACGCAGTGACCCGGAATCATCTACTGCGAGAATCGTTTTGGACATCGTTACTCCCTGTTTCTTCAATAAGGCTCATGCGCGTATGCATTATGCCGCACCCTTGGCCACCGACCTATCGCCCAGCCAAGGCCGGAATGACCTAGTTCAATCTTGTACCACTCAGCCAGCCACCGCTCAGAACAGCTCGATGTCGCCACTTTCCATGCGGGTCTGGCGCACTGCCTTCCACAGCCCGGTGTCGAGCATGTTGAGGCGCTCTTCGATGGCCTGCACCGTGCTGGCCAGCAATTCCCTGACCTCTTCGTCGGACTGGCCCTGCTCCGGGACGATCTCGAAGCTGTTCGCACTCAGGACCCCCAGCGCCTCACGCAGGCCGATCACGCGGCGTACGATACGCTCCAGCAACTGGCTGGTCATGTCCTGGAACTGCAGGCCGGTCACGGCCGCGTTGACATAGTGGCTGACTTCACCCTGGGTCACCTTGAGCTGATCGATGCTGTCGCTGTCGAACTGGCCGCTGCCATTCATCAGGCCTTCCAGGATGGTCTGCTGTGCCTGGACCGCGCGGTGCAGCTCCATGAAACTGTTGCCCAGCTTGCCGATGGCTTCGCCCAGCAGGATGTTGGTCTGGACCAGGTCCGACTCCACTTCCGTCAATTGGCGGCTGCCGCCGCTGGCAGTATCGAGCAACAAGCGCTTGAGCTCCTGCAGCATGGTCTTGGTCGGCATATCCGGCTCTCTTCCCCTGTTCAATTGGAACACTTCTGCTTCATTGGCAAACCCTGCGCAAGCCACCCCGTCCCGGTGCCTGCCGTCAGTTCTTCGGCGGCGCGCTCAGTCCCTGCTGCACGTCGTCATCGGTGGCGTCGGTGGGCACGTTCAAGGAGCCACTATCCTTTTCCACCAGCTCTTCGGCCTTCTTGTTCATCACGATGATGCTGATGCGGCGGTTGATCGGGTTGAACGGATCTTCCTTGTCCAGCAGCACCGCCGAGGACAGGCCCACCACCCGCAGCACCTTCGATTCATCCATGCCGCCGGTAATGAGTTCGCGGCGCGAGGCATTGGCACGGTCAGCCGACAATTCCCAGTTGCTGTACCCCTTCTCGCCGCGCGAATAAGGCGTCGCATCGGTGTGGCCGGACAGGCTGATCTTGTTGGGCACATCGTTCAGGGTGCGGCCGATCTCGTGCAGGATTTCCTTGGTGTAGGGCTGCAACTGCGCACTGGCCAGGGCAAACATGGGACGGTTCTTTTCGTCCACGATCTGGATGCGCAGGCCTTCCGAAGTGATGTCGATCAACAGCTGGTTCTTGAACTGCTTCAAGGTCGGGTTGGAGTCGATGGCCTTTTCCAGGCGCGACTTCAGTTCCTCCAGGCGGGTGCGCTCGGCGCGCTCCAGCTCCTGCTGTGCCTGTTTCAGGTTCTGCTTGCGCGAGACCACATCGTTCTCGCCCTTGCGCAGCTGGCCGTCCTGGCGGGTCAAGTCCTTGCCGCCGCCGGGCAGCACCGTGTTGGCGTCACCACTGCCGGAACCACCGGCCATGGCCACCTTCAGCGGCGTCTTGAAGTATTCGGCGATACCATTCAGGTCGCCCTTGGCGGTCGAACCCAGCAGCCACATCAGCAGGAAGAAGGCCATCATCGCGGTCACGAAGTCGGCATAGGCAATCTTCCAGGCGCCACCGTGGTGACCCCCGCCGCCTTTCTTGATCCGCTTGACGATAATGGGACGTAGACCTTCGTCGGCCATGCCTGTGCTCCTGCTTCAATACTGATGTCTGTGTGAATCGCCCTGCCTGCCGGCCTCCCCGGGCCGGCCTGCCGACCGCTTACTTGCCCTTGGCCTGCTTGACGTGCTCTTCCAGTTCAAGGAAGGTCGGACGTTCGGTCGAGAACAGGACCTTGCGGCCGAATTCGATCGACAGTGCCGGGGCATAGCCATTGAGGCTGGCCAGCAGCGTCACCTTCACGCACTGGTAGATCTTGGTCGATTCGTGCAGCTTCTGTTCCAGCAAGCTCGAGAGCGGGCCCACGAAACCGTAGGCCAGCAGGATACCGAGGAAGGTACCGACCAGCGCGTGCGCGATCAGCATACCCAGCTCGGAGGGCGGGATGCCCACCGATTCCATGGTGTGCACCACGCCCATCACCGCTGCCACGATACCGAAAGCCGGCATGCCGTCGCCCAGCTTGGCGATGCAGTGCACCGGAATCTCGCCCTCGTGGTGATGGGTCTCGATTTCGTTGTCCATCAGGTTTTCGATCTGGAACGCATCCATGTTGCCCGAGACCATCAGGCGCAGGTAGTCGGTCATGAATTCGATCAGGTGATGGTCCGCCAGCACGCCCGGATACTTGCTGAAGATGGGGCTGCTTTCCGGCTCTTCGATGTCGCCTTCGATCGACATCAAACCCTCTTTACGGGATTTGGTGAGGATCTCGAAGAGCAGTGCCATCAGCTCCATGTACAGCGCCTTGGTGTAGGTGCTGCCCTTGAAGACCGTAGGCAAGGCCTTCATGGTGGCCTTGATCGCCTTGTTGTTGTTACCGACCAGGAAAGCGCCCAGCGCGGCGCCGCCGATCATGAGCAGTTCGAGTGGCTGGAACAGTGCCCCCAGGTGGCCGCCCGACAGGGCAAAGCCGCCGAAGACGGACCCCATGACCACGATATATCCAATGATGACTAGCAAGTGCCTACTCCCGTCCCTGTGGCGTTGAGTGTATTTTCACGTTCGTCAGATTACAGGTATTCCAGTCAAGCAAATGGGGGAATACATATCCGAAAAACGCCCTTCCTTTTCGATTTACGGCTGAATTGGCGCAAACTTGATACGTCGCGTCTCGCAGCCCCTGTAAAGGCTCTCCTTGCTTGCGCACCCTCACATGCGCCACCCATGCAGCACCCTGCCCCCGTCCTCCGGCTCGACCACCACATCCGGGGTGGTCCCGTGGATATGGAATTCGTAGCTCAGAAGCAGCGTTCCCGGCTTCATCTCGGCGCGCGCCTTGTGCCACAGCGCCTCCATCGCCGCTGGCGACAGGTAGGCAAACACCACGTCATAGTTGCCGAAATCGAGCAGCAGGTAGTCGCCGCGTACAAAGCGGCAGCGATTGCCCGCCAGCGCCGCCCTGACCCGGCTTACCAGCCATGGCAGGGGTGCAATCTCGATACCGGTGAATTCACTGTCGGGCCGGCGGCGCGACAGGTCCAGCACGGCACCGCCCAGGCCGCTGCCGATATCCATGAAGCGGATCGGCCGCCCCTCTGGCAGCAGTCCGGCCACCGCATCCCAGGCAGTCTGCCCGGAAGGATAGAACGGCACCTGGCTGCGAAAGGTCGACCAGAACAGCACCAGCATGAACAGGAACACCGCCAGGAACACCCACGACGGCAGGTGCAGCTGGCCCGCGCCCAATGCAGCCACCGGGAATACCAGCAGGATCAGCCACCACCACGCCGCCATGCGGCGCAGGCGCGCCAGCAGGGCGGCCAAGACACCATGCAGCAAGGAAGTCTGGAGGGGGGAAAGAGGCGCCAGGCCTGCGCGCTGGAGCAGCACATCGGCCACATTGGCACCGACCAGGCCCAGCACGAACAGCAACAGGGCCTGGATGGCCGGCGCCTGCCACAGGGGCCTGCGCCCGGCGCCGGGGTGATTCTCAGGTTCGGACATCGAGGCAATCGGCCTTATTCTTTTTTGGTTGAACACCCTGGCCCATTACCGCCCTGCTGCTCGCACGCAGCAAGGCACTGGTGCATCCCTGCTGGCTCAGGCCACCGCGGCCAGCACCGGTTCGGCAGCCAGGGGCGCGGAAGCGGCGACCGGCAGCGCGCCTTCGACCAGACCCATGATGACCGCATCCTTGGCCTTCTTGGTCTTGCCGGCACGCGACGGCATGTGGCACAGCCCGCACAGGTAGTCCTGGTGCAAGTCCAGGCGATGCACCACGAAGTGGCCATGGCACTTGCAGCAAGGCGTGGTCATGAGCATCTTGCTTTCGAAGAAGCGCACCAGCGTCCAGGCACGGGTCAGCGAGAGCACGGGCTCACCGGCATCGTTGTAGCCGACTTGCTCCAGATACAGCTTGTAGGCCTTCATCACTGCCTCGATGCCACTGATGCGGGCATGCTCCACCAGATAGCGGTGGATGTTGATGAACAGCGACGAATGGATATTGGGCTGCCAGGTGATGAACCAGTCCGTCGAGAACGGCAGCATGCCCTTGGGCGGCGAGACGCCCTTCAATTCCTTGTACAGCTTCAGCAGGCGCTCACGCGACAGCGAAGTTTCCGATTCCAGCAACTGGAGGCGCGCCCCCAGGTTGATCAGTTCAATGGCCAGCTGAATTTCCTGCGCCTCTGTGACAACGCTCTTCTTAGCCATGGTGCTACCCCCCGGTGATTTCGTAATAAAACTGCCTGACCCCAATTCGCCGACCTTGGGCGGGCGAACTTTCAGGCATGAATGCAAGACTCAAACTGAATAACTGTGTAGAACGTCTTCCCCTCCGGCGCGTTGACTGTCCCTGGCCACGCCGGCCATGCTTTTTGTCTTGTTGTTTTACGAAATTTGTTCGCCGGGCTGACACGCCATCAGGATGGCCGCGTGTGACTGCGCCAGGCTCTTGTCCTTGTTGTAGTTGGTCAGCATGCCGAGGATGGCGCCGTCGTCGAAACGGAAACGGGTCAACATCATGTTGGTCGCCGCCAGTTTCATGATCTGCACGTTGGACAGGCCTTCGATCAGATCGGCGATTTCGGCGCTGATGCCCAGACGGAAGATTGCGGTCGGTTTGTCCGAACGGATCATTTGCTGCGCCAGCATGAGATAGCTCAGGTTGGCATCGCGGATCTCCGCCATCATGTCGTTGGTATTCATTTGCACCCCACCTCGGTAAGAACTTCCTACGGCTCACCCGGCGCAATGCTGCGTCGAGCTGCTTACAATCGCTTACATTTACTTGACTGCAAGCCAATTCTGAGGGGGGGCGGACAGGCGGGAAATTAGACTTGGTCGGTATTTTTCGACAGAAACGGACCGGAGCATCTTGTAGGAGTCTGTCCTACAGCGAGGGAGGATATTGATGAACTTTCATGTGCTGTGCGAGGAAGACTGAGCAGGCTCGCGACTTTCAGCGACAATCAGGAATTTCCCGATCAAAAGCTTTCTTGGTTGAAATGACAAAACAAAGTTGTCACACAAGAAACAAAATAAATTGTAAATCTTCGAGGTTTTCTCTTCGAATGTTGCTGGGGGACGACTAGCTCATCCAGATTTTTCATGAGACTGCTGAGTTCAACTGTAGTTTCCTTCAGCAGGTCGATGAAGAAAACTTGCAAGGATTTACGCAAGCTGAAGACTTTTGCGCAACGTCCTCACATCGAACCTGAAGATGTGCAACCCCGTATCGAGAATTACTACCATTTTATGACGCGCCTGGAGGTCTCAAATCGATAAACAGATGCGACATTTACCTTTATTCAATTTCTTGCGTGCAAACTGAGCAATGGGATGCGCAGCCCCCCCCTGCCCGCCTGCTGCGCGCTGACGTGGCACCAGGCGGGAGAGCGGCTTACAGCTTGCCCAGCGCCTGCTCGATATCGGCAATGAGGTCGGCGGGCGCTTCCAGCCCGATGTTGAAGCGCACCAGCACGCCTTCACGCTGCCACTGGCGGCGCATGCCACGCATGCGGTAGGGCACGCAGAGGCTATGCGCCCCGCCCCAGCTGTAGCCGATCTTGAAGAGCTGCAGGCTGTCGACGAAGCGGTCGGTCTGCTCTTCGCTGTAACGGGAATCGAAAATGACCGAGAACAAACCGCCCGCGCCCGTGAAGTCACGCTTCCAGTGGGCGTGCCCGGGGCAATCCTCAAAGGCCGGGTGCAGCACCGCCACGATTTCCGGGCGCTGCTTGAGCCAGGCCGCGACCTTGCGCGCGGCCGCGTCGTGGGCCTCGAAACGCAGGCGCATCGAGGACAGGCTGCGCAAGACCATGTAGACGTCATCCATGCCCACGCCGAAGCCCAGGCGCATGTGGGCCAGTTCCAGCTTCTCGTTGAGCGCCTGGTCGCGCACGATGACCGCGCCCATGAGCACATCCGAGCCGCCGGACTGGTACTTGGTGACCGCTTGCATGACGATGTCGACGCCGTGCTCGAAGGCCTTGAAGGCGATGCCGGCGGCCCAGGTATTGTCGATGGCCACCAGCACGCCCTTCTCATGGGCGGCGCGGCACAGGGCCGGGATATCGGGCACTTCCATGGACACCGAGCCCGGCGCCTCTGTCCACACCAGGCGGGTATTGGGCTGGATCAGGTCGGCCAGGCCGGCACCGATCATCGGATCATAGAAGCGTGCGGTGATCTGGAAATCGCGCTCCAGCCACTGGCCCAGGTCTTTGCTGGGGCCATACACGTTATCCGGCAGCAGCACATCGTCGCCGCTTTTCAAGAAGGCGAAGTTGACCATGGCGATGGCGGCCAGGCCACTGGGCGTGACCCGGCAATAGGTACCCCCCTCGATCTCGGCCAGCCGCGCTTCCAGCACGAAGCTGGTCGGGGTGCCGTGCAAACCGTAGGTGTAGCCCAGCTTTTCGCGCCAGTCGCGCGAACGCATGGCGGCCACGTTGGGAAAGAGCACGGTAGAGGCATGATGGATGCCGACCGGGAAGGCTTCAAACCCCTCCGGGGCGCGGTAGCTGCTGTGGACCAGTGCGGTCTGGGGGTCGAGCGGGAGAGAGGATGCGGGGGACGTTGCTTTGGAATCGGACACGGATCTGCCTCTGGAAACGATGGCGCCCCAGGGACGGGGCGCAAAGGTCTCACTATACGCGCAGCTTGTTCACATCGAAAGCAACAGAAGCGGCCGGATGGCCCGTGAAATGGCGACAATGGCGTAACAGCATGAAGCCTGTTTCATATCGCCTGTCAGCGCCGTCGTTTGGCCTTCGCGGCCTGCCGGCGCTCAGGGCAACTGCAAGGCAAAGGGCTTGCTGATGCTGCCATCGGCGCTGGACCAGGTCCCGGTGATGGACTGGCCCTGGCGGTGCCCTTCCCATTGACCGGAGACATCCTTGCCGTTGATCGATTCTTCCATCAACAGGTCATCGCCCTCGACCTCGCCGGCCACCAGGATTTCGGGTGAGCCGCCGAAGAAGAAGTAGCGCCCTTCGAGACCGTCCTCATTCTTCTTGGGCTGCAACGAGAGCTGGATGTCGCGCCCGTCGATCTGGCCGCGCAGCACCAGGGCGTGGGTCATCAGGGTCTTCTGCAGGGAACCTTCAGGCGCATTGGCGGCGGGGCCGGCGGTGGCCGCCCGCGCCGGCGTGAGCACGCTGGCACAGCACAGCACCAGCGCCGTCAGGAGCGAGCGCATCACTCAGCTGCGCCCCACAGGTCGTGGGCATCGGCGGCGGTGATGCGCACGTCGACGAACTGGCCCACTTCCAGCTTGCGATGGGGTTCGAACGGCGGCTTGACGTAGACCACGCCATCGATCTCCGGTGCATCCGAATAGGTGCGGCCGGTGCCGCCATTGCGGTCCACTTCATCGATGAGCACGCGCAGGGTCTTGCCGACCTTGGCTTGCAGGCGCTTCTTGGAGATTTCTTCCTGCAACTGCATGACGCGACCACGGCGTTCTTCGCGCACTTCTTCCGGCACCGGATTGGCGATCTCGTTGGCGGTCGCACCTTCCACCGGGGAATAGGCGAAGCAGCCCAGGCGATCGATCTCGGCTTCCTTCAGGAAGTCCAGCAGGTACTCGAATTCAGCCTCGGTCTCGCCGGGGAAGCCGGCGATGAAGGTGGAGCGGATCGTGATGTCCGGGCACAGGGCGCGCCAGGCCTGGATGCGCTCGATGTTCTTCTCGCCATTGGCGGGGCGTTTCATGCGCTTGAGCACGTCCGGATGGGCATGCTGCAGCGGCACGTCCAGGTAGGGCAGGATCTTGCCTTCGGCCATCAGCGGAATGATCTGGTCCACGTGCGGGTACGGATACACATAGTGCAGGCGCACCCAGGCGCCATACTGCTGGGCCAGTTCGCCCAGGGCACCGACCAGCTGGGTCATGTGGGTCTTGATCGGCTTGCCGTTCCAGAAACCGGTACGGAACTTCACATCCACGCCATAGGCGCTGGTGTCCTGGGAGATCACCAGCAATTCCTTGACGCCGGCCTTGAAGAGGTTTTCGGCCTCCAGCATGACGTCGGCGATGGGACGCGAGACCAGGTCGCCGCGCATGGAGGGGATGATGCAGAAGCTGCAGCGATGGTTGCAGCCTTCAGAAATCTTCAGGTAGGCGAAATGCTTGGGGGTCAGCTTGACACCCTGCGGCGGCACCAGGTCGATGAAAGGGGCATGCGGCTTGGGCAGGTGCTTGTGCACGGCCTGCATGACTTCGCCCACGGCGTGGGGGCCGGTCACTTCGAGGACCTTGGGGTGGATCTTCTGGATGATGTCGTCGCCGTCAGCATCCTTCTTGGCGCCCAGGCAACCGGTGACGATGACCTTGCCGTTTTCGTTCAGGGCTTCACCGATGGCATCCAGCGACTCCTGCACGGCGGCGTCGATGAAGCCGCAGGTATTGACGATCACCAGGTCGGCGCCGTCGTAGGACTTGGCGGTATCGTAGCCTTCGGCGCGCAGCTGGGTCAGGATCTGTTCGGAATCGACCAGTGCCTTGGGGCAGCCGAGGGAGACGAAGCCGACCTTGGGCAAGGCCGGGGTGGCGGGAGAAGACGGGTTGGACATGGCAGAAGGCTCAGTGAGACGGGCCGCAAACGGCCGAAAATACGGGAAAAAGCGAAAAATGCTTTAAAAATCAGGGCGCTATTGTACATCGTCCGCTTCCCGGCGCTCGAATTTGCCTATTTCTGTCCTGTCTTGACGGCAATCGGTGCGGTCTCATTCGTGGAGCTGCTTCAGGATCAGAAGCGGGAGGCGATGCCGGCCACCTGCTGCTCCACCTGTTGCCGGGTCCCTTCCGGATCGGCATTGACGACCGTAGGCGCATAGTGAATCTGGTGAATATCGGCTTCCTCCAAGCCCACGAACTGCAGCCAGTCCGACAGATAGGGAGTACTAAAGTCCGACCCAAAATTCGCCGGAATGCTACGGTGATACACACCGCTCGCATGTATGATGCAAGCCTTTCGGTCCTTGAGCAGGCCGCTGTATCCCGTCTCGAGATCGAAGCCGAATGCCCAGCCCGGCTGGGTGACGACATCAATGAATTGCTTGAGGACGTAGGGCAGTCCGTTGTTCCAGAGGGGAACATTGATCAGGTAAGCATCGGCAGACGCAAACCGATCAAATACCGCCTTGATGCCAGCCCATGCGGCTTTTTGTTCAAACGTCGCTTCGACGCCGGCAAACATCGCCATCTTGGCACCGACGGCCAGCTCGCCGAATTCGGGCAGCTCGCCGGAGAACAGATCGAACCGGTCCACTTCAACGGCCTTGCGCTTCTGCAGTTCACGCAGGAACACGTCTGCAAGCTGTAACGAACGGCTCTCTGCGCCACGCGAGGACGAATTGATATGCAAAATCTTCATGCTGTAGTTCCTCCTTGAACAAAATCGAGCCATGACTTTAATGCGACGATTTCGCGGCAGGAATTCCCAAAAAATAGTCGCCCTCTGGGCGTAAATACCCCGATGAATACTTTGCAGTGGGACGATGTTCGATACTTTCTGACCTTGAGCCGTGAGGGGAGCCTGTCAGCGTCGGCCAGGGTGCTGAAGGTCGAGCATTCGACGGTCGCGCGTCACGTGGACAATCTTGAAAAGACGCTGAGGGTCAAACTGTTTGATCGCCTGGCGCGAGGATGGGTATTGACCAAGGAAGGCGCCGAACTGTCCAAACAGGCCGAACTGCTGGAACAGGAAATGCACTCACTGTGGCGCGCCGCGCTGACCAGCACCACGTTGTCGGGCAAGGTGCGTGTGTCGGCACCGCCGATTCTGATGAGTGATTTTCTCGTTCCCCGACTGCCTGCTTTCCAGGAGAAATATCCCGATATCGAGCTGGAGGTGATCGGGGAGACACGCGGCGTCGACTTGACGCGCGGAGAAGCGGATATCGCATTACGCATGGTCGAGCCTGGCAGCCCTCAGTTGGTGGCGCGCCTGTTGTGCAACGTGAGCTACGGCGTCTATGCAACGCCGGCGTGGCTGGAGCGGCCGCAATCGGAGCGCAGTTTCATCGGCCTCGACCAGGACAGCCCCTGCCGCCAGAAAGCCTGGCTGGAGAACCAGGCGGACCGACCTCGATACGCGTTGCGGACCAATGACATTCATGCCATGTGCCACGCTGCGGTGTCCGGGATCGGCCTGGCGCTCTTGCCGCGTTTCATGGTGGCAGAAGAGACTCGGCTGGTGGCCGTCCCCATGCAGGAGACGCCACCGCCCTGCCCGCTCTATCTGGTCATGCATGCCGATGTGCGCAGGGCACCCCGCATTCGCGCGACGGCGGATTTCCTGATCGACCTGATCCAGTCGCACGCCCACCACTTCTGAGCCGGCCGACATCGTCCGCATCAGCGTTGGTCAGAGTGAATTTCGCATCATCAAGCGCTTGCTGGCACGACGCATGCACTCACGGCACTGCCTGCGGCTTTGCCTGTTGTCATGCTGACGGGGGAAGAAAGGGAAAATGAGAGCCTGGAGCAATGAACGGCTTGGCGACGATGCTTGCCTGGATGCCAGACGACAGCACCGACTCCGGCAGGCCAAGCGATCCATCCGGCTTCGCTTCAAAGGGCCGCTGAAGTTTTGCCGGTACCAGCCGGTACCGGCAAGCGGCAGAATGGACGTTTACTTCTTCTGGTCCGGCGGCGTGCCGGGAGCACCGAAGGGGAAGGTGCCGAACATGTTCTTGGTCTGGCTCTGCATCTGCTCCTGCATCTGGATGAACAGGTTCTTGCTCTGTTCGATGTAGTTGCTCATCATGCCTTGCATCATCGGACCTTGCACATTCATGAACTGCGTCCACATCTCGGGGCTGAAGGGCTTGCCTTCATAGAAGCCCTTGGAATTTTCAGCCAGCTTGTTCTGGATGTCGATGAAAGTCTGGATGTTCTTTTCCAGGTAGTTGCCCATCATGCCCTGCATGGCATGGCCATAGTAGCGGATGATCTGCGACAGCGCGCCGCTGGAGAACATCGGCACGCCGTGCGACTCTTCTTCCAGGATGATCTGCAGCAGGATGCTGCGGGTCAGGTCGTCGCCGCTCTTGGCATCGACCACGGTGAATTCTTCATTGTCCAGCACCAGTTGCTTCACGTCGGTGAGCGTAATGTAGGAACTGGTCTGGGTATCGTAAAGTCGGCGGTTGGGGTACTTCTTGATCAAGCGATCTGCCGAATTTTTTGCAGTAGTCATCTGAAGTCCAGTCTCTCTCTCATTGCAGCCGTCTTGCCGGCCTTGGTTTGCAGCGGTGGCGGGTGGCTTCGATGCAGTCCTCACCCGCAGGCGTCCGGGACATTGCGCTGTCCTCTCCTTGCTTCTTCTCTCTCCTGCTGTCTGCCGCCTGCTTTTTGCAGGGCAGCAACGCAAGCCATTATAGGGGTGAAGAGCGGCAAAAGGGGAGCCCTGACGTGCCAGACTGACAAAATCCCAGCCTGCGGCACACGTAAAAACGGCCACGCTTGCGGCACTGCCGCGTGCGTGGCCGTCGACGACGTCATCAGCCCATGTACAGGCCGCCGTTGAGCGAGAAGTCCGAGCCGGTGGCGTAGCCGCCTTCAGCCGAGGCGATCCAGGCGACGATGGAGGCGATTTCCTCCGGCTCGCCCAGGCGCTTGACGGGAATGCCGGAGACGATCTTCTCCAGCACTTCCGGACGGATCGCGCGCACCATGTCGGTACCGATGTAGCCAGGCGAGACCGTATTGACGGTCACGCCCTTGGTCGCCACTTCCTGTGCCAGCGCCATGGTGAAGCCGTGGATACCGGCCTTGGCGGTAGAGTAGTTGGTCTGGCCGAACTGGCCCTTCTGGCCGTTGACCGAGGAGATGTTGATGATGCGGCCAAAGCCACGCTCGCACATGCCCTCGATGACCTGCTTGGTAACGTTGAAGAGCGAATTCAGGTTGGTATCGATGACGGCGTCCCAGTCTGCCTTGCTCATCTTGCGGAACTGGCCATCACGGGTAATGCCGGCGTTGTTGACCAGCACGTCCACTTCGCCGATCTCGGCGCGCACCTTTTCGAAGGCTGCCTTGGTGGATTCCCAGTCCGAGACGTTGCCCTCGGATGCATGGATGTCGTAGCCGTGGGCGCGCATGGCCGCCAGCCAGGTGTCCTTGCGGGTGGAATTGGGGCCGCAGCCGGCCACCACGGTGTAGCCGTCCTTGCACAGACGGGTGCAGATGGCGGTTCCGATGCCGCCCATGCCACCGGTCACATATGCGATACGCTTGCTCATTGTGCTGCCTCCTATTGGGATGATGATTTATCGGGGAAAGCCCTGCTCCCCTCTTTCGCGTCTGCTGTGCGCCGCATTGGTGGAAGTCCCTCGCCCGAAGAACTTTCCTTTGTCTTGTCAGGCCCTGCTGCGCCGCGGAAGCGCTGCCAGCCGTCTCTCTCTGTCGGCGGGCCCGCATGGGTCACCGCCCTCTTTTCATCAATGCCGCCGGCTTCTGTCAGTCGTAGTGGCCGGCTGGCTGATTCGTGTCAGGCCACCAGCTGGTCGGCCTTGGCCTTGACGTAGCGTCCTGGCGCCGGTTCGATGTGCTTGTAGCGCGTCGAACCAGGGTTCTTGGGTGCGGCCACCTTCCGTCCGCCATGCTTGGCCAGGAAAGCAGCCCACTCGCCCCACCAGCTGCCGGGGTGTTCGCTGGCACCAGCCATCCAGGCATCGGCATCGCTGCCGGCCTTGGCCTTGTCGTTGACCCAGTAATTGCGCTTGTTCTTGGAAGCCGGATTGATCACGCCGGCAATGTGGCCCGAGGCCCCCAGCACGAAGCGGCTGTTGCTGCGCTTGCCGGCATTGATCAGGTCCAGCGAGGCGTAGGCCGATTTCCAGGGCACGATGTGGTCATCGCGCGAGGCATAGATGAAGGCCGGCGCAGTGATCTTGCGCAGGTCGATCTTCTCGCCGCCCACCGTCAGGCGGCCCGGCTCCTTGAGTGCGTTCTCCAGGTACATGTGCCGCAGGTAGTAGCAGAACATCGGACCCGGCAGGTTGGTGCTGTCGGCATTCCAGTACAGCAGGTCGAAGGCGCTGGGCTTTTCGCCCTTCAGGTAATTCGATTCGACGTAGTTCCACAGCAGGTCGTTGGGACGCAGGCTGGAGAAGGCGCTGGCAAAATCGCGCCCGGCCATCAGGCCACGCTGGCCGATCATCTGCTCGCGCAGGGCCAGCTGCATCTCGTCGATGTAGACGTCGATGGCACCGGTGTCGGAGAAATCGAGGAAGGTCGTCAACAGCGTCAGGCTGGCCACCGGATCTTCACCGCGCGCAGCCAGCAGCGCCAGCGCGCAGGAAAGGATGGTGCCGCCGACGCAGAAGCCGAGGGCGTTGATCTGCGGCTGCTTGCTGATCTCCTGGACGATATGGATGGAACGCACCACGGCGTCGTCCACGTAGTTTTCCCAGGTGGCAGTCTCGACGGCCGCATCGGCGTTGCGCCAGGAAATCAGGAACACCGTGTGCCCCTGCTCTACCGTATAGCGCACCAGCGAATTCTGCGGCTGCAGGTCGAGGATGTAGAACTTGTTGATGCAGGGCGGCACGATCAGGAGCGGCACCGAATGCACGGTCTTGGTCAGCGGCGCGTACTGGATCAGCTGGAACAGCTCGTTCTCGAAGATCACCGAACCCGCACTGGCGCCCACATCGCGGCCGACCTCGAACGCCGTTTCATCGGTCTGGGAGATGTGACCCTTCTGCAGGTCGGCCAGCAGCTGGGCGATGCCTTGCGTGAGACTCTCGCCGCGCGTCTCCAGGATCTTCTGCTGTGCCACCGGATTGGTCGCCAGGAAGTTCGCAGGAGACATCGCATCGATCATCTGCTGCACCGCAAAACGCAGTTTGTGGCGCACCTTCTCGGTGCCCTTGACCGCATCGGCCAGCGCCAGCAGGAAGCGGGAATTCAACTGGTAGGCCGCTGCCTGGAACGCGAAGTAAGGATGTTCCTGCCAGGCCGGCGCCGACAGGCGGCGGTCGGTGATGGCCGGCGTCTTGGCCGCCAGCATCGACTGCCACAGCTCACCGAATTCGCGGGTGTAGTCCTGCTGCAGGCGGACCAGCTCGGCGGGATCGAGGCTTGCCCCCAGGTCGCCGAGTTGCTTGAGCAGGACCGTTGGGTCGATCTGCCCGGCACCGGGCGGCATCGCGCCACCAGGAAAACCCTGGAAGCCCGGCATCTGCGGCATGCCCGGCATCGCGGGCATGGGCGGCAAATGCGACTTGAATTGCTCGAACTGGGATTGGAATTGGGACTGCAGCGAGGTCCAGAATTTCGGATCGGACATCTGTGCCAGCCACGCGGATACATCGGGAGAGGGTTGCTGCGGATTCTGCTTGTTCATGCTCGGATCTGCAATTTTCGCGTATCGTTACGGTTTGTCTCGACGCGCATTTCACCATGGTCATCGTCGCTATCGCATGGCTCTACGTCGTCTTCATGATGTCGATCACCGAACAGTCGGCGGTCGCTGGCGTCGCCACTTTCCTGCTGTACGGGATAATTCCCCTGACCATCGTTTTATACCTGATGGGTACGCCGCAACGCAAGCGGAATCGTCAAAAGATGAAGAAATTGGCAGCCGAGCGCAAGGAAGAAATCAAAGATGACCGTTCCGTTAAACGCGAGTCCGATCCCAACTTGGATACGCCGCATGATCCGCACGCGTGAATGCAGGGGCCGGCAAGGCTGGCGTTGAAAACTTAGAAAAAGGGATCAGCGCGCACCATCATCGTGAGCTTGAGACGCCCGAACCGCGCCGGTTTGCGCACTGCATCATGCGTCGGGTGCGAGCAGCAAAACTCAGCAAAAGAATAGGACGCGGTTCAGCGCCGCGCCACCCGCCGCAAGACAATCTGGCGATAGCGGGGTTTCAGTACGGCAAGCATGTCGCGCAAAACGGCTGATCCACGCCAGGGCGGCGAGACATAGGCCATACGTAACTTCAACCCTCCACTGTCACGTAACTCACAATCAAGCATGGCGATCATGCTGCCATCGAGCCAGGCGTAGACGTGGACTTCATTGGCATGCCGCTCTTTGGGACCTTCGATCTGCCAGCCGCAGGGCTGCCTGGAAACCGGCCTCATCGTCCCGCCTCCAGCAGGTCGGGCAGGTGCCAGGCCAGGTGCAAGCCCAGCAGCAGCAAGCCGATGAAGAAGCAGCGCCGGAAGGTGGCAGCCCGCACCAGCCCCCGCACGCGGGTGCCCAGCGCCATGCCCAGCAAGGCTGGCACCAGCACGATCAGCGAAACCCAGCCTACGCCTGCGCTGAAGGCTCCGCCCTGCCCCAGGTTCACCGCCAGGGCCACGGTAGACACCGTAAAGGACAGTCCCAGCGCCTGGATCAGTTGATCGCGCGGCAAGCCCAGCGCCTGCAGGTACGGCACCACCGGGATGACGAATACGCCGGTAGCGGCGGTCACGAGGCCAGTCATCAGGCCGATGACGGGCGACCACCAGCGCTCGTGGCGAGGCTGCACCGTCGGCGTCCAGGCCGCCAGGCCGGCCAGCGCATACAGCATCAGCGCCACGCCCAGCACCACGATGGCATGGCGTCCGCCATCGGCGCGCATGAACCCGGCACCGGCCAGGGTGCCGACCACCACGCCCGCAAGCAGCGCCCACAGGCGCTTGGCCAGCATCAGGAACGCACCGCCGGTGGCCAGCTGCCAGCCATTGGTGACCATCGACGGCACGATCAGCAGCGCCGCTGCCTGCACCGGCGGCATCACCAGGCTCAGCAATCCGACCGCCACCGTCGGCAAACCCAGTCCGATGACGCCCTTGACGAAGCCGGCCAACAGGAACACGGCCAGGCTCACGGCAAGCACGGTGGCATTCATGTCGACGAGGGAAAGCAGGCTGGGCATGGCAGGAATGGAACCGGGATGACAAGGCAGCGGGGGTAGCAAGGTTTCTCAGTCTGCCAGTCCTCGCCCGCGCTGGAAATGTGGAATACACTTAGCCAGCCTTCGGCCTGGCCGAAGGCACAACGTCGAGATGCCCCCTTCTTCCCTTCAACCAGTACGCCGATGAGCCATCGCTTCGAATTGTCCGACCTGCGTCTTTTCCTGCACATCGTGGAAAGCGGCAGCATCACCGGCGGGGCCGAACGCGCCCACATGGCGCTGGCCTCGGCCAGTGCGCGCATCCGCAACATGGAAGATGCGCTGGGGACGGCCTTGCTGGAGCGCGGCCGGCGCGGCGTACAGACCACCGATGCGGGCCGCGCCCTGGCCCATCACGCACGCATGATGGCGCAGCAGATGGAGCAACTGCGCGATGAACTTGGCCAGTATGCGCAGGGCCTCAAGGGTCACATCCGACTCTTGTGCAATACCTCGGCCATGACCGAGTTCCTGCCGGAGGTGCTGGCGCGCTTCCTGGCGCGGCATCCGCACACCGATATCGAACTGGAAGAAAAACTGAGCTATGAAGTGGTGCAGGCGGTCGTCGACGGGGTGGCCGATGTCGGCATCATCGCCGACTCCACCGACAGTGGACCGCTGCAGACCTACCCCTTCCGCCAGGACCACCTGGTGGCAGTGCTGTCAAAGAAGCATCCGCTGGCACGGCGCAAGTCCCTGGCCTTCAGCGAATTGCTGGGGGAGGATTTCGTCGGATTGTCCGGCGACAGCGCGCTGCAGCAGCACCTCTCCGGCCATGCCACCCGCGCGGGCCGGCGCCTGCAATACCGCGTGCGGCTGCGCAGTTTCGATGGCATCTGCCGCATGGTGGAGCATCAGGTCGGCGTGGCCGTGATGCCGGCGACGGCGGCCCAGGACTGCGCGGCGCACATGGACATTCGCGCCATCCCGCTCACCGACGGCTGGAGCCGGCGCCAGCTGCTCATCTGCGTGCGCGGACTGGAAGGCTTGCCAGGGCATACGCGCGAGCTGATCCTGGCCTTGCAGCGCCACGCCTGAAGCATCCGGGATCAAGAAAAATGGCGGCTCCGCAGAGCCGCCATCATCACTTGAGCCAGATCAGCGAGCCCATGCGCCCGGTGGTCTTGTCGCGCCGATATGAATAGAAACGCGGATCAGTGACGGTACACAGTCCACCACCGCTGACCTCATGCACATCCACGCCGGCCAGCCGCTGGCGGGCCAGCGTATAGATGTCGGCCAGGTACTTGCCGGGACGGCCGGGATAAGCGCGGAAGGCCTGTTGCGCCGTGGACTGCTGCGCCAGGAAGGCCTCGCGCACTTCGGCCCCGACCTCGAACTGTTCCGGCCCGATGGCCGGCCCCAGCCAGGCGATGATGTCCTGCGCACCACGCGCGCGCATGGCGGCCACGGTGGCTTCGAGCACACCGGCGGCCAGTCCGCGCCAACCCGCATGGGCCGCACCGACCACCGTGCCGGCGCGATCAGAGAACAGCACCGGCAGGCAATCGGCTGTCATCATCACGCACACCGCGCCGGGCGTACTGCTGATGCAGGCATCGGCCGTGGGCTGGTCGGGCAATGCGGCTGCATCAAGCACGGCCACGCCATGCACCTGCGTCAACCAGGCCGGCTCAGACGGCAGCAAGCGCCGCAGCAGCGCACGATTGCGCGCCACCAGGGCGGGGTCATCGTCGACATGCGTTCCCAGGTTCAGGCCGCCCCCACCCTGGCCGTCGCCATAGGGTGCGGCACTGAAACCACCTTCACGCAGGGTGGTAAGGGCAGCGACGTTGCCGGGTGCGGCCCAGTCGGGGATCAGCAGTTGCATGGGCGGGCTCGCTCAATAGTCGTCATCGTCTTCGTCATAGTCGCCCAGGACCGGGTCGGCCTCCTCGCTCATCTCCGGGATGACCGCCAGGGCCGGGTCGATGTTGGCGCTCTTGAGCAGGGCTTCGATATCCGCCGGCAAGGGTGCGGCCCACTGCCGGAACTTGCCGGAGGTCGGATGCACCAGGCCCAGGCGGCCGGCCAGCAAGGCCTGGCGCGGGAAGACCGAAGCCAGGTGCTGCTTGCCGTACAGCGCATCGCCCACCAGCGCGAAGCCCAGCGACTGCAGGTGCACGCGGATCTGGTGGGTACGGCCGGTTTCCAGGCGGCAATGCACCAGGCTGACCGGCTTGCGGTCGATCTCGCCAGTGGCCAGGCGACGGTAATGGGTCACGGCCGGCTTGGCGCGCATGCTTTGCGACACCGCCATCTTGATGCGGTCGCGCGGATGGCGCGCCATCGGCGCATTGATGGTGCCGGAGAGCTGCGGCAGGCCCCAGACCAGGGCCAGGTACTGGCGCTTCATGCTGCGCGCCTGCAACTGGCGCACCAGGTCGGTCTGGGCGGCCAGGGTCTTGGCCACCACCATGAGGCCGCTGGTTTCCTTGTCCAGCCGGTGCACGATGCCGGCGCGCGGCACGTTGGCCAGGCCCGGGCAATGATGCAGCAGGCCGTTCAACAGCGTGCCGCTCCAGTTGCCGGCGGCAGGATGCACCACCAGGCCGGCGGGCTTGTTCAAGATGATGATGGACTTGTCCTCGTGCAGGATGTCCAGCGCCATGGCTTCCGGGGCATAAGGCTGGTCGGCCGGCACCGATTGCGGCGCCACCTCCACCAGCTCGTCGCCCAGCATGGTCATCTTGCCCTTGGCGGGCGCACCGTCCACGGTGACGTGGCCGTCTTCGATCCATTGCTGGATGCGGCTGCGCGAAAATTCGGGCATCAGGCCAGAGAGGACCTTGTCCAGCCGCTGGCCGATCACCTCATCGTCGAGGCGGAAACTCAGGGGCTCCAGGCCGGAGACGCTTTCGTTGCCGGCTTGCTCGCCGTCATCGAAATCGTCCTCCAGCGGGAGGTCGGTCTTTACAGGCTCATCGCCATTTGTAATCGGAAGGGGTTTCTTACGTGACATCAGCTATAATCGCCGGATCGGGTTGATTGTATTTCGGGTATCGATGCAGCCGGCTCGGGTAGGCGCACAGCGCCATGCACAACTGATAGTCCCAGACAAGCACACAAGAGTCATGCACAAAATCTTATTGAAGTTCTTCATCATCGGTTTTGCCCTCTCGCTCACCGCCTGCGGCCTCTTGCCGGAACAAAAAGACGAGACGGTCGGCTGGTCTGCCTCGAAATTATACTCGGAAGCCAAGGATGAACTGAATGCCGGCGGCTACGACAAGGCCATCAAGTACTTCGAGAAGCTGGAATCGCGCTACCCCTTCGGCACTTACGCCCAGCAGGCGCAGATGGACATCGCCTACGCCTATTACCGCCAGAACGAGCAGGCGCAAGGCCTGGCAGCGGTGGACCGCTTCATCAAGCTGCACCCGAACCACCCCAATGTCGACTACATGTATTACCTGCGTGGCCTGATCAACTTCAATGATCGCACCAGCATCTTCGACACCTTCACCGACCAGGACAACACTGAGCGCGATCCCAAGGCCATGCGTGACGCCTTCGATTCGTTCAAGCTGCTGGCTGAACGTTTCCCGGACAGCAAGTACACCCCGGACGCCATTGCCCGCATGAAATACCTGGTCAATGCGATGTCCCAGTACGACGTCCACGTAGCCAACTACTACTTCCGCCGTGGCGCCTACGTGTCGGCCGCCAACCGTGCGCAGGCTGCCATCAAGCAATATCCGGACTCCCCGGCCAATGAAGAGGCGCTGTTCATCCTGATGCGCTCCTACGAAGCCCTGGGCCAGACCAAGCTGAAGGAAGACACCGAACGCATCATCCAGGCAACCTATCCCAACAGCCCCTGGTACACCGGTGGCCCCAAGCAGAAGGCCAAGCCCTGGTGGAAGATCTGGTAAGACCGGCACACCGGCAACGCCCGATAAAAAACCCTCGCCATGCAGATGGCGAGGGTTTTTTGTTGTCCGGCCCGGGCAAGCGGCCTGAGCCGGTATGCGTGCGCCGTCAGGCTTCCAGCTTGCGTCGGAACACCCAGCTGCTCTCGGTGGAGGCGTCCGGCGCGAAGGCATAGCCGTCCACGTCGAAGGCCTTGAGCTTTTCCGGCTGGCTGATGTTCTTCTGGGCCGCATAACGCGCCATCAAACCGCGCGCGCGCTTGGCGTAGAAGGAAATGATCTTGTACTTGCCGCCCTTCCAGTCTTCGAACACGGGCGAGATCACCTGTGCCTTGAGCAGCTTGGGCTTGACCACCTTGAAGTATTCCTCCGACGCCAGGTTGACCAGTACCGGGGCCTTCTGCGACGCCAGTTCGCCATTGAGCGCATCGGTGATTTCGTTGCCCCAGAAGGCATACAGATCCTTGCCGCCCGGATTGGCCAGCTTGGTGCCCATCTCCAGGCGATACGGCTGCATCAGGTCCAGCGGGCGCAGCATGCCGTAAAGGCCCGAGAGAATGCGCACGTGATTCTGCAGGTAGTCCAGTTGCTTGGCATTGAGCGAGCCCGCGTCCAGCCCTTCGTAGACATCGCCGTTGAAGGCCAGCACGGCTTGCTTGGCATTCTTGGTGGTGAACTTGCGCGACCAGCTGGCATAGCGGTTCACGTTCAGCACCGACAGCTGGTCGGAGATACCCATGAGGCTGCCGATCTCGGCCGGCGACTTGGTCTTGAGCACTTCGATGAGCTGCGCCGAACGCGGCACGAAAGCCGGCGTGGTGTGCAGGTCGGTGGTGGGCGGCGTGTCGTAGTCCAGCGATTTGGCGGGAGACAAAACAATCAGCATGAGGGGTTCATCCATTGATCAGGTTGGGACAAGGTGGCCGCCATGATACCCAAAGCGCGGCGCTTCCGTGCGGCGATGCCAGCTTCGCGACCGATATGAAAATTTGGGCAGCAAAAACCCGGCTGTTGGGCCTTTGATCCCTGCCCCGCCGCTCCTACACTGAAACATTGGACGCCAATGGCCATGCCCCCCCTGCATGACCGCCATGGTCCAAGCTCCCGCCTGCATTGCCGCGCCGCATCCCAACCGATCCAACACCAAGGACACGCCATGAACTGGTTCTACGACCTGCGCATCGCCCGCAAACTGCTGCTGACCTTCACCGCCATCCTGCTGCTGACTGCCCTCCTGGGCGGCTTTTCCATCGTGCAACTGTCGCGCGTGAACGATGCCTCCACCGAGATCGCCACCAACTCCCTGCCCAGCGTGCGCCATCCGCTGGAGGCCAAGGTCGCCCTGGCGAGGATACGTACGGTGCAGCTGCAGCACCTGCTGCCGGGCAACGAGGCCAACGTGGAAGCCAACGAAAAGGTCATCGCCGACATTCTGGCGGCCCTCAACAAGGCGCTCGACAAGTACGAGCCACTGGTCAACATGGCCGACGAACGCACCTACTTCACGGCCATCAAGACCGACCTTGCGGTCTTCATCAAGCAGCACCAGGAAATGGCCAAGCTGGTGCGGGGCCAGAAGACCGACGAAGCGCGTGAGCTGCTCTTGAAGCAAGTCACGCCGGTCTACCTGCGCCTGTTCGAGAACCTGGACAAGGCGGTGGCCATCAACATCGACGCCAGCGAAAAAACCGACCAGGACGCCCAGCAGCGCTACGAGAGCTCGCGCCTGATGATCTGCATCCTGCTGGCGGCGTGCATCGGCCTGGGCCTGCTGCTGGCGACCTGGGTGGCACGGATCGTCTCGCGTCCGCTGCAGGATGCCATGCATGTGGCCGAACGGGTGGCCGAAGGCGACCTGACGGTGCATATCCATCCCGCAGGACGTGACGAAACCGGCCGCCTGATGAGTTCACTCAAGGCCATGAACGACAGCCTGCTGCGTATCGTCACCCAGGTGCGTGAAGGCACCGACACCATCAACACGGCCTCGCGCGAAATCGCCAGCGGCAACCTCGACCTCTCCAGCCGCACCGAGCAGCAGGCCAGCTCCCTGGAAGAGACCGCCTCGGCCATGGAAGAGATCACCTCCACCGTCAAGCAGAATGCCGACAATGCCCGCCAGGCCAACCAGCTGGCGCACTCGGCCTCCGATGTGGCCACCCAGGGCGGCAGCGTGGTGTCGCAGGTGGTCGAGACCATGGGCGCCATCAATGCCTCTTCGCGCAAGATCGTCGACATCATCAGCGTCATCGACGGCATTGCCTTCCAGACCAACATCCTGGCCTTGAATGCCGCGGTCGAAGCAGCCCGTGCCGGCGAACAGGGGCGTGGCTTCGCCGTGGTCGCCTCCGAGGTGCGCACCCTGGCGCAGCGTTCGGCTGCCGCCGCAAAAGAGATCAAGAGCCTCATTGATGATTCGGTGGCCAAGGTCGACGCCGGCAGCCGCCTGGTAGAAGAGGCCGGCAGCACCATGACCGAAGTGGTGGCCAGCGTGCGCCGGGTCACCGACATCGTCGGCGAGATCACCGCCGCCAGCTCCGAGCAAAGCAATGGCATCGAACAGGTCAACCTGGCCATCACGCAAATGGATGAGGTGACCCAGCAGAATGCCGCGCTGGTGGAGCAAGCCGCCGCAGCAGCAGGCTCGCTGCAGGACCAGGCGGGCAAGCTGTCGGAACTGGTGAGCGTGTTCAAGCTGGAACGCGCCCATGTCGCCTCTGCCGCCGCACCGGCGCCTGCGCGGCCCGCCGCCCTGTCGCCCAACGCGCAGGCACGGCCCCAGCCCAAGCCGATGGCGCGCACCGTCGCCACGGCATCGGCACCGGCACTGCCCGCAGCGCCTGCAGCCAAGCCCGTCAAAGCAGGCAAGACCCCATCGGCCGATGAGGGCGACTGGGAGCAGTTCTGAGCCGGCACACCCGGCCGGTGCAGGCGCTGGGCGAATGTTCAAGTTCGGCAGCAAACTTGCCGTTGATCAACTAGACTGACAGCAAGCAAATGGCAGGAGCACATTGCAGCAGTCAACACGTGCTACTGCCTGGGCAGACTGTCGGCACTTTGGCGGCATTTCGTTGTCCATGGTGAACGAGCAGGACGAATTGGACAGGCTGCCCGCCTGATCCCGCCGGCCATCGGCAAAGGAGGACATCATGAAACGCGACAAAGCCCTCATGGGCGAAATCCTGAAGCAACTGGCATCCTTCGGCACCCTCTACGGCGACGTGGAAAAGATCCAGAGTGCCCTGCCCGGCCAGGTCGCGCCGGAGGTGATCCTGCATCACCTGCGCCTGCTCTATGACCGCGGACTGGCGGCGGTGGACATGCACAATTTCTGGCGTGTCACCGATCAGGGGTATGATGCGCTCGAAACCGGTGGCGAACTCTTCGGCAAGCACGAAACGCCGCCGCCCGGTCAACGTGGCATCGACAACTAGTTTTCAGATCAATGAGCATCCAGGCAACACCACTCCCCTCCCCTGTAACTTCCCTTCCTTCCGGCACGCCCGCTGACGCCAACCTAAGGCGCCAGCGCGTGGTGCTGGACACCAACGTCTGCCTGGACCTGTTCGTCTTCCGCGATCCGCGCTGGGCGGCGCTGCAGGCGGCGCTGGAACAAGGGACCGTAGAGGCTTATACCCGTGAGGATTGCCGCAGCGAGTGGCTGGCGGTGCTGGATTATCCGCATCTGCCGGTCACCCCCGAGACCAAACCGGCGATCTGCGCCGAATTCGACCGCCTGCTGCAATGCCTGCCGCTGGCCCAGGTCAATACCTTCGGCCTGCCCGTCTGCACCGATCGCGACGACCAGAAATTCCTAGAACTGGCGCTGCAATGCCAGGCCCACGTGCTGGTGAGCAAGGACAAGGCCGTCCTCAAGCTGGGCAAGCGCACCGTCAAGCGCGGGATGTTTGCCATCGTGCCGCCCCAGCTCTGGCGTGCCGATGCCTTCCTTGATGCGGCCACCTGAAGGCTCCCTCGAATGCGGCTAGAATAGCGGGCTTGCGATCATCACAAGAACGAGTCCGCTGCAATGAGCACCCCCAACATCGTCACCAAGCTGCCCAAGGTGGGCACTACCATCTTCACCGTCATGTCTGCATTGGCCAGCGAAAAAGGCGCGGTCAACCTGGGACAGGGCTTCCCCGATTTCCATTGCGACCCGGCCCTGGTGGATGCGGTCACCCGCGCCATGCAGGATGGCCTGAACCAGTACCCGCCCATGGCCGGCGTGCTGCCGCTGCGCGAAGCCATCGCCGACAAGGTGGAGCGGCTCTACGGCCATCGCTATGATCCGGTCTCCGAGATCACGGTGACGGCCGGCGCCACCCAGGGCATCCTGACCTCGGTGCTGTGCGCGGTGCATCCGGGTGACGAAGTGATCGTGATCGAGCCGGTCTATGATTGCTACGTGCCGGCCATCGAGCTGGCCGGTGGCATACCGGTGTTCGTGCAGATGGAAGTCGGCTCAGCCGGTTACAGCATCCCCTGGGACAAGGTGCGTGCAGCGGTCACGCCCAAGACCCGCATGATCATGGTCAACACTCCGCACAACCCGACCGGCAGCGTCATGCGCGCGGCTGACGTGGCGGCGCTGGCCGACATCGTGCGCGGCACCGATATCCTGATCCTCTCCGACGAAGTCTATGAACACATGGTCTTCGACGGCCAGCCGCATGAATCGCTGGCGCGCCATCCGGAACTGGCCGAACGCAGCTTCATCAATTCCAGCTTCGGCAAGACCTATCACGTCACCGGATGGAAAGTCGGCTACGTGGCGGCCCCCGCTGCACTGACCGCCGAATTCCGCAAGGTGCACCAGTTCAATGTCTTTACCGTCAATACGCCCGTGCAGTATGGTCTGGCCGAGTATATGAAGAACCCGGCACCGTATCTGGATCTGCCGGCGTTTTACCAGAAGAAGCGTGATCTTTTCCGCGCCGGACTGGCCAACACCCGTTTCGAGCTGCTGCCCTCGCAGGGCACGTATTTCCAGTGCGTGAAGTATGACGCCATCTCGGACCAGTCCGAAGCCGACTTCTGCAAGTGGCTCACCAGTGAAATCGGCGTGGCCGCCATTCCGGTCTCGGCCTTCTACAACACGCCCAAGGAATCGGGCATCGTGCGCTTCTGCTTCGCCAAGAAGGATGAGACGCTGCAACTGGCGCTGGACCGGCTGGCCAAGCTGTAACACGGCTGGTGCGCAAATCGTTTAGATATTTTCCGTAACGTGACTTCCCCCCTCAACACGACACGCAAAAAAGGAACGCCATGATCGACGTCTACAGCTGGGCTACGCCCAACGGCCACAAGGTTCACATCATGCTGGAGGAGTGCGGCCTGCCCTACACCGCGCATGCCATCGATATCGGTGCCGGTGACCAGTTCACGCCCGAATTCCTGAAGATTTCGCCCAACAACAAGATCCCCGCCATCGTCGATCCCGATGGTCCGGACGGTGCGCCGATCTCGCTGTTCGAATCCGGCGCCATCCTGATCTACCTGGCCGGCAAGACCGGACGCTTCCTGGGCGAGACCGTGCGCGAGAAGTATGAAGTGCTGCAATGGGTGATGTTCCAGATGGGCGGCCTCGGGCCGATGCTGGGCCAGGCGCATCACTTCCGCCTGTACGCGCCGGAGCAGATCGAATACGCCGTGAACCGCTACAGCAACGAAGCGCGCCGCCTGTACCAGGTGATGGACAAGCAGCTGGGCCAGCACGCCTACCTGGCCGGCGAGAACTACACCATTGCCGACATCGCCTGCTTCCCCTGGACCCGTTCGCACAAGAACCAGGGCATCGATCTGGCGGACTTCCCCAACGTCAAGCGCTGGTTCGACGCCATCAGCGCACGCCCGGCCGTGCAGCGCGGCGTGACCGTGCTGGCCGACAAGCGCAAGCCGCTGCAGGATGACAAGGCCAAGGAACTGTTGTTCGGCAAGAGCCAGTACCAGAAACGCTGATCCTACATCACCGGGGGCGGCGCTCAGGCCCGTCCCCGGCACCCCGGATCAGGGACAGGCAAAGGGCGCAAACTCGAAACGGTTGCGCCCTTTTTCCTTGGCACGATACAGGGCATCGTCGCTGGCGCGCAGGACGTGCTCCTGGCCCGGACAATCGGCCTGCATCAGGGCGATGCCGATCGACAGCGTCACCTCCACTTCACGTCCCTCGTGCCGCAACGGTTGGCTGGCGAAGCTGGCCTGCAGGCGCGTCGCGAATTCGGCGGCCGCCTGCAGGTTGGCCCCGGAGAGGATGACCGCAAACTCCTCGCCCCCCAGCCGTCCGGACGCATCCGACTTGCGCAGCTGGCGCTGCAGGACCTGGGCAAAATGTTTCAGGACCTGGTCACCCACGGCATGGCCCAGGCTGTCGTTGATGCGCTTGAAGTGATCCAGGTCGCACATCAGCACCGCAGCAGTATCACTCACCCCGCGCTGGATACGGCTGTGCTCTTCCTGCAGGCGCTGCATGAAGCAGCGGCGGTTGGGCAGTTGCGTGAGGTAGTCGGTGAGGGCGAACTCCTGCAGTTCCAGTTCGATGGCCTTGCTTTGGCTGATGTCGCTGATGTAGCCGTGCCAGAGCGTGGTGCCATCGTCCAGCCGGCGCGGGCGTGCCTGGCCGCGCAGCCAGCGCACGCGCTGGCCGGGTGCGATCACCCGAAACTCCAGCATCCAGTGCGAGGCGCCGGCCAGGGCCGCCATGCGCGAGGCGCGGTACAGCGACAGGTCTTCCGGATGGAGGACGGTATCGATGACATCCGGCGAGTCCAGCAGCTGCTGGGGGGTCAGGCCATAGGTCTCGCGCGCGCCCTCGCTGACATAGGTGAAATAGCCGCGCTCGCCAGGCGGTACCCGGAACTGGTACACCATGCCGGGGATCTCGCTGGTCAGGTAATCCAGCATGCGGCTGCTCTTGGCCAGTTTGTCGGTGAGCCGCCTGAGTTCGGTAATGTCGGTCGTGGTGCCGATCATGCGCAACGCATTGCCCTGGGCGTCGCGCGCCACGACCTTGCCGCGGCTGCTGATCCACTTGTAGCTGCCGTCGCGGCAGCGGATGCGGTGCTCCACCTGGTAGCTGTCGGAGCGCGAGGCGAAATGCTGGCGGATGGTTTCCTGTACGTAAGGCAGGTCATCCGGATGGATGCGCTGGTAGGCATCTTCCAGGTGACTGGAGAGTTCCCAGTCCTCATACCCGAGGATGGCCTTCCAGCCGCGCGAATAATACATCTCGCCGGTGACGGCATTGCGGTCCCAGATGCCGGTACCGCTGCCTTCGATGGCCAGCGCCATGCGCTCATCCGCCTCGCCGGGTGGCTCGCTGCCGACCCGTGCATGCACCGGCACCAGCGAGCGCTCGATGGCCAGCATGGCCATCGAGACGGCCGCGCCGACGGCATCCCGATAGGCCTGTTGCCGGTGCGATACGTCGCCTTCGGCATCGGTGGCCGTACAAATGGTCAGCACGCCGGCCACCTCGCCGGCAAAGGAGCGCAGCGGCAGCACTTCCAGCAGCTTGCGGGCGTGACGCGCACTGAGGGCGGTCAGGCCGTTCCAGAACGGAGCCGAGTCAGGGTCTTGCACGTCCAATTGGCCCAGTTCGTCCAGGAAGGCCGCAGACAGGCGCGGTGCCGCGCCCACCGTCATGCGGCGGGACTGGGGATCAAACAGGAAGATGGCCAGGCAGCGTTGCGGATAGCTGGCCGAGAAAGCGCTGGCGATGCGGCCCAGCAATTGCTCCAGCGGCGCACCGCGGGCAATGTAGGACAGCGTCTGCTGGAGAAAGGCGAGCTCCTTCCGGGGACAATCCGGATCGGCGTCAACCTGATGGAGGGGTCGTTCTGACATCATGAGCGGCGGGTTCAGCAAGGACGCGGCGGCAGCGCCACAAGGGAGCGGCCGAATGATTGCACATTAGCACTGAAAGACAAGTTCGGGCGACGGCCCTGGTGAAAATCCACGCAGGCAACCGCCAGCGATGCGCTCAGGCCACACAATGCATGAGCTTCTGCGAGAAAGCGAGCGGCCCCTTCCGGGGGGGGCGGCCCGGATGCTCAGTAGCGGCGTACCAGGAATTCGGCCACGCACACCGGCTTGTCCGATCCTTCACACTCGACCGTGATGAGCCAGGCCAACTGGATGCCGCCGGGAATGTCCTCGGTGGACTCCAGCCGGATCAGGCCGCGCACCCGCCGGCCGACCGGCAAGGGGGCCGGGAAACGAACGCGGTTGAGCCCGTAGTTGAGCAGCATGCGCACATCCGGACCCAGGCTGATGGACTCCGACAGCATGCGCGGCAGCAAGGCCAGGGTCAGGAAACCATGCGCTACCGTGCCACCGTAAGGCAGCTCGCGCGCGGCGCGTTCGGGGTCAACGTGGATCCATTGATGGTCGCCGGTCGCATCGGCGAAACGATCCACCTGTTCCTGCGTGACGGCAATCCATTCGCTGCAGGCCACTTCCTGGCCCGCCAGCGATTTCAGTTCTTCCAGGCTGGCGATGGTACGCATTCCGGTTTCCTTCCGTGTCTTCATCGATGGGCCGGCGCAGCTCTGCTGCATCCGGCCTGCTTGTTCTTTTCGTGTTCAGCCGTCCTGCCAGACCACGCGATTGCGCCCCTGCTGTTTGGCCAGATACAGGCGGCGGTCAGCCATCTCGATCAGTTCGCTGATCTCCTGGTGCTCGGTGGGGACCATGCAGGCCGCCCCGATGCTCACCGTCAGCCACTGGCTGATGCCGGAACGGGCATGCGGCACCTGGTTGGACTCGATCAACTGGCACAGTTTCTGGCCCAGGGCTTGCGCCCCCTCCAGCGGCGTGCGCGGCAGGATCATGGCAAATTCTTCGCCGCCAAAGCGCGCCGACAGGTCGGCCGGACGCTGGATGCTGTTGTCCAGGGTCTGTGCCACCTGGCGCAGCACGGCGTCACCGGCCACGTGGCCGTAGTTGTCGTTGTAGAGCTTGAAGAAATCCACATCGATCAGCAGCAGCGCCAGGTGCAATCCGTCACGCCGCGCACGGCGCCATTCCGCGCCCAGGTAGTCATCGAAATAGCGGCGGTTGGCAATGCCGGTCAAGCCGTCGGTATTGGTGAGGCGCTGCAGTTCGAAATTGGTTTTCTGCAACTGCTGCTGGCTCTCGCGCAGGGCGCGATAGGCGGCGTCGCGCTGCAGCAGGTTGATGTAGGAGCGGGAGTGATAGCGCAGCCGCGCCACCAGTTCGATCACGTCCGGCAGCTTGACCATGTAGTCATTGGCGCCCCCGGCAAAGGCATCACGCTTGATCTCGGCATCGTCGCGGGAGGACAGCACGATGATCGGCACATTGGCCAGCACCGGGCTGGCACGATACTGACGCACCAGGGTCATGCCATCCACGCCGGGCATGACCAGGTCCTGCAGGATCACCGTGGGGCGGGTCTTCTCGGCCACGGCCAGGGCTTCATCAGCGCGGGTGCAGAAGTGGAAATCGATATTGTCTTCCTTGGCCAGGGCGCGGCGGATCGCCTCGCCAACCATGGCCTGGTCATCCACCAGCAATACCATGATCTTGTAGTCGTCCGCGGGCAACGCCGGGGCGCTGGCCGTGGTGTCGGTTGCTTGCACCGAACTCATCATGCTTTCCTTCATTTCAATGGGGTCAGGCTGCAGCCAGCAGCGCCTGCAGCCGTGCCGCCATGGCACTGACCGGCAGGACCTCGACGGCGGCGTTGAGCGCCACGGCCGCCTTGGGCATGCCATAGACGGCGCAGCTTTTCTGGTCCTGCGCCAGGGTGTGATAGCCGTTCTCACGCAGGGCTTTCAAGCCCGCTGCGCCATCGCGGCCCATGCCGGTGAGCAGTACGCCGGTAGCCTTGCCTTCCCAGTGCCGCACGATGCTGTGGAAGAAGGCGTCGACCGAGGGCCGGTAGACGTCGGTGGGCGCGCCGTCGACGTAACCCAGGCGGCTGCCTTCCTTGAACACGAGATGATGGTTGCTGCCCGCCAGCAGGACTTCTCCCCGGCGCGGCAGGTCACCTTCGACCGCCAGGCGCACGCGCAAGGCCGACTGCTGCTGCAGCCATTGGGCCATGCCGGGCGCAAAGGCAGCATCGATGTGTTGCACGATCACGATGCTGCCCGCAAATTCGCTTGGCACCTGCTTGAGCAGCGTCGAGAGCGCCGCCGGACCGCCAGCCGATGCGCCGATGGCCACCAGCGGGGGCAGGTCGCCATGGGCGGCCGGCGCCAGCGGGCGTACCGGGCGGCGTACCGGCGCGGCCATGTCGTCGGGACTCAAACGCCCGAGGTTGTCGATCTTCTCGATCAGTGCCGCCGCATCGCGCTTGCCGGCCGCACCGATGAGCGCCGGGGTCTGGGTGGCGTCGAGGGCTCCATGACCCATGGCTTCATAGATCTTGGCGGCGCTGGTATCCATGTCGGAGGTCACCACCAGGATGGGGCAAGGGGTGTCCTGCATGATGCGGCGCGTGGCTTCCACGCCATCCATCTTGGGCATGAGCAGATCCATCAGCACCACGTCCGGCAATTGCCAGGCGCACATCTGCACGGCCTGCTCACCGTCGCGGGCGATCCAGATCAGTTCATGGCGGGCGGATTCGGCAATCACCCGGCGCAGCACTTCCACCATCATGGGGGTGTCGTTGACGATGCCGATCTTCACGTTGTGGCCTCTCCAATCAAATCCGTGACGGCCTGCAACAGGCTTTCGTCATGGAAACTGCTCTTGGTGAAATAATGATCGGCGCCGGCCGCCAGGCCACGCTGCCGATCTTCTTCACGATCCTTGTAGGACACGATCATCACCGGCAACGCCTGCAATTGCGGCGCGCCGCGTATGAGGGTGACCAGCTCGATGCCATCCATGCGCGGCATGTCGATATCGGTGATGACCAGGTCGAAATGCTCGGCACGCACGGCGTTCCAGCCATCCATGCCATCGACGGCCACCGTGACCTGGTAGCCCCGGTTGGCCAGCAACTTGCGTTCCAGCTCGCGCACGGTCAGCGAATCGTCGACCACCAGCACTTTCTTGCGCACGGTCACGGCGGCCTGGTCGGCGCTGTCCTGGCCGACCGTCTGCAGGCGCCCGGAAGCGGTCAGCTTTTCCACGGTGCGCAGCAGATCGGCCACGTCCAGGATCAGCAAGGGCGCGCCATCTTCCATCAGCGCCCCGGCCAGGATGTCGGGGATCTTGCCCAGGCGCGCATCCAGCGGTTGCACCACCAGCATGCGCTCGCCCAGGAAAGCATCGACCGCGATACCGTAGCTGTGTTCCTCTTCGCCAATGACCACCACGCACACGCTGCCATCCCGCGCGCGCCACTGGCCGCGCTGCAGCACCTGGTGTGCGCTGACCAGGCCAACCTGGCGGCCTGCGTGGCTGAAGTGCTGATAGCCCTCCAGGGTCTGCAAGTCCTCGGCCGGCAAACGCAAGGTCCGATTCACGTAGGCCAGCGGAAACGCATAAGGTTCACCGGCGATCTCCACCAACAGGCTGCGGATCACCGACAGCGTCAGCGGCAACTGCAGCAGGAAGCGGCTGCCCTGCCCTTTGCGCGTGGTGATACGGATCGTGCCGCGCACTTGCTTGAGCATGTCCGCCACCACGTCCAGGCCAACGCCGCGCCCGGAAATCTCGGTGACGGTGTCGCGCAGGCTGAAGCTGGGCAAGAGCAGGAAGTCCAGCAATTCGGCGTCGGACAGGCGCGCGGCCATGTCTTCGGTAGACAAGCCGCGCTCGACTACGGTGCGGCGTAGCCGGTCCAGGTCGATGCCGCCACCGTCATCGGCGACCTCGATCATCAGCATGCCCGCACTGTGGCGCGCCTCCAGTCGCACCACGCCCTGCTCCGGCTTTCCTGCGGCACGGCGCGCAGCGGCGTCCTCGATGCCATGGTCGACCGCATTGCGCAGCAGGTGGCCCAGCGGTGCTTCCAGTTTCTCCAGGATGTCGCGATCGATCTGCGTGGTGTTGCCGCTGATCTCCAGCCGCACCGACTTGCCCAGCGCATGGCCGACGTCGCGCACCATGCGCGCAAAGCCGCCAGTGCCGTCGGCAAAGGGCCGCATCCGGCAGGCCAGGGCCTCGTCATAGAGCTGTTGCGAGAGATTGACCGAACGCCGGTCGAAGGCGTCGAGTGCAATCAATTGCTCACCCAGCAGTTGCTGGTTGGTTTGCATCAGTGCACGCAGTTCGGCCAGCGTGGTCTGGGCAAATTCATCGAGCTGGCTGGACGACAATTTCTGTTGCAGCAGGTCCAGCGCCTGCACGGCTTCGCGCTGCACGCGCTTCATGCGCAACATGCTGGCAGAGAAGGGTTTCAGGCGGCGCGACTCCACCAGCGATTCACCGGTCAGGCTCAAGAGGCGGTCCAGGCTGTCCGCACTCACGCGCACGGCGCGCGCGGCGGCAGCCTGGCTGGCGATGGGTGCCGTTGCGACAGGCTGCGCCGGCTCCGTGGCTGCGGCCGACGGCGCAGGCGGTGCCGGCTGCGGGGCCGCCTCGGCGGCGCGGGCCTCCTGCATTGCGGCCGTCGGTACCGGCCAGGGAGGGGCGTCTGCACCACTCATCACGGCCGGCAAGGCTTGCAGGAAAGCCTGCACCTCGGCACTGCCGGCGTGGTCGGCCCAAGCCTCGTCGCCGTCCGGTGGCGAGGCGATCCGTCCCAGCAGGTCGGCCCCGTGCAGCAGCACATCGATATGTTTCTTCTCCAGCAGCAGCTTGCCCTGCTGCGCCAGCACGAAGCAGTCCTCCAGCACGTGGGCCACCTTGACCGCGGCTTCCAGGCCGACGATGCGCGCTGCGCCCTTGAGCGAGTGGCCGGCGCGCATGCAGGCTTCCAGGTGTTCGGCGGCCGTCGGCTGCTGTTCGAGGGCCAGCAGGCTGGTATTGAGCTGGGAGATCTGGCTTTCCGCCTCGAAGCGGAACAGGTCCAGCATGGACATCTGGCTGAGATCGGGCGTACTCATGTCATGCTCCGGTTGAGTACGTAGAACAGCAATTCATGGTCAAGCAAGCCGATGGGACGGCCGCGCCACTCCACCATGCCGCGTGTGTACTGGATGGCCGCCTGCGCCAGGGTGGTCGGTACCGGGGCCAGGCTGTCATGCCGGTAGCGGTGCACACCGGCCACCTCTTCCACCGGGAACACCAGCACCTGCCCTTCATGGGCCGCCACCAGCAGATGCTGAGCCGATGTCTGGGCCGGCAGCTGGAACAGCTGCGCCAGCGACACACAGATGCGCAATGCACCGCGAATATTGAGCACGCCGGCGATGGCGCTGTTGCGCTGGTGCGGCAGGCTGTGCAGCGGCCGCGCCCCGGTCACTTCCTGCACCACCGACGTGGCAATGGCCAGCCATTCGCCGGCGATGCGCACCACCAGCGCCGAGGCCAGTGTCGCCTGATCTTCTTGCACCTCTTCCATCGCCATCCCCGCGTGCAGCCATCGCTGCGCCACTTCATCGGAGGCCTCCACGCGATCAAGCTGAAGCAATGCCGCGCGGGCAAAGGTCGGGCAGTTCAGGCAGCGGATGTGATGCGCCAGCTCGGGGCAGCTGCCATCGCCCTTGGTACCGATGCGGCTCCAGCAGGCCTCCAGCGTCGTGCCGGATGATGTCACGCTCAGTTCAGCCATGATGCGGCTCCTCGCTCGCCGTCACACGGCCAGCACGCTGGCGCAGGCGATCGGCACCCGCCGCGTCGCCCTGGGCCTGCAGCAACGCGGCCAGTTGCAGCAAAGCGGCGTGGTGACGGGGTGCCAGATAAAGCACCTTGCGATAGCAGCGCTGGGCCTGTTCGATGTCTCCCCCGGCATCGTGGATCAGGCCTTGCAGGTAAAAGGCTTCGGCACTGGGTCCCTGCTCGGCCATGGCTTGCTCGCACAAGCCGGCAGCCTGCGCGAGCTGCCCCTCATCGGCCAGCACTCGCGCACGCTCCAGCAAGGGCTGGCGGCTTGCGCAAAGCGGCGCCGCCGCAGGGGCTGCGAAGGGCTGCACGCCTGCCGTGGCGAAGGCCGGCGGCGTGAGCGGACGCGGCGCGCCCGGCGCACCGGGCTGCGCCAAGGGTGGCAGCGGCGCCGCCAGCATCGCGCGATGCCAGGCTGGCCGCTCGGCCGCCACCCGCTTGCGAAAGCCGAAGGCCAGGGCAATGCCGGCCGACTCCAGACGTGGACTGAGCAGGATGCCGCCTTCGGCCGGACCGACGAAGATCACGCTGCCGGCCTGCATGAGGCTCTCCAGCAGGGTCACGACCTGGCGCTGCACGTCGCGTTCGAAGTAGATCAGCACATTGCGGCAGAAAATGAAATCGTAGGGCGCTGCCTGCCGCAAGAAATCCGGGGCCAGCAGATTGCCGGGGGCAAAGCGCACTTGCTGGCGGATCGCTTCACTCAATTGCCAGCCTTGCTCCAGGGGCAGGAAATGGCGAGCCCTGAATCCAAGGTCCTGGCCCCGGAAGGAATTGCGGCCGTAGACCCCGGCGGCAGCGATCTCCAGAGAGCGGGTACGGATGTCGTAGGCTTCGATGACGAACTGTGACGGCATCACGCCCGCCTCCAGCAGGGCCATGGCCAGCGAATACGGCTCTTCACCGGTAGAGCACGGCACGCTCAGGATGCGCACCGGATGGCCCGGCTGAGCCGCCAGCCGTTCGCGCGCCAGGCGGGCTGTGGCCAGGATGGCTTCGCGGTCACGGAAGAACCAGGTCTCCGGCACCACGGCCAGTTCGATCAGGGCCTGCAGTTCCTCCGCCGACGCTTGCAGGCGTGCCAGATAGAGGCCATCGTCGTCGATGGCCAGCGCGGCCATGCGCTCGCGCACCACGCGCTCGATGAGGCTGCTGCCAACGGTGGCGATGTCCAGTCCCATGGCGGCCTTGAGCTTGTCGGCGATCAGCGGCAGGGTCTTCATGCCGGCACCTCGGGATAGAGCAAGGCGCATGCGGCCGGATCGAGCAGTTCCCCCACTTCCACCCGCTGCAGCAGGCCGCCCTGGTAGGGCAGGACCGGCCCGAGGTAAGGTGCGCCGTCATTGCGGATGGCCGCAGGTGCGAAGTCGGCCGGGTCGATGCGCAGGGTATCGGTCGCCTGCTCCAGGATCAGGCCCAGCAACACCGGTGCCGCCAGGCTGCCCTGGTAATGCACCAGCACCAGGCGGGTGCTCGCCCGGGCGGGGGCGGGTCGCCCCAATGCCAGCATGGACAGGTCGATCACGGGAACGTGGCTGCGGCCGTGCGGCAGCAGGCCAGCCACCCATGCGGGTGCCCCGGGCAGCGATTTGCAGGGCGTCAGCGGCAGCACCATCGCCACCGCAGTGGTGGGCAAGGCGTAGCGCTCTTCCCCGAGGGAGAACAGCAGATGCAGGGACTGGCTCATGAGCACGCTGGGCTGGACCGGTCCGGTGCTCAGTCCGTCACCTTGAAGCGCGAAACACCATTGCGCAATTCATTGGAGACCACATTGAGTTCGTCGATGGCCTGGCTCGATTGCTGCAGCGACTCCACCGTCTGCTGGGCCGCCTCGGAGAGCTGCACCAGCGCCTGGTTGATCTGCTCGGCGCTGCTGGCCTGGGCCTGCATGCCTTCGTTGACGATCTGGAAGCGCGGTGCCAGCGCCTGCACCTGCGCAATGATCTGCGAGAGCTGGCTGCCGGCAGTCTGCACATCCTGCATGCCGCGCCGGACCTGGTCGGAGAACTTGTCCATGCCCATCACGCCGGCCGCCACGGCCGACTGGATTTCCTTGACCATGACTTCGATGTCGTAGGTGGCCACGGCAGTCTGGTCGGCCAGCCGGCGGATCTCGGTGGCCACTACCGAGAAGCCACGACCATGCTCGCCGGCCTTCTCGGCCTCGATGGCGGCGTTCAGCGACAGCAGGTTGGTCTGGTCGGCCACCTTGGTAATGGTGGTGACGACCTGGTTGATGTTGCCCGCCTTCTCGTTGAGGATGGCCAGTTTGGCGCTGACCGAACCGGCCGCGTCCATCACGTTCTGCATGGTGTCGCCCATGCGGGTCAAGCCCGCCTGGCCGCTGCCGGCCAGCGCCGAAGTCTGTTCGGAGACCACCGACACTTCATTCATGGTGCGCACCAGGTCACGCGAGGTCGCGTGGATCTCGCGCGAGGTGGCGCCGATCTCGGTGGTGGTGGCGGCCGTTTCGGCGGCGGTGGCCTGTTGCTGGCGGGCGGTGGCGGCGATCTCGGTGACCGACGTGGCCACGCGCGCCGAGGACTTCTGTGCCTGCGAGACCAGCGCGGTCAGTTCATCGGTCATGCGGTCAAAACCATTGCCGAGGATGCCGAATTCATCGTTGCGGTCCAGCGCCACGCGGCGCGAGAAGTCGCCCGAACGCATGATGTCGAGCAGGCCCATGAGCTTCTGCAGCGGTTCGTTGATGGCGCGCATCAGGAAGAAACCACACACCAGCGCCACCAGCAGCGCGGCCATGAGCGCCGTCATCAGGGTGAACTGGGCCGAGTTGACGGCGTCGCCGATACGCTGGGCGGCGTCTTCGGCAATGGCCTTGTTGGTGTCGACCATGCGCTGCGTCAACTGGTAGCCGATGCGCCATTGCGGACGGATCTGGTCATTGACGATCTTGTCGATGGGGGCGCGCTGGCTGAAGTCCATCTTCAAGACTTCGCTGACGATGGCGCGATACTTTTGCCGCGTTTCCTTGAATTGCTCGAAGAGCTTGCGGTCGCCATCGCTGAAGATGGTCTTGTCGTAATCTTCCTGGAGGCGGTCCAGGCGCTCGGCGTTGCGGCGCAGCAGGGCCAGGTCGGCCTGGCGCTCGGCCTCGCTGGTATCGATCTGGATGATCTGCTGGGTCATCAGCAGGTTTTCATACCAGGCGGCGTTGATCTGGGTACTGTAGTAAAGGCCTGGGGTGGAGTCCTCGCGGAGGGCCGTCGCGCTCTTCTCGATGCGCCCCAGGTTGACCGCTGAAATCCCGGCCATGACGGCCATGAGCAGCAGGATGAGCCCGAAGCTCCCGAGGATGCGTTGCTTGATCGTCCAGTTCTTCATGCGCAGGTTTCCCCCTTTGGAGTGAGCGTCCCCGCCCCGGCGCTCGCAGAGGGGCGCGCGTGAACGAAAGTTCGCTGGGTTCTAGCTCTAATGCTATCTAGTAATACTTCGAGATTATCATTGAAATCTTTCAATATCACTATTATCCCTTGCGCAAGCTTTCTTTGCCCGAAGGAAACAAAAACGGCACCCGAAGGTGCCGTTTGAGCGCAGGAAGCATCCAAGTGCCGCATCAGACCGGCATGGGCTTGTTGTCCTGCAGGTCGAGGAAGCCCTTGATGAGCCGGTAGGCTTTCCAGATCCAGGCCAGCGAGAACACCAGGATCGCCACGGGAATGCCGATCACCGTCGCCCACAGCACGCCGCCGGCGAACAGCCAGAACAGGTACCACCAGAAGGAACGGATCTGCCAGCGATGGTGCGTGTAGAGGAAGGTCTCGCGCACGTCGCCGCGCTTGAGGTAATTGACGATCAGGGGCAGCCAGGACAGCATGCCCAGCGAAAATACCAGGCAGGCGGCATGTGCCAGATAGAGCCACCAGACCAGGTCTCGGCCGGTCTGGGTCTGCGGATCGAATACCAGTTCCTGGTTCATCGTGTCTCCTGAAGTGAGGGGAAACCGGCCCCGAGGTCAGGCCAGCAGATTCAAGATGCCGTCCAGTCCCACGAAATTCAAGCCCACACTGGCCTGGGCACGCACCACCGGCTTGGCGCGGAAGGCCACCGACAGGCCCGCGATGCCCATCATGCGCAGGTCATTCGCACCATCACCCATGACGATGGCCTGGCCCGGTTCGGCGCCAATCTCGCGGCAGATACGCTCCACCGTCGAACGCTTCTCCTCGGCATTGACGATGCCGCCGACCACCTTGCCGGTGAGCTTGCCGTCGGCCACTTCCAGGGTGTTGGCGTGGGTGTAGTCCAGGTTCAGGCGTGCCTTCATGCGGTCGGTAAAGAAAGTGAAGCCGCCCGAGACCAGCAGCGTCTTCAGGCCTGCGGCCTGCACTGCCTTGAGCATGTTTTCCGCGCCCAAGGACAGCTGCAGGCGTTCATCGTAGACCCGCTGCAGCGCACCCGCATCCAGGCCCTTGAGCAATGCCACGCGGCGGGTCAGGCTTTCGTTGAACTCGATCTCGCCGCGCATGGCGGCTTCGGTGATCTCGGCCACCTGCGGCTTCAAACCCTGCATGTCGGCGATCTCATCGATGCATTCGATGGTGATGAGGGTGGAATCCATGTCCATCGCCACCAGGCGGAAATCGGACAGCTTGCGGCCCTCTTCGATGAAGGCATAGTCCAGGCGTGCCTGCAGGCAGGCCGCATCGATGCTGGCCTTGAGTGCATCGCTCTGGCTTACGCCAGCCACGCGCCAGGCGTCGGCCTCCGGTACGTGGCTATCACTGATGCGTTCGGCGCGGCCACCGGCCAACTCCGCAATGGTCTCGATGGCCGAAGAAGAAACAGCGTGGTGCTTGGGGGCTTGCAGGATCAGGTTCATGTTGTTCTGTTGATTCATGGATGCGGTGGGATTCGGTAATGCGCGGCCGGGAAGCGGTTCAGCCGGTAAGCGCCTTCATGGTCGCCTTGACCTGCTGCACGCGGGCATTGAGGTCCGGCATGCTGGCCGTGATGCGCAGCTTGTCCGGGCCATTGAGCTTGACCTGGCGGTTCTTCTGCACCAGCTCGATGATGCGCATGGCGTCGATCGGCGGATTGGGAACGAACTGCAACAGCGCCGCTTCCGAATGCGCATCGATCTTGATGATGCCCAGCGGCTTGGCGGCAATGCGCAGGCGGTGCGTTTCGATCAAGGCCTTGGCGGCATCAGGCAGCTTGCCGAAGCGGTCGATCAGTTCTTCCTGCAAGGCATCGATGGCGTCGGCCTTCTCGCAGTTGGCGAAGCGCTTGTAGAGCGAGAGGCGTTCATGCACATCGCCGCAGAAGTCATTGGGCAGCAAGGCGGGGGCATGCAGGTTGATCTCGGTGGTGGTCGAGAGCGGCGCCGCCAGGTCCGGTTCGCGGCCATCCTTCAGGGCGCGCACGGCCTCGTTCAACATGTCCGAATACATCTGGAAACCGATCTCGTGGATCTCGCCCGACTGGTGATCGCCCAGCACCTCGCCGGCACCACGGATTTCCAGGTCGTGCATGGCGAGATAGAAGCCGCTGCCCAGTTCCTCCATCTGCTGGATGGCTTCCAGCCGGCGCTGCGCCTGCTTGGACAAGCCCTGCACATCCTGCACCAGCAGGTAGGCATAGGCCTGGTGGTGCGAACGGCCGACCCGGCCACGCAACTGGTGCAGCTGCGCCAGGCCGAACTTGTCGGCGCGATGCATGATGATGGTGTTGGCGGTCGGCACGTCGATGCCGGTCTCGATGATGGTGGTACAGAGCAGGATGTTGAAGCGCTGCGCCACGAAATCACGCATCACCTTTTCCAGGTCGCGCTCGTGCATCTGGCCGTGCGCCACACCGATGCGGGCTTCCGGCAACAGCTGCTCCAGCGCGGCCTTGCGGTTGGCAATGGTTTCCACTTCGTTGTGCAGGAAGTAGACCTGGCCGCCGCGCTTCAACTCGCGCAGGCAGGCTTCGCGGATGGTCGATTCCTGCTCGGCGCGCACGAAGGTCTTGATGGCCAGGCGCTTCTGCGGCGCGGTGGCGATCACCGAGAAATCGCGCAGGCCTTCCAGCGCCATGCCCAGGGTCCGCGGGATCGGCGTGGCGGTCAGCGTCAAGACATCCACCTCGGCGCGCAGCGACTTCAGGGCTTCCTTCTGGCGCACACCGAAACGATGTTCTTCATCGATGATGACCAGGCCCAGGCGCGAGAACTTCACCTCATCGGAGAGCAGCTTGTGGGTACCGATGACGATATCGATGGTGCCATCGCCCAGGCCCTTGATGGCTTGCGAGACTTCCTTGCCGGTGCGGAAGCGCGACAGTTCGGCAATCTTGACCGGCCAGTTGGCGAAGCGGTCCGCGAAGGTGGCGGCATGCTGTTCGGCCAGCAGCGTAGTCGGTGCCAGGATGGCGACCTGCTTGCCGCCCATCACCGCCACGAAGGCGGCACGCAAGGCCACTTCGGTCTTGCCGAAGCCGACATCGCCGCAGATGAGGCGGTCCATGGGCTTGCCGCCGGTCATGTCCTTGATGACGGCATTGATGGCGGCGGCCTGGTCGGCCGTTTCCTCGAAACCGAAACTGTCGGCGAAGGCTTCATAGTCATGCGCCGAATACTGGAAGGCATGGCCCTGGCGCAGCGCTCGGCGGGCGTACAGGTTCAGCAGTTCGGCGGCGGTATCCCGCACCTGCTGGGCGGCCTTGCGTTTGGCCTTTTCCCACTGGCCCGAGCCCAGCGCATGCAGCGGCGCATCTTCCGGCGAGGCGCCGGAGTAACGCGAGATCACGTGCAGTTGCGACACCGGCACGTAGAGCTTGGTCTCCTTGGCATATTCCAGGTGCAGGAACTCGGTCTCGCCCTCCCCCAGGTCCATGCTGACCAGGCCCATGTAGCGGCCGATGCCGTGGCTGCTGTGGACCACCGGGTCACCGATCTTCAGTTCCGACAGGTCGCGCACCATGTATTCCACATCGGTGGCGGCCTGCTGCTTGCGGCTGCCGGCGCGGCGGCCGCTGCCGGCGTACAGCTCAGTCTCGGTGATCAGCGCCAGGCCAGCGGCGGTGACGAAACCTGCGTGCAGCGGGGCCACGCCCAGCATCAGCGGCTCAGTGCTGGAAAGGAAACCGTTCCAGTCGTCGCACAGCGCCGGATGCAGGTCGTATTCCGCAAAATATTGCTGCAGGGTTTCACGCCGGCCATTGCTCTCGGCACAGATCAGCACGCGCTCGGCGCCCTTGAGCAGGAAGCTGCGCAGGTTGACCAGCGGATCTTCCGCACGGCGGTTGACGGCGATGTTGGGTAGCGGAGCCGAGATGGCCGAAGGCGCATCATCGGTCTTGAGCACCCAGCGGGCGTGGGGTTTCAGCAGGGTGAAGAAATCTTCATCGTCCAGGTAGATGGCGCGCGGCTCCAGCACCGGGCGCTCACGGTCGGCATGAAGGAAGGTCCAACGCGAGCGGGTATCGCTCCAGAAGCGTTTGATGGCCTGTTCGATGTCGCCGACGGTGGCGAACATGGCATTGGCCGGCAGGTACTGGAAGAGCGTAGCCGTCTCTTCGAAGAACAGCGGGAGGTAGTATTCGATGCCCGCCGAGGCGATGCCGTTGCCGATGTCCTTGTAGATGGCCGAGCGCGAGGGATCGCCCTCGAACACTTCGCGCCAGCGATTGCGGAAGGCCAGGCGCGAGGCCTCGTCCATGGGGAATTCGCGGCCCGGCAGCAGGCGGACTTCGGGCACCGGATAGAGCGAGCGCTGGGTATCGGCGTCGAAGGTGCGGATGGTCTCGATGGTGTCGCCGAACAGGTCCAGCCGGTACGGCAGCACCGAGCCCATGGGGAAGATGTCGATCAGGCCGCCACGCACCGAATATTCGCCCGGCGACATCACCTGGCCCACGTGGGTGTAACCGGCCAGGGTGAGCTGGGACTTCAGCTTGCCCTCGTCGAGTTTTTCACCCTGCTTGAAGAAGAAGGTATAAGCCGCCAGGAACTGCGGCGGTGCCATGCGCAACAAGGCCGTGGTGGCCGGCACGATCAGCAGGTCGCACTGGCCGGACTGCACTTCATAGAGCGTGGCCAGGCGTTCGGAGACCAGGTCCTGGTGCGGCGAGAAGGCGTCGTAGGGCAGAGTTTCCCAGTCCGGCAGCAGGTGGCAGCGCAGGCGCTCGCCGTCCTTGGGCTGGAACCAGGGGATTTCAGCCAGCAGGCGCTGGGCATCGGTGGCCCCGGCCACCACCACGGCCAGCATGCGGCCTTCGGCCTTCAGGGCCAGCGCGGCCTGGGCCAGCAGATAGGCATCGGCGGAACCGTGCACGGCGGGAGGCTGGAAACGCACACCTGCCTTGGGCAGGCTTTTTTTCGGGTCAAAAGACATCAGGATCGGGAGGATCGGCTTGGTTTGGACTTGATTCGAGTAGAGCAACGGCGCAGGCCCGGTGGCGGCGGCCGTGCTGGCAGCGCCGCAAAATGCCGGTCGCTTGCAAGGGATTGGCATTAGAATTCAGCCTCCCATTATAAACGAAGGCCCCATCGCAAGCCGCCGCCAGGCGGGCGCCGGGCCAGGTGCATGGCATGAACCCTTCGCAGTCCGCGTCTTCCCCGCCCCGCCACGTTGCGCTCATCCCCGCCGCAGGCGTGGGCGCGCGCATGGGCGGCCAGATCCCCAAGCAATATATGCCGCTGGCAGGCCTGCCCATGCTGCTGCACGCGCTGCAGACCTTCGCGGCCCATGCACGCATTGCGCATACCTATGTAGTGGTCAGTGCCGAAGATGGCTGGATTGACTCCCTGATGACGCAGGATTTGTTGCAACGCGTGAGCATCCTGCGGGTCGGCGGACCAACGCGCCAGGACAGCGTGTTCAATGGCCTCAACGCCATCCGTGACCAGGTCGCCGACGCCGACCGGGTGCTGGTCCATGATGCCGCCCGTCCCGGGTTGGATGCGGCGCTGCTGGATCGTCTTCTCGATGCGCTGGCAGGCGACGAAGTCGGTGGCCTGTTGGCCGTGCCGGTCGTCGACACCTTGAAGCGCGGCGATGGCGGCACCCCTGCCCGCTCGCAGGAGACCGTCCCGCGCGCCGGCCTCTGGGCGGCGCAGACCCCGCAGATGTTTCCCTATGCCCTGCTGCAGCGCGCCTTGCAGCAGGCACAAGCCCAAGGCCGCCTGGGCGAGATCACCGACGACGCCAGTGCCATCGAGATGCTGGGCTTGCGTCCGCGCCTGGTCGAGGGCAGCCCCCGCAATCTGAAGGTCACGCTGGCGCAGGACGCCGCGCTGGCCGAATTCTTCCTGAAAGGTCCGCACGCATGAACGCTTCTTCACCCTTCCCCTTCCGTATCGGCCAGGGCTATGACTGCCACGCCCTGGTGGAAGGCCGCCCGCTGATCCTGGGCGGCGTCACCATCCCGCACAAAAAGGGCCTGCTGGGTCATTCGGATGCAGATGCACTGTTGCACGCCATCACCGACGCGCTCTTCGGCGCTGCCGCGCTGGGCGACATCGGCCGCCATTTCCCCGATACCGACCCGCAATTCAAGGGCGCCGACTCGCGCGTGCTGCTGCGCGAAGCCGCCAAGCGGCTGGCTGCCGCCGGCTACGCCGTGGGCAACGTGGATGCCACCATCATCGCGCAGGCGCCCAAGATGGCACCGCATATCCCGGTCATGGTCGCCAACGTTGCGGCCGACCTCGGCATTACCGAGGGGCAAGTCAATATCAAGGCGAAAACCAACGAAAAAATGGGATTTTTGGGCCGTGAAGAAGGGATTGCCACCGAAGCGGTTGTGCTGATCCACCGCCAAAACGGCTGAAACGGCCTGTCAGAAACTGACGGACAGGACCTCGTAGGACATCGACCGACACGCTGAAAGCCGCACCAGACAAGGGATTGCGGGCGACGGATTGCACCATTTCCCGGCATGCATGGAAATCTAAAGCACCGAAAAAAACCATTAAAACTTTTAATTGAACTTTCGTGCCGAAAATGGCTTGCATTCTCGATTTAATGAGTATAATCGTCGCGTCGTTAGGATTCGAGCTGGTAGTGCGGTTCTTCGCTGTCATTCCTCCCGAGTAACGATAAAGAGCCGGGCGCAAGCCCCAATCAATTAAATTTAGGAGTCCGTAATGGCAACTGGTACCGTCAAGTGGTTCAACGATGCAAAGGGTTTTGGTTTCATCACTCCCGATGAAGGTGGCGAAGATCTGTTCGCTCACTTCTCGGCTATTCAATCGAATGGCTTCAAGTCCCTGAAGGAAAACCAACGCGTTTCCTTCGAAGTGACCACCGGCCCGAAGGGCAAGCAAGCTTCGAACATCGTTCCGGCTGCTTAAGCTTTTCAAGCTGATAAAAAATCCCCGACTCGTCGGGGATTTTTTTCGTCCTTCACTTTCTTGCTTTCGTACTTTCGCAACGTGAAGCGATGGGCACAAAAAAATCCCCGCCCTCTTGCGAGTGGCGGGGATTTTCATTTCAACTGAAGCGGATCTGAATCAGATTTCTTCGTACAGCGGCAGCGTCAGGAACTCGGCGAAGGTCTCGGAAGTGGACATTTCTTCAAAGATCTTGGCGGCGCGGTCGTAGGTCGGGCCATCGCCTGCCACTTGCTTCACCTTGGCCAGCTCTTCCGGGATCATCGCGCGCACCATGTCAGCGGTGACCTTGCGGCCGTCTTCCAGGTTGCCCTTGGCGCTGCGGATCCACTGCCACACCTGCGCACGGCTGATTTCGGCGGTGGCCGCATCTTCCATCAGGTTGTGGATGGGCACGCAGCCGTTGCCGGCCAGCCAGGCACCCAGGTAATGGATGCCGACGTTGATGTTGTAGCGCAGGCCGGCTTCGGTGATCGGGGTTTCCGGCTGGAAGTTCAGCAGGTCAGCCGCCTTCACTTCGACGTCCGGACGCTGCTTCTCGAACTGGTTGGGCTTGTCGCCCAGCACGGCCACGAATTCCTTCATGGAGGCTTCGACCAGGCCCGGGTGGGCCACCCAGCCGCCGTCGTAACCGTCGGTCGCATCGCGGCGCTTGTCGTTGATGATGCCCTGCATGGCGATGGCGTTCTTTTCCGGATCGTTCTTGATCGGGATCAGCGCGCTCATGCCGCCGATGGCCGGCGCGCCGCGCTTGTGGCAGGTCTTCAGCAGCAGCAGCGCGTAGGCGCGCATGAAAGGCGAGGTCATGGTGACCTTGGCGCGATCGGCCAGGCAGAAGTCCTTGTCGTTCTTGAACTTCTTGATGCAGGAGAAGATGTAGTCCCAGCGGCCGGCATTCAGGCCAGCGCTGTGCTCGCGCAGTTCGTAGAGGATTTCTTCCATCTCGAAGGCGGCGGTGATGGTCTCGATCAGCACGGTGGCCTTGATGGTGCCTTGCGGCAGGCCGATTTCGTTCTGGGCCATCACGAAGATGTCGTTCCACAGGCGGGCTTCGAGGTGCGATTCCATCTTGGGCAGATAGAAGTACGGACCGGCGCCGCGCGCCAGCTGTTCCTTGGCGTTGTGGAACAGGAACAGGGCGAAGTCGAAGATGCCGCCGGAGATGCGCTTGCCGTCGATGGTGACGTGCTTTTCATCCAGGTGCCAGCCGCGCGGACGCACCACCAGGGTGGCGATCTTGTCGTTGAGCTTGTAGCTCTTGCCGTTCGATTCCAGCGAGATGGTGCGGCGGATGGCGTCATACAGGTTGATCTGGCCGCTGATCTGGTTGTCCCAGACCGGGGAGTTGGAATCCTCGAAGTCGGTCATGTAGCTGTCGGCGCCCGAGTTGAAGGCGTTGATGACCATCTTGCGCTCGACCGGGCCGGTGATTTCCACGCGGCGGCACTTCAGGGCCTCGGGAATGGGGGCGATCTTCCAGTCGCCGGTGCGGATGGATTCGGTTTCCTTCAGGAAGTCGGGGCGCTCGCCGGCGTCCAGGCGCTTGACGCGCTCGGCACGGGCGGCCAGCAGTTCCTGGCGGCGGCTTTCGAAGGCGCGCGAGAGCTTGGCGACCAGCGACAGGGCTTCAAAGGTCAGGACGTTCTCGTAACCCGGCTTGATCTCGCCGGAGATTTCCATGCCGGTGGGCAGCTTCAGTTGCGTCATGCTGGACTCCTCAAAAAGAAAAATGGACTGGGTGATCTTGTTTTCATGATTGTGCCTGAGAGCGTGCAGCTTTTTGCATCGCATCAGACACTTTATGTACGCAGTATATTTAAACCAAATCGATATGAGTGAAAGCTTTTATCAATTTATCTTTGCGTTTTAGTCACAAGTGAGCCGATAATGGCCGCATCGCGCCGCGCCAGTTGCGGCGCGGCTTTGCCGCCGATAGAAAGGCGTGGGGAGGGTGACAGCATGGATCAGTTCAAGCAGATTTCGACCTTTGCCGAGGTAGCCGCCCGTGGCAGCCTGTCGGCGGCCGCCCGTGCGGAAGGCATCGCCCCGGCCATGATAGGCCGGCGCCTCGATGCGCTGGAGGAGCGCCTGGGTGTCAAACTGCTGCAGCGAACCACGCGCAAGATCGTGCTCACCAACGAGGGCGCGGCCTTCCTGGAGGACTGCCAGCGCATCCTGGCCGACCTGGAAGATGCCGAATCGGCGGTGTCCGAACGCAGCGCCCGTGCCAGCGGGCAATTGCTGATCTCGGCCCCGGCCGGCTTTGGCCGCCAGCACGTGGCACCACTGGTGCCTTCCTTCCTGGCCGAGCACCGCGATGTCACGCTCACCCTGAACCTGAATGATCGTATTGCCGACGTGATCGGTGAAGGCATCGACGTGGCCATCCGCATCGCCACCCTGACGGACTCCAACCTCGTGAGCGTGAAGCTGGCCGAGAACCATCGCGTGATCGTGGCCGCCCCGTCCTACCTGCGCCGTCATGGCACGCCGGCCAGTCCTGATGAGCTGGCGCGCCACAACTGCCTGGCCATGAGCAGCGAAGGCAGCCAGCGCGGCTGGACCCTCAAGCAATCAGGCAAGGTGAGCGTCTACAAGGTCGGGGGCAACATGGTCTGCAATGACGGGGAGGTGCTGCACAACTGGGCGCTGGCCGGGCGCGGCCTGGCCTGGCGCTCGATGTGGGAAGTGGGCGCGGCCATCGAGGCGGGCGAACTGGTGACGGTACTGGACAAATTCGCCGCCCCGGCACCTTCCATCTACGCGGTGTTTGCACAGCGGCGGCACCTGCCGCTGCGCATTCGCGCCTTCGTGGATTTCCTGCGGCACGCCTATGCGCAGCCGGACTACTGGAAGCAGCCCGGCGCGGGCCTGCGCTGAAGCAGGCTCAGTGCGGCAGCGTCGGGCTGGCCGGGGTCACATCGATCTCCCGGCGCACCACGGCTTCCCCTTCACTGACCCGGAACACGCTGACCATCTGCGCCAGCCGTCCCGCCTGGTTCTGCATGGAAGCGGCAGCCGCAGCCGCCTGCTCCACCAGCGCTGCATTCTGCTGGGTCACCTGATCCATCTGGGTGATGGCCAGGTTGATCTGCTCGATGCCGCTGGTCTGCTCGGCACTGGCCGCGCTGATCTCGGCGACGATGTCGGTAACGTGGCGCACGCTGCTGACTACTTCCTGCATGGTGGCGCCGGCCTGCTCGACCAGGCGGCTGCCGTCGCCGACTTTTTCCACCGAGTCATTGATCAGCTCCTTGATCTCCTTGGCGGCAGACGCCGAGCGCTGGGCCAGCGAGCGCACTTCCGAAGCGACCACCGCAAAACCGCGTCCCTGTTCACCGGCACGCGCGGCTTCCACCGCGGCGTTGAGCGCCAGGATGTTGGTCTGGAAGGCGATGCCATCGATCACGCTGATGATGTCCACGATCTTGCGCGAGGACGCATTGATGGCGCCCATGGTATCGACCACCTGGTTGACCACGCCACCGCCCTGCTCGGCCACGCTGGAGGCCGATTGCGCCAGCTGCGCCGCCTGGCGGGCATTGTCGGCATTCTGGCGCACGGTGGAAATCAGTTCTTCCATGGCCGACGCGGTCTCTTCCAGCGAACTGGCCTGCTGCTCGGTGCGGCTGGAGAGGTCCAGGTTGCCGGCGGCGATCTCGGCCGAGGCCGTGCTGATGGTGTCGGTACCCGAGCGCACATTGGTGACGATGCCGCGCAGGCTGTCATTCATGTCCTTCAGGGATTGCAGCAACTGCCCGGTCTCGTCGCTTGACTTGACCTGTACCTCGGTGGCCAGGTCGCCTTCGGCCACCTTGCGCGACACCACCACCGCCGTTTGCAGGGGCTTGGTGATGCCCAGCGTCAAGGCGCGCGCCAGCACGATGCCCAGCAACAGGATCAGGCCCTCCAGCACCAGGATCAGGATGCGGCTCTGGGCGGCGATGTTGTCGATTTCCTTGGCGGTATCATCGATGGCCTTGCGCTGGATGTCGACCAATTCGCGCATGAGCTTCTGGTAGGTCGCAGCCGCCGGCACGAACACCGTATCAAGCAGGCGCATGGCCTCTTCCACGTTGCCTGCCGCCTTCAGTTTGACGATCTGGTCACGCGAGGACAGGTAGACCTTGCGCTGCTCGCCGATCTTCTGGAACAGCGCCTTCTCTTCGGGGGTGACCAGCAAGCCTTCGACCTGCTTCTGGTACTCCGAGGAACTCTTGGTGGAGGCTGCGGCTTCCTCGGCGAAGTACGCTGCCAGTGACGGATCACTGCTCTTGGCGATGGCCAGGGTGCGGCGGATGCCGGCAGTCAGGTTGGTGTACCAGTCACCCATGAGGCGCTCGGTCTTGAGGGGGTCGTTCATCATCTCGCGCGTGGCCGTGGAGACCTGCTCCAGCCGCCACAGGCTGATGGCGACCACCACCGCTGAAAACGCCAGGATGACGGCAAAGCCCAAGGTCAGGCGTTTGCCGATGTTCATGTTGCCAAGGATATTCATGTGTTTTCCGTCCCTAGCGCAGGCTACGGGGCGGCGCCTGCGCATTGTCATCTTGATTATTGTTGTCACGACGGCAGTCCCCACTGCCATCGATGAGCACTATGGCACGCACAGGCAAGCGGGACAAGGCAACTAAACCCCGAACAGACGGGCAATGGCGGCTCTCTTCCGGCGGGCACGGAAATGCACCGCAAAAACACCCCAGCATGCGGGAATTCAGGCTTGTCGATCCAGCAAGCCGGCCATCGCGGCGGCAAATCGCGGATCCGACAGCAGGCCGACGTTGAAGCGCGACCAGGGCACTGCCTGCTCGGGCTCGACATGAAAGATGCTGCCCGGCGCCAACACCACGTGATGCGCCAGCAAGGCCTGCGCCAATGGCTTGGCGTCGGCAAAGCCGGGAAACTTCGCCCACAGGTACATCGATTGCTGGGGTGCGCAGAACAGCTCCGCGCCCAGCTGCTGCAACTGCCGGCAGGCGGCGTCGGTCGCCTGCTGCAGGCGATCGCGCAGGCGCGCCGTGTGGCGGCTGAAATGGCCATCGGAGAGGATCACATCGAGCGTGCGTTCGCAGTATTCGGAACTGCTCATGTGCACCAGCATCTTGATGTCGGCCAGGTCGCTGGCCAGGTCCCGGTGGCAGGCGATGAAACCGACCCGCAGCGCCGCCGAGACCGACTTGGAAAAACTGCCGATGTAGAGCGTGCGGCGCAACTGGTCGAGGGTGGCGATGCGCGGCGCGGTGGCGGGCTTGAAGTCGGCGAAGGCATCGTTTTCCACGATGAGGGCATCGTAGCGGTCGGCCAGCTGCAGGATCTGGTGGGCCTTGTGGGGCGCGGTGTCGGACGCCGTGGGATTGTGCGCCAGCGACTGGGTGAAGAACAGGGGCGCCTTGCCCGGGCGCTTCAACTCGCGCTCCAGTACCTCCAGGTCTGGCCCGTCGGCGTGGCGGGGAATGCCGATGATGCGCGCCCCCGACAGCTTCAACTTGCCATACAACATGTAGTAGCCCGGCTCATCGACCAGCACCCGGTCGCCGGGGCGGATGAAGTTGCGGATCACGATGTCCAGCGCCTGGTTGGCGCCATGGGTCAGCACGATCTGGCTGGTAGCAGCCTCGATGCCATGCTGGGCCAGCTTCTGCACCAGGTGCTGGCGCAGCGGCAGGTAGCCGAAGCGGCTGCCGTAGCCGAACAGTGCACCCATGCCGGTGCGCACCACCTTCTGGTGGAACTTGTCCAGCCGCACGTCGTGCAGCCACTCCACCGGCGGAAAGCCATCGCCCAGGCGCAGGTGGCCGGGGTCGTGCTTCAACTGTTCACGCATGAGCCAGACCACGTCCATGGCGCGGCTCAGGCTGCCCTCCTCTTCCTCCTTGGGACGCGGCGGCGTGGCACAGACGAAGAAGCCGGAGCCGCGCCGGGGCTCCACCACGCCTTGCGCCGTCAATTCCTCGAAGACGTTGACGATGGTGTTCTTGGCGCAGCCATGCTGGTCCGCCAGCGCCCGAATGGACGGCAGGCGGCTGCCCGGGGCATAGGCGCCCTCGGTGATCTGGCGGCGGATCAGTTCCACCAGTGTCCGGGTCAGGGTGAGGGTCGGGGCTGGGGCCATGGGTGATCGAATCTTGCTGCAATGCAAAGGGATTGTCTTGGGTACAGTTGCAGCGCTGTTGGCGCCAACTGTACCCATGCGCAATGGTACACCCTTGTTATTCTGCCAGCGCTGGAGAGGGCCGCTCCAAGCGCTGCCCTTTCCCAAGCCTTCATATCACGACCAAAAGAGAGACAAGCGCATGCACAGTGACACCCACTCCGCCAGCGATTCGCGACTGCCCGGATTCCGCACCCTGACCCCGCCGCAGCGCCTGGCGGAAATCGCCCGCCTGGCCGGACTGGGAGGAGGCGAGCAAGCCTTGCTGGGGCAACCTGGCGGCCTGCCGCTGGCCACGGCCGATGGCATGATCGAGAACGTGGTCGGCACCTTCCAGCTGCCGCTGGGCGTGGCAGGCTACTTCCAGCTCAACGGCCGCGACGTGCTGGTGCCGATGGCCGTCGAAGAACCCTCGGTGGTGGCCGCCGCCTCCTTCATGGCCAAGCTGGTGCGGGCCTGCGGCGGCTTCCAGACCTCCAGCAGCACGCCGCTCATGCGCGCCCAGATCCAGCTGCTCGGGGTGACCGATCCGCATGGAGCACGGCTGGCCATCCTCAAGGACCGCCAGGCCATCATCGACATCGCCAACAGCCGCGACAAGCTGCTCAACGACTTGGGCGGCGGCTGCCGGGACATTGAGGTGCACGTCTTCCCGGACACCCGGCGCGGCGCAATGGTGGTGACCCACCTGATCGTGGACGTGCGCGATGCCATGGGCGCCAATACCGTCAACACCATGGCCGAGGCAGTGGCCGGCCATATCGAGGAAATCACCGGCGGCAAGGTGCGGCTGCGCATCCTCTCCAACCTGGCCGACCTGCGGCTGGCACGGGCCAGGGTGAAGGTTTCTGCAGAGGTGCTGGCCACCAACGCGTACAGTGGCGAGGAAGTCATCGATGGCATCGTCGATGCCTATGAATTTGCTGCCGTCGACCCCTACCGCGCAGCGACCCACAACAAGGGCATCATGAACGGCATCGATCCGGTCATCGTCGCCACCGGCAATGACTGGCGCGCCGTGGAAGCCGGTGCCCATGCCTACGCCTGCCGCCATGGCCGCTACACCTCGCTGACGCACTGGGAAATCGCTGCCGATGGCGACCTGGTGGGCACGCTGGAGATTCCCATGCCGGTGGGCCTGGTGGGTGGTGCCACCAAGACCCATCCGGCGGCACGCGCGGCCCTGAAGATCCTGGGCGTGCAGTCGGCGCAGGAGCTGGCCGAAGTGGCAGTGGCCGTGGGCCTGGCGCAGAACATGGCGGCCCTGCGCGCGCTGGCCACCGAAGGCATACAGCGCGGCCACATGGCCCTGCATGCGCGCAATATTGCGCTGGCCGCCGGTGCCGAGCCGCACGAGATGGAATGGCTGGTGCAGCAGATGGTGGCCCGCCACGATGTGCGCGTGGATTACGCCAGGTCGCTGCTGGCCGAGCGACGCGGCTGAAGTACCGATCACAGAGAATGACCCTGAGCCGCTTCCGGCGGCCAATAACAACGAGGAGACAAGCGCATGAACCCATCGACTACGCTGCGCAAGCTGGCAGCCGCCTGTGCCATCGCAGGCATTTTTGCCGGGCCGGCCATGGCCCAGGTGTCCAACGACGCGGTCCGCATCGGCTTCATCACCGACATGTCCGGCCCCTATGCCGACACCGATGGCCTGGGCGGGCTGGAAGCCATCCGCATGGCTGTGGCCGACTACGGCGGCAAAGTGCTGGGCAAACCCATCGAGGTGCTCTCGGCGGACCACCAGAACAAGGCCGACATCGCCGCCACCCGCGCCCGTGAATGGGCCGACGAACGCGGCCTGGACATGCTGATCGGCGGCGTCAATTCGGCCACGGCCTTGTCGATGAACAAGGTGATGGCCGAAAAGAAGCGCGTCTACATCAACATCGGGGCCGGTACCGCGCGCCTGACCAACGAGGAATGCACGCCCTACACCGTGCACTACGAGTACGACACCGTGGCCCTGGCCAAGGGCACGGCCAGCGCCGTGATCAAGCAGGGCGGCAAGTCCTGGTTCTTCCTGGTGGCCGACTACGCCTTCGGCCATTCGCTGGCCAATGACACCAGTGCCGTGGTCAAGGCCAGTGGCGGCACGGTGGTGGGCTCGATCAAGCATCCGCCGCAGTCCTCGGACCTGTCCTCCTTCCTGCTGCAGGCGCAGGCCTCCAAGGCACAGATCCTGGGGCTGGCCAATGCTGGGGAGGACACGGTCAATTCCATCAAGGCGGCCAAGGAATTCGGCGTGACCAAGACCATGAAGCTGGTGGGGCTGCTGATGGTCATCAACGACATCCATGCGCTGGGGCTGGCCAACGCCGAGGGCCTGATGATGACCGACAGCTGGTACTGGGACAAGGACGAGCCTTCGCGCAAGTTCGCCGAGCGCTTCTTCCAGAAGATGAAGAAAATGCCCAGCACGCACCAGGCAGCAGCGTATTCGGCCACGATGACTTACTTGAAGGCGGTGGAAGCCATTGGTACCGATGACGCCACCAAGGTCATGGCGCAGTTGAAGAAGACCCGCATCGACGACTTCTACAACAAGGGATATATCCGCGCGGATGGACGCAATATCCACGACATGTACCTGTACCAGGTGAAGTCGCCTGCCGAGTCGAAGAAGCCGTGGGATTACCTGAAGTTGCTGGAAACCATCCCGGGTGAACAAGCCTTCACCACGGTGGCGGATTCCAAGTGCAGCCTGCTCAAGCAGTGATGGGGAAGTGAAGTTTCACCGCAGCAGAGCAGAACCTGCGGTTTGAGGGCGGGGCCTGGGGGTCTCGCCCTTCGTCATTCATGTGCCTGATGGCAAGTCCACCGTGGCTTGACCATCCGTGCGCTCTTTACATCAACGACTTGCCTTGGCTGGAGCTTGCGCCTACTCTTGCAACCGCCCTGCCCGGTCTGGCGCGTTGATCCTGATGCACCATGTCTTCCGGGCGGCACAATATCGCGCGCGGCCAGCCGTCAGCGCAGACACAGCGCCCTGATTCCCCCACCCGGACCGGGGCGCGAAGACAGCGCCGGCCTCAAGGCCGGCCTCCCCTACGCCAAGGAGCCCCTTTGAGTCAGCACCCGCCCAGCCCATCCAGCCATACCGCCGCCCCGGCCGGCTTCACCCGCTACCAGAAGACCGTGGTCGGCCTGCTGGCCTTCCTGCAATTTGCGGTCATTCTTGATTTCATGCTGATGTCGCCGCTGGGCGCAGTGATCATGCCGGCCATGCAGATCACGCCGCAGCAGTTCGGGCTGGTGGTGTCGGCCTATGCCTTCAGCGCCGGCGCCTCCGGCCTGCTCACGGCGGGCTTTGCCGACCGCTTCGATCGCAAGCGCCTGTTGCTGTTTTTCTATGGCGGCTTCGTGCTGGGAACCGTCTGGTGCGGCCTGGCGCAAAGTTTCGAAAGCCTGCTGGTGGCGCGCATCGTCACGGGCCTGTTCGGCGGCGTGATCGGCTCCATCACCCTGGCCATCGCCACCGACCTGTTCGCGCCGCACCTGCGCGGACGCGTCATGGGGATCATCCAGACCGCCTTTGCCGCCAGCCAGGTGCTGGGCATTCCGATCGGGCTCTACCTCTCCAACGCCTGGAACTGGCATGTCCCCTTCCTGGCCATGGCTGCGCTGGGCGCGCTGGGTGGTGTGGTGGTCAGCTTCAAGATGCAACCGGTGGATGGCCACCTCAAGCTCAAGCAGGAACATACCGCATGGATGCACCTTTATCACACCATCACGGAACCGCGTTACCTGACCGCCTTTGCCACCACGGCCCTGCTGATGACGGGCGGCTTCATGCTCATGCCCTTCAGCAGCGCCTACCTGGTGGGCAACCTGGGCATCGACCTCCATCACCTGCCCACGGTCTACCTGGTGACCGGCCTGTGCACCATCGCCTTCGGTCCCCTGATCGGACGCGCTGCTGACAAGGTGGGCAAGTTCCGGGTCTTCGTCTTCGGTGCGGTACTGTCCATCATCATGGTGCTGGTCTACACCCATTTGGGGCCGGTGACGGTGCCGATGATCGTGCTGGTGAACGCAGTGCTGTTCCTGGGCATCTTCTCGCGCATGATCCCGTTCCAGGCACTGGTCTCATCGGTGCCGGCAACCACCCAGCGCGGCTCCTTCAATGCGATCAGTTCGTCGATCCAGCAGCTCTCGGGCGGCGTGGCCTCGATCGTGGCGGGGCATATCGTTACCCTGGGGCCCAATGGCCAACTGCAGCATTTCGACGTGGTCGGTTACGTCATTGTCGGCACGACGCTGCTGGCCTCGGTGCTGGTGTGGCGCCTGAACCGGGACGTCAAGGCAAGCGCAGCCACCATGGCAGCCGCCACGCAGGCATCCTCCGCCAATGCGGCGGGAAGATGATCGGGCGGCGCCCTGCCCCGCCTGCATCAAGAGGAAGAGGTGTGCGGAGGCGCCCTTTCAGGTACCAGTGCGGCCGGCATAGCTGGCCAGGCTGCGGATGATCTCGCGGCCTTGCACATCGGTGCGGCAGTAATGATCGATCAGCTGCCGCACGTCGGCATCGCTTTCCTGCGGCAGGACTTCCGGCTCGCTGCCGGTGAGCAGCCAGTTGAGGTCGACTGCAAATTCCCGGTACAGCTGCAACAACAATTCGCCACCGGGCATGGCCTTGCCGGCCTCCAGCCAGCTGATGTGGCCGGTGGATGTACTGAGGCGCTGACCCAGCTCACGTTGGCTGAGGCCGTGTGCGAGCCGGATCTCCTTGATCCGGACGCCAATTTCTTCACTGAACATATCCTCTCCTCTGTACGGACGCACCCGCTCGCGCCGCCCGTACCCCTGTTGCCCACGGTGCTGCTGACGCTATCCTGACCCGTGCCGCCGGAAGGCAAGCACGGCAATGGCCAATGCGGCGATATTCAGCCGCGCCTGGCGACCAGGAAGCTCGCTACCGCCATCACCAGCGCCTTGCCGCGTTCTGTCGCGCGGATGTAATCACCGATGAGTACCTTGACGTGGAAGCCATGGCGTGGCGGCAGTTCCTGTTCCAGACCGGTCAGCAACCAGTTGATGTTGACGTCGAACTCCCTGTGCAGCGATCGCAGGAAACGCCCACCCGGCATGCTGTGCCCCAATTCCACACAGCTGATGTAGGCGCCGGAAGTTCCCAGGCGACTGGCAAAGTCGCGCTGGTTCAGGCCGCTCATATGGCGCGTCGCCTTGAGGCGCTCGCCGATGGCTTGTTTGCTGCCGCCGACGGCATATCCCGGCGCGTTGTCATTGTCATTGTCAATGGGCGCATCCATGTTCAACCTCCGAACGGATAAGGCGAAGCGGGCACCCACTCCGGCCAGTGCCGGCCGCCGGCATCGGCCACAGGGTGGTCGTGTCCGAGGCTGGAACCGGATTGATTGAGGAAATCGAACTGCTCGCTCTGCATGAAAATCTGCTGCAACGTCAGTACGCCATCACTGAACTCCAGGCGCCGCTCAGGGTTCACCAGCGCATCCAGCGCGCCTTCGCGCAGCAGGATCTGGCCGCCGCTGCGCAACACCAGCAACAGGTCGATGCCGAGGCTGCGCACGTCCCGGATGGTTTCGATGGGAATCTTGCGCAGCGCGGTCCCGGCCTGGGTCACGTCCAGCGTATAAGTGGTCTTGCCGACCAGGGCTTCCTCGATGGAACTTGCGGCGTCAGACATCAGGCGTCCTCATTCGCTTTTCTGGATACGGATTTCCAGGCCTTCCGTGCCACTCTGGCGGGCAGCCGGGACCGGTTCGATGCGCTGGCGGATGCGGGCCGCCGGCACACCGATGGACAGCAGGTGGTTACGCACCGCCACCACGCGATAGAAGGCCATGCGGTTGGACTCCGACAAGCCCTCGACGGCCGCCGAGGAAATGGTGAAGTTCTGTTCCACGCCGGGGTTCCATTCGAAGTGCTTGACGAAGGTCTCATTCATGCGCCTGGCTTCGTCCGGATTCAGGTCCACGGTACCTGGACGGAAGCGCACGATCAGCACGCTGGGCCGCAAGGCGAACTGCTCCACGCCGGTGGGCAGCGCCCCGGCCGTGCCGCTGGCGTTGAGTACGCGCTCGGAGGCACCTTCCTTGGCCAGGTCGGCTTCGGGCGTGGACTTCATGTTGTTGCCGCGCTCCTTCTGGTTGGGCTTCTCGACCTTGGCCAGGCCGGACGCCTTGAAGCGCTGGTCGCTCTCGCGCAGCTTTTCCTTCAGCTCGGCCACGTCGGCCTTGTAGCGGACCTCGTTGTTGTTGAGCGTCTGGCGCATCTGTTCGATCTGGGCATGCAGCTCCTCAGCACTGGGACTGACCGGTGCGAGCGCATTGGGGCCGGGCAGCGCCTTGGGGAAAGGTTTGCCTGGCGCCTCCATTTCGGTGGCCTTGGCATCCTTGGCCTCGTCTCGGGCACGTATGGAAAAGTACATCACGGCCATGGCCAGGATGGCGATCAACAGCAACAGGTACATGACCATGTTGACCATGGAATCGACATAGCCGGGCCAAAAGTTTTGTTCATCGGTATCTGCGGATGGGGCTGCCATTTTTTCTCCTTCTACTGGTTTGAAAAACACCGGACATGGCTGTTTGCCATGTCCTTCTGTCGAGGCGCAGGCATCGGCCCTTGGAGGAGCCGATGCGCTTGCGGGTCTACGATCTCGGTTCAGGTCAGCGCCATCACACACCGAAGATCGTATGGGTATTGCCGGGGTTGTAGGCCACGTTCTGCAGGTACAAGGTGTAACTCGTGCCCCCCGCTCCGGCCCCGTCCAGATCCACCACCAGCTTGGTGGAACTGGTGTTGTAGGCGGAGGCCGTGACGAAGGTATTGAGGTTGTCCTTGGTGATGGTTTGTCCGAAGACCTTCACTTTGTCCTGCCCGAGGGTAAAGTCGGACACTGTGGCCACCAGCCTGGAAGAATCGGTGGTGCCGAATCCGCCCAGCATCAGCGTGTCCTTGCCTTGCCCGGTCTGCACCACGGTATTGGCGCCACCGGCGGTAACGGCCAGCTGGATCTGGTCGTCGCCGGCGCCACCGCTCATGCTGTCCAGCCTCTGCGGCACCCAGTACCAGCCCAGCGTCTGGTTCTGGACGATGGTGGTCTGGCCGTTGTTGATGCCGGCACTGGCATTGGTGGCCGTGATGGTGAGGTCGTGATACATGCCGGGTGCCAGGACGTTGGCCGGCGTCGTCAGCGAAAAGTCCCCTGCGCTGACCTCACCGAACACGATCACCTTGCCGCCCATGCTCACCGAGATCAGGTAGTGGTCACTCGCGCCTGCGCCGCCGACGTTGCCGGAGAAGGTCAGGTTCTGATCCAGACCGATGAGGGTCGCCGGGCTCAGCGGCGTCTCCGCGATCACGGCGTATTTGGTCGCCGAACCGTTGATCGGCTGGGTATCCGGCGTTTCGCCATTGACCCTCAGATTGCTCAGGACCGGGGCTGCTGTACCGCTGGCCAGCGAGAGGGGGATGTCGTTGCCTGTCACCACGTTCCCCGCCGCGTCGCTGAATTTGGGCGTGATCACGTGGTTGCCAGCACCGAGGCTGGCAGCAACGGTCACGTCCACCGTCGCTGTCGCCAGGCCGACATCGGATGCGGTCAGGGTACGGCTGCCCAGCAACTTGCCGCCCTCGTACAGGCCGATCACGTCACCTGCACTGGCCTTGGTGCCGTCGTAACTGACATGCACGGTCGGCCGTGAATTGGCATTGTCGGTAGTAACCTCATACAGCAGCTGGACATTGCCGATGTCATAGTTCTGCCCGCCGCTACGGCCCGCGAACGAATACACATCCGTATTGGAGGTGTAGAAGCCATCCACGGCGTTGAGCAGCAGTTGACCGCTGACGGGTGAAGTGAACGTGAAGGTTTCACCCTTCACGTAACTGCCGCCCTGATGCGCCATGGTGAACATCGTGTCCAAGCCGAAACCGCTCGGAAAGGAGAACACGCTGCTGTACTTTGACCAGGTCGTGTTCGCGTCACCGGTAATGGAAATGCCGCCCCATTCCGCATGGAGGCCCCTGAGCGCGGAGACAAAAGTCGACGGCGTCATCCCGACGGGGAGCAGGCTGGTGAGATCGGCGCTCTCGCCCGAGTGCAGGTTGTGCTTGGTGTTGCTGCCCATGATGTCCGGAATGGTCAAGGTCTTGTAACTGACTTGCTTGCTGGTCACCAGCGCACCGGTGATGCTGCCTGGCGCCGTCATGTCTACCGTCCAGTTCAGACTGGTGTTGCTGCTGTTGCCAGCCACATCGGTGAGCGTGATCGTGGCGCTGCGATCACCCGCAGAGGGTGTGGCGTTCTGGTATTGGATCGCCTTCACGATGGCACGCGCATCCAGTCCGCTCATGGCCGCGCCCGAGCTCTTGCTGATGGTCAGCACATGGGTGCTGGCGTCATAGCCATAGCTCAAGCCGCTGACGCCGCCGATGCTCTTGCCGCTGACCGTGGCCAGGCTGGCGTTGAGCGACAGCGGCACGTCCAGGACCAGCTTGTCCTTCTGCAGGTCCAGCTGCGGGCCATCCAGCCGGATGCCGATGCTGCTGATGTCATTGGTTGGCCAGACTGCAATGTCGTGCGCGAACAGCCCGTCGCCGGCCACGGCCTTGGCCGCCGTGAGCAGCTTGCGGGAGCTCGCCTGCAGATCGACCAGGGTGGCATCGGCGTCCAGCGTCGGTGCATGGGTATCGAACAGGATGCCGGCCACCGATGCATTGCCGGTCTCGCCGGTGCTGGACACCAGGCTGAAGCTGGCCGTGCGCAAACCATCATGACTGCTGCTGCCGCCCAGCTTGATGGCCTGCACGACCGACTGCAGTTCACCGCCGCTCCAGGGCGCGCTTCCGGTCTTGCTCAGCGTGAGCGTACGGCTGGCGCTGTCGTAGCCATAGCTCAGGCCCGTCACGCCACCGACCGTCTTGCCGGTACTCACCGGCAGGTCGACGTTGAGCGCCAACGCCGTATCCAGAATCAGGCGGTCGTTGAGGACATCCAGCCCGGCGCCGCCCAGTACCACCTTCACTGCGGTGACCAGGGTCGATGTCGGCGCAGCCACGCTGGCGTCGAAGGCGACACCGGCCGCGATCCGGGCCGCATCAGTGACGTTCTGGCTGGAGGCGAGCTGCGATCCGGGCATGATCGGATCTAGGTCCAGCAACAGGCTGTCGCTGCCCACGTTGAGCGTGGCCCGCATGGCGGGACTGACGAGGCCACCTTCATCGCGCAGCGTGAAGGTAATCACCCGGCTGCCGGCCGTGGGGGTCAGGTTTTGCAGCTTGATGTTCTCCACCAGGGCCTCGACTTCGGCACCAGTGAATGTGCCTCCCTTGGTCTTGGTGATATTCAACGTACGCGTAGCGGTGGTGTAGACGTAGCTGACATCGGCCACGCCGCCGACGGTCTTGCCGCTGACCGGGGCCAGGTTGGCATCCAGCGCCACCAGGGCATCCATCAACAGGCGGTCGTTGACCAGATCCAGGCCGCTGCCACTGAAGACCACGTCGATGGCCGATGCCGTGGTCTTGGTGGGCGGCACTACGTTGGCAACGAAGGCCGTGCCCGAACGCAATTCGCTGGTAGAGGCCTGGCGCTGCGCACTGGACTGGATACCGTCCGTAGCCGTGTCCATGTCCAGCAACGGCGGCGTGGCGGTATCGACCAGCACGTTGAGCCTGCCCTTGGGGCTGGCATTGCCGGCTACGTCAGTCTGCTCGGCCGTGTAGCTCCAGGCAGTATCGCGCGCGGCGTGGGTGGTGACCACGCTCACACCCGCCTGCGGTACCTCGTTATCGCTGGCGTCGCCATTCTGCAGCAACTCGGCCTGCACCAGTCCTGCGCTGGTATCCAGGGCATTCCAGGTGCGTACGTTTTCCGGCTGGCCGGCCAGCGTGGCGCCGTCGGCAGCCTCGCGGTACCAGTCATCGGTGCCTGATTTGTGCGAGATGATGTAACCGCCATCCTGTGCGGCCCAGACATACCAGGCCGTGGCGCCGCTGCCGCTGATGTAGACCGGCTTGGACAAGTCCAGCACGCCCGAGCCGCTTTCCACGAAGTCGCCGCTGAAGGCATTGAGCAGCGCTGCCTGGTCGTTGGCCGAGAGCAGAGTATAGGTGCCGTTGGCGGTGCTGTCGCTACCATCGATCATCTTGAGGCCGCTTATCTTGAGGCTGGCGGCCAGGTTGAGCGACCATGCGCCGTCGGTGGCTGCGGCGGTGATGGTCCCCAATGCCGTGCCATCGCCGCTCTTGACAATGACTTGCGCACCCTTCTCCGCCACGCCGCTGAGCACGAAGCTGCCCGAGGTGGTGATGCTGGCCCCAGCTGCCGTGGTCCCCGCCGAGGAGTTCAGGACGATGGTGGGCGCAAGCGCCTTGGTATCGAGCGTGAAATCAAGGCTATCGCTCTTGGCACTGGCGTTGCCGGCCACATCGGTCTGGCGCACGACGACCTTCTTGGCGCCGTCGCCGGTGAGCTTGACACTGGTGCCGGTGCCGCTACTCCAGTTGCTGCCATCGTCGGTGCTGTACTGCCAGGTCGCACCGCTTTCCAGCCCGGTGATGTTGAGGGTGCCATCGCTGGTGATCTTGTCACCTGCGGTCCCGGTATCGGTTGCCAGCACCAGCCCCAGCTTGCCCGGCACGGTGGTATCCAGGGTGAACGACAAGGCATTACTGCTGGCACCGGCATTGCCGGCCGTATCGAGCTGGCGCACGATGATCGACTTGCTGCCGTCGGTATTGCCGGCACCATCGACTGCTCCCTTGAGCTTGATGTTGCTGCCGCTGCCAGTGGTCCAGTTGCTGCCGTTGTCGATGCTGTACTGCCAGCTCGCACCAGATTCCAGGCCGCTGACGTTGACGGTGCCGTCGTTGGTGATCTTGTCCGTACCGGAGGCGCCGCTATCCTTGGCGAGCGCGGCGGTGATCTTGGCGGGGGCCGTGGTGTCCAGGGTGAAGCTCAGCGCGGCGCTGGCCGCACCGGTGTTGCCGGCTACGTCGATCTGACGTACCAGTACCTTCTTGGCACCATCGGTATTGCCGCTGCCGTCGACGGCGCCGGTGAGCTTGACGCTGCTGCCGCTGCCATCGCTCCAGGTCGTGCCATTGTCAGTGCTGTACTGCCACTTGGCGCCGCCTTCCAGGCCGGAGACGTTGACCGTGCCGTCATTGGTGATCTTGTCGCTGGGGGAGCTACCGCTGTCGGTGGCCAGTGCCGCCGTGGGGCTGGCCGGCGCGGTGGCGTCCAGCGTGAAGCTGAAGCTGTCGCTGGCCGCCCCCAGGTTGCCGGCCGCATCGGTCTGCCGCACCTGGATCGCCTTGCTGCCGTCGCCGGTCAGCTTGACGCTGCTGCCGCTGCCCACGCTCCAGGTGACGCCACTGTCGGTGCTGTATTGCCAGGTAGCGCCGGCCTCGATGCCATCAACCTTGACGGTACCGTCATTGCTGATCTTGTCGGTCGGCGAGCTGCCATTGTCGGACTGCAGGGACAGAGCGGGCTTGACCGGTGCCGTCGTGTCCAGCGTGAACGACAGCACATCGCTGATGGGGCTGGGGTTGCCGGCCGCATCGGTCTGGCGTACCACCACATTGCGCAGGCCATCGGTATTGACACCACCTTCAATGGCGCCCTTGAGCTTGAAGCTGCTGCCGGTACCGTTGCTCCAGGTGGTGCCGCCATCCAGGCTGTATTGCCAGCTGGCGCCCGCTTCCAGCTTGCCAACTTTGATCGTGCCATCATTGGTGAGCTTGTCGGTACCGGAGCTGCCGCTATCGGTAGCCAGCGCCAGGGTGGGACGATCCGGGGGACCGCCATCCAGCGTGAAGGTGAAGGCATCACTGGTCGGCCCGACGTTGCCGGCCACATCGCTCTGGCGCACCACGACGCTCTTGTCGCCGTCACCGGCCAGCACGAAGCTCGACCCGCTGCCGCGCGACCAGTTCACGCCGTTATCCTCGCTGTATTGCCAGCTCGCGCCGGCCTCCAGACCGGTGACATTGACCGTGCCATCGCTGGTGATCTTGTCGTTGATGACATCGGTATCGCGGGCCAGCGCCAGGGAAAGCTTGACCGGCAACGTGCTGTCCAGCGTAAAGCTGAAGCTGTCGCTGACCAGACCGATGTTGCCGGCCACGTCGGTCTGGCGCACGACCACGGCCTTGACGCCATCGGTATTGCCGCTGCCATCGGCCGCACCCTTGATGCGCACGCTCGAACCGCTGCCGGCGTTCCAGGAGGCGCCGGCGTTCAGGCTGTATTGCCAGGTGGCACCCGCTTCCAGCGCGCCCACATTGAGGGTGCCGTCGTTGGTGATGCGGTCGGTGGACGAATTGCCGCTGTCGCGCGCCAGTACTACAGTCGGCTTGGCAGGCGTGATGGTGTCCAGCGTGAAGCTCACCGCATCGCTGCTGCTGCCGACATTGCCCGCCACATCGATCTGCCGCGCGATGATGCTCTTGCTGCCATCGGCCAGACTGCGCAACCGCACGCTGCCACCGGAACCATTGGTCCAGGTGGTGCCACTGTCAAGGCTGTATTGCCACGCCGCACCACTTTCCAAACCGCTGATGTTGAAGCTGGCGTCATTGGTGATCTTGTCGCCGGACACGCCGGTGTCGCTGGCCAAGGACAAGGTCGGTGGCGCCGGCACGGTGGTGTCGAGCGTCAAGCTGAACTTGTCGCTGTTCGGACTGGTATTGCCGGCTGCATCGGTCTGGCGGACCAACAGGTTCTTGGCACCATCGCTGCCACCGCTGCCATCGGCGGCGCCGAAGAAGCGGAAGCTGGCGGCGCTGCCGTCGCTCCAGGTCACGCCGTTGTCCACACTGTACTGCCAGCTGGCGCCAGCCTCCAATTGGGCCACCTTGACCGTACCGTCATTGGTGATGCGGTCGGATGCGTTACCGCTGTCCTTGGCCAGGCCCAGCGTGGGCTTGGTCGGCAAGGTGGAATCCAGGGTAAAGCTGAGCACATCACTGTTGGCACCGACGTTGCCGGCCACATCAGTTTGGCGCACCACGACGTTCTTGATGCCGTCGACATTACCGGTACCAGCGGCGGCGCCCTTGATCTTCACGCTGGTGCCGCTGCCGCCGCTCCAGGTGCTGCCATTGTCCAGGCTGTATTGCCAGCTCGCCGTGCTCTCCAGACCACCGATATTGAGGGTGCCGTCCGCAGTGAGGCCGTCGCTGCTGCCACTACCGGTATCGCGCGCCAGTGTGGCGCTGAGTTTGGCCGGTGCGACCGTATCGAGGGTCATGGACAGGTTCTGCTCTGCGCTGTTGTTGCCGGCGCGGTCGGTCTGGCGCACCTTGATGGTGTGACTGCCCTGCCCGTTGACGGTGAAGCTGCCACCGCTGCCCGGCTGGTAGTCTCCGCTATCGATCTTGTAGGCCCAGCTTGCACCGGCTTCCAGACCCGACACCAGCACCTTGCCATCGCTGGTAATGCCGTCTGCGGCCGTGCCGGTATCGCGCGAAAGCGCGATGGGCGAGGTGAAGACCGGCGGTGTGGTATCGATGTTGATCGTATGGGAGACATTGATGGAATCGATGCCCTTGACGGTATTGTGCGACTGGATGCCGATCACCTTGTCCAACCCATTGGCACCATCGGCGCCCAGGGCCAGCCAGTCGGCCGCGCCCAGCGTGTAGCTCCAGTTCCAGACGCTGGTGCCGGTACCGGAGTCGCGCGTGACGATGCCACTCTTCATGATGGTGCCGTCCGGATAGAACAGCGTGACCGTGTCATCCCTGCCGGCGGTGCCGGTGAGGGTGACGCCGGCGGTACGTTCAGCCAGATTGATGATGTCATCGCCGGCCACCGTGTTGATCGCTGGAACGTTGGTGACCGTAAAGACGGCATCGGCCAGCTTGGCCCAGGTATTGACGCTGCTACCGTCATCGGCCTGCTTGGCCAGCTGCGACTGGACCTTGCCCAGGTTGCCGGCATTGACGCCGGAGATCTTCAGGGTGGCGAAGTCCTCCACCGTCAGCGGCTTGCTGCTGTCACCCTGCACGGCAAGGCCCACCTTGCTCGCCAGGTTCGCCAGCGCGGCGATCTTGGCCGGGGTATTGACCTCGGCCGTCGAGCGGCTATCCACGATGGAACTGAGCAGTTGCACGATGTTGGCGCTGGCACCGGCGGCCCCGCTGTCGAGCGCCAGAATGGCCGACAGGTCCACCCCGATATGCTCAAAATCGGCCTGCTTGGCCAGGGCCGCGTCAAGGGTATTGCTGGGTACGCCATCGGCTTGCGTACGCAATTGCGCATAGCTGTTGACCATGGCCTGGATACCGGCTACCGAATTGACATCCGCGCCATCGACACCCACCGTGGCCAGCGCGGCCAGGATGTCGTCCTTGTTGGCGCTGGTGCCGACCTCGCTCACCCCGATCACGCCCAGGGCCTGGAAATCGACCACGGTAGGCGCATCGCCACGATTGTTGTCAGCGTAGGCGACGATACGATTGATGGCCGAACGCGCGGCTGCGGCTACGCTCTGAATTTCGGCCAAGGTATCGACATCGGCCACCGCGCGCGACTGCAGGGCCGCGACCACGGCATCGCTTTCCACGCCCGACAGGCCAGTGACACCCAGGGTCTTGAAGTCGTCCGTGCTCAAGGCATCGGCCGGCGCGACCACATCACCGGTCTGCTGTGCAGCAATATTGAGGACCTTGTTGGCGATGGTAGCCAGCACGCTCAGGCTGGCCGGGCTGTCCACAGCGGCGGCACTGGCCGCACCATCGACCAGTTGATTCAACAATTGCAGGTTGGCAGGGGTGCCCAGTTTATCGGTCAGGGTCTTGTCCAGTCCCACGCGGATGTAATCCTGCGCCACCGGCAAGTCGGCGGCAGCTGTGCTGATGCTGCCATCGGCCAGGGCCAGCAGCTTGGCATAGCTGTTGACGATGCCTTGGACCAGATCGGGCGTACTGGCCTGATCGGCGCCCACGGGCCCAGACGCCAAGGCCTTGTTGGTGGCATTGAGAATACTGTCTGCCACCGCTTTGGGCGTGGCGGGCAAGAGCACGCCCATGTCTGCGTAATCCTGGGCGGTTGGCAGCGGCTTGCTGTTGTCGCCGGCATAGTCGCGGATCTTGTCCTGCGCCGTGACCGCCTTGTCCACCAGGCTTTGCAGGCCGGACAAGGTGTTGATGGTGGAGAGCTTGTCCGCCGGGACTTGCTGCAGCCGGGTCAACACCGCCGGCATGTCCTTGTCGCTGAGTCCGGAGACGCCCAGCCGTTCCAGGTCGGCGCGCACGGGCGCAGCGCCGCCTGCCCCGGCAGTGCTGTCCAGCACGCGGGCAACGGTATTGGCCAGGGCCAGCACTTCATCGGGCGTATCGATCTTGTCTGCCGTAAGACGGTCGATGACCGAGTTGAGCAACGACAGGTAGTCGGTCTTGACGCTGGCGCGGCCCAGGCCGGAGAGATCAGCACCCAGCAGACGGTAGTCCTCAAGGGTTGGGGCGGCGGCAGGCATGTTGGTCACGCCGTCGGCCAGTCCCAGCAGCTTGTTGGCGCTATCAACGATGCCCTGGACCAGTTCTGCCGTGGCGGCGCGGGTGCCATTGACGGCGCTGGTGGCCAGCGCCGAGAGGACAGCGAACAAGCCCTCGGGCATGGCATCGGGGCGGTCCGGGGTAGCGGTGCCGTACTTGCCGACGCCACTCACGCCCATATCGCTGAAGTCCTTCGCCACCGGGGTGGCGCCATCAGACCCGGCCTGCGCCACGGCTCCCGAACTCTGGCGCTCGGCATAACTCATGATCCTGGCCTGGGCGGCGCGGGCCGCCGAGGCCATCGCCTTCAGTTCGGCCAGGGTATCGACATCGGCCGGTGCGCGCGACTTGAGCGCGGCCATGAAGGCCGACAGCGAAGCCGCGTTCACCTCAGGCGTGGCACCCGTGCTGATGAGGCCCAGCGTGGTCAGTTCGGCCACGGTGATGCCGGCCGGTGCGTCGTCCGGCTTCACATCGGCTTCCGTCTGGCGCATCACGCGATTGACGATATCGACCAGATTCAGCGCATTGATCTTGCCCAGGTCCGAGACCGAGGCAAAATTGGGCCGCGCATTGAAGACTTCATTGAGCAGCTTCAGGTTGGCCGGCGCATTGTTGACAGCCATGCCCAGTGCACGGAATTCGTCATAGGTCAGGGGTGCGCCTGCCTTGGGCGTCCCATCGGCATTGACCGCATCGGCCACGGGACGGTTGGCGTCGGCCATCACGCTGCTGGCCGAGGCCAGGTTGCGCAGCTTGGCCGCGCCTGTTGCCATGGTCTGGACCTGCGCCAGGTTCAATGCGGCCAGTCCATCCACGTTCAGCGCCTTGAGACCGCTGTTGATCAACCCCACGGTCGAGGGCGTATTGCCATCGACCTGCGCCACCAGGTTCTTCACACCCAGCGCCACGAAATCATTGGTCAGGGGCGTGGTCGAGGTGGCAGTTGCAGCGGCATACGCCGCGACGCGACCAGCGGTAGCCGCCAGGTCGGCAATCTTGGCCGGGATCGATACCGTGCTCTTGTCGGCCGGCTGGGCGTCCAGGGCTGTCACCAGCAGGCCGAGGGTGCCACGTGCCAGGGCGATCTCGGTCGCCGACAAGCCACTGGCCGACGGGTCGGGCAGCCTGGCGGCAGGCACGCCGATGCGGATCAGTTCGTCGCGCGTGATGGGCCGCGCCAGGTTGCCGGCCACGCCATCGGCCGCCTGCAGCACATGCTGATAAGCGTCCACAATGGCCTGCAGCTTGCTCTTGCTGTCCACCAGGCTGGAGCTGGCCAGGGTCTTGACCGAGGCATTGATGCAGGCCAGCGTGTCGGCGGTCACGCCGCTCACACCGGCGCGGGCGTAGTTGTCCACGGTGGGTGTGAGCACCGCACCGGCGACGCCCAGGGCTGCGTCGGTATTGGCCACGTTGTCCGCATAATTGCGGATGATCTTCAAATCCTTCAGCAGGCCATCCACCAACGCTTGCAAGCGCGTGCTGCTGTCAATGCGGTTCACATCGGTGCTGGCGACGAGACCTTGCACATTGGAGAGGAAGGCCGCGTCCAATCCTTGTATCCCGAGGTTGGTGAAATCGTCCATGGTCAACAGAACGGCAGCATCGACGTTACCGGCGGCGGCAATCATCTTGCCGGCCGAGGCGTTGATGAGGTCGATGCGCGCCGGCGTATCGACCTTGTCACGGCTCAAGGCATCCAGGGCGGTGGCCAGCAGGCTGATGCGATGACTGTTGGTGGAAGCCGTCACGCCCACGCCGATGCTTTCCAGCTCGGCCCCGGCAGGGACTGCCGCCGATCCGATCGGATCGGGCTTGGCGCGGCTGCCGTCAGCGGCCGCCAGGATCTTCAGGTAGGCGCTGGCAATACCTTGCACCAGCGGCTGGGTATTGGCATGGGCGCCATCGACCACGGTGGTGGCCAATGCGGCATTGATGGAGGAAACGCTTGCACTGGTTACACCGAACACGCCCATGGCGGTGTAATCGTCCGCCGTCGGCACACCCAGCGCGGCGCCGGTATTGTCCTGGGCATAGGCGCTGATCTTGGCCAGGGCATCGACTGCTTTCTGTGCCAGTGTGGAGAGCGCCGCGAGCGACTTGATCTGGCTGCCGTCGGTGCCACTGGTGCCGATGGCGGCCAGGATGGCACCCTGCTGGGCCACGCTCTTGCTGCTGATGTCGATGCCCAGCAACTTCAGGTCGGCTGCGGTGGGCATGGCCGCCGCTGGCAGGCGGGCAGCGCTGTCCATGAGCTTGTTGACGGTATCCATCAAGCCCTGCAGCTTGTCCGTCGTGTTGACGCTGGCCAGCGGCATGGCATCGATGGCGCTGCCCAACAGCGCTGCACCGGAACCATCGGCATCATTGGCGGCGCTGGCGTTGCCCATCGCCAGGCCCAGCGCGGCATAGTCGCTCGCGGCCGGCAGCGCAGCGGACGCCGTATTGGCACTGCCATCGGCAAGCGCGGCGATCTTGACCGCTGCGTCGCCGGCTTTTTGCAGATTTGACTGATCCTTCACATGGTCTGCGCCCAGACGCGGCAATGCGCCATCCAGCAAACTCTTGTTCTGAAGATTCAGACCGGAAAGGCCCACCGCCGTGTAGTCCGCCAAGGACGGTGCAACCGTCCCCGCCACGGTCGCCGCAACGATATGGGCGTAGGCGTCGACGATGCCCTTGAGCTTGGCCGGGTCGCCTGCCAGCGCAGCGGTGATGGCGGTGCTGGCGAGCGTGGTATTGATGGCGCCAAGGTTGTCGTTGCCCACCAGCGCGGTGCCATCGCTCTTGACCAGCCCCACCGCAAGGTAGTCGGCAGCCACGGGCGCAGGTTTGGAAGCATCGTCGGCATAGGCGCTGATCTTGGCCTGGGCCTTGATGGCCAGGCTGGCCACGGCTTGTACTTCGGCCAGGCTGTCCACGGCATTGGCGGCATGCGCCGAGACTGCACTGAGCACGGCGGGCGCAGCAGCGTTGGCGGTCGCCGTCGGCGCCACGCCCAAGGCGATGAGGTCCGCTGCCGCCAGGCCGGTGGGCAGGCGGTCAGCGGCGAAGACCTGGGCGTTGCCGGCCAGCGTGAGCAAGCCCTTGGCCGTGGCCAGCAAGCCTTCCAGTTGTGCCGGGGTATTCATGACGGCCTTGCTGGCCTGCCGGTCCAGCGCGGTCTGCAACAGGTCCAGCGCCGCCGCAGGTGTGGCGGCATCGACCGTCACCCCTACCCCGCTCAGCAAGGCACTGAAGGCCGGGCGCGTAATATCGGTCAGGGCCGGGGTATCGGCTTTGCCATTGACCAGGGTGAACAGCTTGTCCCAGTTGTCGAGGATGGCTTGCAGCTTGGCCGGGGTATCGATCTGGGCCGCGCCGAAGGCGGCGGTCAGCAAGGTGGCCGAGGCACCGATGGCCTGGTCGGCCACCACGCTGGCCGGCACCTTCAGGCCCATGGCCTGGAAATCGGCTGCACCAGGTCGCCCGGCATCTTCCGGGAAGCCGCCCGGCACCGCACTGAGATCGGCATAGACCTGGATCTTCTGGTAAGCCGTCACGGCGCCGGAGACCACGGTCTGCAGCTTGGCCAGGGTGCTGACGTCACTGCCGTTGTCGGCACCGGCACGGATGGCATAGAGCGCAGCAGCCACAGCAGCAGGCTTTTGCGCGCTCAGCGGTGCGCCGTCAGCGGTGCTCAGGCCCAGCTGGTCCAGCTCGGCGGCGCTCAGGCGCGGCGTGTCATCGCTGGCCTGGGCCTGGGTCAGGATCTTGTTGACCAGGGCACCCAGCGCATTGATCTTGGCCGGAGTATTGACAGCCTCGGGCAGCTTGCCGCCGATGACGCCATCCAGCAGGCTTAGCGCAGCGGCATCGGTGGGCTTGCCACTGGCGTTGGTGACGCCATCGACCACCGCCCCGATGGCCTTGAATTGGGCCACAGTCAGTGCGCCACCCGTGTCAGGGGAGGTGCCGTTGGCCCGGTTGAGAATGGCCAGGTAGGCATCGACCACCTGCTTCACATGCGCCGGTGTATCGGCCTGCGGGGCGTTGACGGTGGCCGTGCGCAGGGCGGCATTGACGGCCACCAGGTTGTCGCTCGTCACCAGTGCAGCACGCACGCCGCTGGCATCGGCCACCGGACTGACCAGGCCGATGCTGCGGTAATCCTCCACCGAGGGCATGGTGGCCGCATCAGTGGCCGAAACGGCATCGTCGGCATACAGGCGGATCTTGGTCTGTGCGGCGTCGGCGCGGTTGACCAGGGCTTGCAGCTTGGTCAGGGTGTTGACCTCGGAACCGTCCTTCTTGCTGCCGGCAATGGCCGACAGGATGGCGGACCAGTTCTGCAGGCTGCCATCGGCATTGTGCGCCACGCTGGCAAAGCTCACGCCGAGCTTGCCCAGCCGGAGCGAATCCAGCGGCGGCGTGGCCACACCGCCGGCGGCGGTGACCATGAGCGCCTGGATCAGGTCCAGCAGCTGGGCCAGCTTGTCGGGCAAGGCAATGGGACGGCCAGATTCATCCGTACTCAGCGTCTGCAGGGTATTGGCATCCACGGTATCGGCCAGCATGGCCACGCCGGTCGCCCCGGCATCATCGAGCTTGCTCTTGGCCAGGCCGAGCGCCAGGAAATCGGCTGCCGTGGGCTTGGGCGAAGCGTCTCCGGCAACGCCATTGGCGGCATCCACCACGTGCTGGGCGGCGATGATCAAGCCCTGCAGCTGGTCAGGTGTCTGCACCTGGGGCGCGGAAATGCTGACCGACTTCAGGGCATCGTTGATGGCGTTCAGATACGGAGTACTGCTGCGGTTGGCATCGAGCGGCAGTTGCAGGCCCAGGGCGTCGAAATCAGCCGCCGTGGGGGCCTCACCGCCATCGTCGCGGGCGAACTGGGCGATCTTGCGCGCGGCCGCCATGGCAGCATCCATCATGCCTTGCAGCGCGGCCACAGTGGCCGCACCGCTGCCGTCATCGGCGGTGGTCTGCAGCTTGTTGAGCAGCGCGGCCAGGCTGTTGCTGTCCACCCCTGTCAAGCCCAGCGCAGTGAGATCGGCCGGTTTGAGTGCACTGGCCACCGGTGGATATTGCACCGGGTAATGATCCGCCAGCGGTGCCACGGCGGCGACCTGCATGACCTGCTCCACCGTCAGCGCGAGCCGGTTCAGTTCGGCCACACTGTCGATGCTGGCCGGTCTGGACTGGGCATGCACCGCACTGTTCATCAGTGCCAGTGCGCTGCCCGAGGTGGCTGCACCCGTGATGGGCAAAGCTACGCCGATGTTCTGGTAATCGACAGTGGTCGGTGCATCGGTACCACCGCCATTGACATAGGCCAGCACCTTGGCATAGCTGTTGGCGATGGCGCTCAATTGTTCGATGCTCTTGACGCCGCTCACATCATGGGTGGCCGCCGTATCGGCCGAACTGGGCGCATGGGAGGCAGCATTGATGCTGTTGCCCTTGACCCTCACCGCATCCAGGAAGGCTGCCTGCACCGTACTGCTGGTGATGGCGCTCAAGCCCAGGGCTTGCAGGCTCTTCACGCTGAGGCTGGTGGTGCTGTCGCCCACCACCGGATCACTGTTGCTCTCGCGGGCAGTGCGGATCAAATCGGCGACGGTCGCTGCCAGCGCGGCCAGTTTGTCGGGCGTAGCCACGCCATCACGCCCCTGGGCACCCACCACGCTGTTGAACAGCGCCAGCTTGTCGACATCGACGCGGTCCAGGGACTTGCTGCCGCCCACCGGGTTCACCAATGTCCCCATGCCGATGAGGACGCTGCCCAGCGGGACGCCGATGGCCAGGAACTGCTCCGGCTGCAACGCCTCGCCGGAGGTGTCGCCGGACTTGCCATCGGCGGCGGCAAGAATGGCGTTGTATGCGTTGATGATGACCTTCAGCTTGGCACGCGCATCGACGTCGCCGCGCTCCAGCTTGGCGATGGCAGCATTGATGCTGGCCAGGTTGTCCGCATTCACGGTGGCTGCGGCAGGGCCGCGGTCGACGCCAACATCGTGGTAATTGGTGACGGTGGGCGCGGGATTCTTGTCGCTATCCTCGGCATAGTTGACGATGATCATCAAGGCTTCATTGACACCGTTGATCAAGGTCTGGATCGGCGCCACCGCATTGAGACTGGCCATGCCGGCGCCGGTGATGCGAGTCAGTACCTGTTCCAGGTTGCCGTCTTCGCCGGTATCGACGCCATTCACGCCCAAGGCACGGAAACTGGCCTGCCAGCGCAGGCGCTCGTCGCTGCCCAAGGCGGGCAAGGGAGTCCCGGCGGGCTGGGCGGCAAGGTGCAGCAACTGGTCCACGGCCTGGCCGATCTGCTCGATCTCGGCCACGCTATCGACCTGCGAGCGCGCCTTGCGTTTGAATACGTCGTCGATGAGTTTGAGGCGCGCCTCCTGGTCGGCAGCACTGCCGGGGGCCACCGTCAACCCGGGCAAGCGGGCGTTGATGGCGCTGAAGTCCAGCAAGGAAGGATCGCTGCCAGGCGTGGCGTCTGGGACCTTGTCCTCATTGCCATAGGCGGCACCGCTGGCCGGTTCGGCCTCGTTGGCTTCGGCCAGGATGCGGGCATAGCCGTCAACCAGGGCCTGCAGCCTGGCCGGACTGGCCAGCTTGGCATAATCAGCGCCATCAAGGGCATTGGCCACGGCCTTGGCGACCGTGGCATCGGCGAGGTTGACGCCGGCCGCCTGCAAGGCAGCCAGGGCATCGCTGAACTGATCCGCAGCAGTGCCATTGCCGGCCACGCCGTCGGCCAGGTGACTGATCTTGACCAGCACATCGACACTGGTCTGCAGATTCCTGACATCGGCTGCAGCAGCGGGCGTGAAGGCATCGATCACACTCTGCATGTTCGACACCAGCAGCGTTTGTATCGCCGCATCATCGGAGGACAGGCCGGTCACACCGAGTCGGACCAGCACATCAGCCGTGATGGCCTGGGCAGCCGGGCTGATCGCACCATCGGCCGGCGCTGCGCCGTCGGCAGCGGCCATGACAAGGTCATAGGCATCGGCGATGGCAGCCAGTTTGGCGGGAGGATTCACTTGCGCGGCACCAATGCTGACGGTTTGCAGCACGGAATTGAGGGCCTTCAGGGCCAGTTCCGGGCTCGCATGCGGCATGTGCGCCGCCAGGTCCAGGCCGATGCTGCGCAAGTCGGCCGGCGTCGGTGCGGGTGCCTTGGCCACGCCATCGGCATAGGCCTCGATTCTCAACTGGGCCTTGGCGGCATTGTCTGCCAGGGCTTGCAGCTTGAGGCCGCCGGCCGGCAACAGCCCGGCCAGGGCGCTGCCGTCATCGGGACTGGCAGCGATGGCGGAGAGCACCGCCGGGAAGGTATGTGCATCCAGACCGGTGATGCCGACAGCGGACAGTTCGGCCTGGGTCACCAGTGCATCGCCGATGCTGCCATTGGCCTGGGCGATCAGGTGCTGTGCCGTGGCTGCCACCTGCGACAGCGCAGGCAGCGTATTGACGCTGGCCGGGTTGGCGACATCGACCAAGGTATTGAGCATGTCCAGCAAGGGCGAGGCCTTGCCCTGCGCATCCGGCTGCAGCGCGGCCACCAGATCGGCCGGCAAGCCCACGCGCTGGTAATCCTGCGGCTGCGGCAGCGCGCCGGCATTGCCGGCGCGCCCATCGGCCGCCGCCAGGATACGCGAATAGGCATCCACGATGCCCTGCACCAGGGCCGGAGTGGCAGTCTGCGCCGAAGTCACCGGCGTGCTGGCCAGGGCCGAGTTGATGGCCTGCAGCTTGTCGCCACTGACACCGTTCACCCCGATGGCCGCATAGTCGGCCACCACCGGTGTTGCATGGGTGGCATCGTCGGCATAGGCATTGATCTTCATCTGCGCCTGCTGCGCGCCATCCACCAGCGCCTGCAACTTGGCCAGGGTATTGATGCCGCTGCCATCATCGGCCGAGGCAACGATGGCTTGCGTAACCGAGGCTTGCAGGGCGTCGTTGAGATTGAGCACGCCCAGCAAGTCCAGCTTGGCCTTGAGGTCAGCAGCCTTGGCGGCCGCCGTGCTGCCGACCAGGCCGCTGTCATCACCGGCGGCCAATGCCCCGATGGCGTTGGCGGCGATGACCAGTTGGCTGACCGTGGCGACGTCGATCAGGTCACGCGGGTTCTTGCCGAACAACGCCGTGTTGATGAGCGCCTTGACGTTCTCGTCATGGGGCGCTGCTGCGCCGATGAGGGCGAAGTCCTTCAAGACCGGCTCAGCATGCTGCGCGCCAGCGCCACCGGTCTGGCCAAGAATGCGGCCGAAGGCGTCGGCAATGTTCTGCAAGTGGCCAGGATCGCTCACCTGCCTGCCGTCCACGCCGGGGGTAGCCAGCGCGGAATTGAGCGCGCTCTGGTGCAACTCATCATCCACGCCATGGATACCGAGCGCGCGATAGTCGGCCAACAGAGGTACGGCTTGCGCGCTGTCGTCGGCATAGGCCACGATCTTGGCGGATGCGGCCAGCGCCCGAGCGACCACCTCGCTCACCATGGCAACAGAACGCAGCCCGGCGCCGTCATCGGCCGTCCCGGCGATGCCAGACAGGGCAACTGGCAGCTGTGCTGCGCTCACCGGTGCCGCCAGGTGCAACTGGTTCAGTTCGTCTGCGCTCAGGGCGACCTTCTGGCCTGCGGCCAAGGCCACTACACGGGCGGCCACGCTGGCCAGTGCCTGCAGCTTGTCGATGCTGTCCACCGCTGAGCGGGCCGTCGCATCGAGCACCTGGTTGAGCAGGTTCAAGGCATTGCCGCGCGCCGCACCCGCAGCCGGCAACAAGGAGTGCAACGCCTGTACGCCGATGCGCGCATAGTCGTCGGCAGAGGGAAGTTGCTGCGCATTGCCGGGCACGCCATCGGCGGCTGCCAGGACCAGGTTGTAGGACTGTACCAGGGCCCCCAGCTTCTTCCAGGACGAGATCGGCTCCACGCCGACCGCCTTGACGGCACTGTTGATGCTGGCCAGGTTGGCCGCGGTGACCTGCGTGGCGCTGTTGCCGGTCAGCAGTACGCTCTGGTAATCGCCCAGGTCCGGCTCGGTCTGCGTCGGACGCAGCGGATTGATGGGATTGATGCCCTTGGCGTAGCTGAGGATGGTCTGCAGGGAGCCGATCTTGCCGGTGACCAGCGCCTGGACCTCGGCGAGGGTATCGATCTCGCCCACGATGCTGCCGTTGGCGCGCAGTTCCTGCGGCACGCTGTTGAGGCTGGCGGCCACTTCAGCCACGTTGTCGTCGCTGGTGCCGGTGACGCCCAGGCGCGCAAAATCATTCACTTCAAGAGGGTTGGCCAGCGCCTGTCCGGCCGGTAACGCCGCCTGCGCCGCCAGGCGCTGGGCGGCCTGGGCCAGGTCGCTGATGGCGGCCACCGAAGCGACCTCGGCCGCCGTCTTGCCATCGATGGCGCCGCTGAGGATACGCGCACCCGCCACCGACAGCACAGGTGTCACGCCCAATGCGGCATAGTCGGCTGCGCTCGGATAGGAGGACGGATCGCTGTTGCCCGGTTTGCCATCGGCCAGGGCGAGCAGTTTGTAGTAGGCGTTGACCGTATTCTGGATCAGCGCGATGGAATCAGACGCCGCCTGGGGCAAGGCCTTCAAGGAATCGTTGATGCTCGCCAGCTGCTGTGCATTGTTCACGCCGACCACCCCCATGGCCTTGAAGTCGGCCAGCGTCGGTGCCGGGTTGGCCGGATCGTCGCCGTACACCGAGGCTTTGGCCACGGCGGCATCGGCGGCCTTGATCGCGGCGCTCACCACGGCCTTCAGCGAGACGGCATCGCTGACCTTGTCGGCGTCGGCGGTGGCGGCTACGGCATTGATGATGGCGGGCACATAGTTCTTGTCGACGGGCGTGGCCATGACGCCATCCAGGCGCGTGCTGCCATCGCCATTGACCAAGGACGTGCGGGCCTGCGCCATGGCGTTGTCTTGCGCCGTCTGGAGCCGCGCCAGCGTGGCCTGGGCAGTGGCCAGCGAAGCTTGCTTGGCCGAGCGGGTCAAGGCATCGGCGGCATCGAACAAGGCTTGCGCGACGGCGACCGCCGAGCGGGCATCGTTGACCGCCTTCTCACTGTTGGCCAACAGCAGGGTGTACTCGATCAGGCCGCTGCTGTCGGCCACGAAGCGCTGGGTGTTCTCGCTGAAATTGCCGGCAGCATCGATCTGGCGCAGGTCGATCTGCGCCTTGCCGTTACCGGTGATGGTGTCGCCGCTGAGCTGCAGGCGCTCACCGGCCTTGAGGCGATACCAGGTATCTGGCTTGACTTCCTGAGCGGCGCCGCTGAGCGGCAACAATTGCAGCGTACGGGCATCCGTCCCGTTGCCCGCCACCAGGCGGAAGTGCAGTTCGGTGCCGCCTTCCATCATCCCCGGCGCAGACAGCTGCGCGCCCGGCTGGCGGCTCACGCCATCACTGCTGCTGAGGCCGTCGTCCCGGCCTTCCAGGAGTTGCAGGACCGGGCGCGCAGGCGCCACCATGTCGAGGATGAACTGCAGCGTTTCTGCACCGGTATTGGCGTTGCCATAGCCGCCCGTATAAGAGGCGCCTACCTGCACCACGCGTGCCTTGACCCAGTTGCTGCCGGTGGTACTGACCACGTCGCTGGCGATGTAGTCGACCTCGCCGCGTGCATTGCTGGCCCCCTGGGTCAGCTTGCCGGCTTCCTTCCAGCTACCGAACAGGGGGGTGCCGTTGATGTCGGCCGCCGTCGCTACGGCAAACTGCAACCGTTCGTCGCCGGAGAGGGCCTTGGTAAGACGCACGCGCAGGCTACCGTCGCGGGTGATCTTGTCGCGTTCACCTTGCGTGGCGGGCACGCGCAGCGGATCATCGCCGCTCCGGCCGCTATAGCTGCTGTCGGTGACCAGCGCGGGTGCCGGCTCGGCAAAATTGGTCATACCCGCCGGCGTGGTGAGGTCCACACGCACGTCATTGTTTTTCCATACCGTGTAGTTGGTACGGTTGTTGTAGCCATCCGAGACGGTCACCTCTGCCACGATGGGCTGCGAGTGATCCAGCTGCAACAGCTGCTGGGTCGACTCATCGTCGCAGACCAGTACGGCCTGGCCGTTGGCATCGGCACGCGCGGTCGGCAAGCTGATGCTGAGCTCATGGCCCAAGGTGTCCTTGCCATCGATGACCACGCTCACGCCGGCAAAGGGCGGCGTCTTCACGCTCAGGCCACCTTCCAGGAAATCGCCCTGGTCGAGCTGCAAGGTGGAGCTGACCGGGGCGCTTTGCCACAGCTCGGGATTGCTCATGACCGCCTGCTTGATCAAGAGCGTCGGCTCCGCGATGGCCACGTGGTTCTGCTGCAGGTAAGCCGCCACGGTGGAGCCGCCGGGCAGCTTCTGCAGGGTGTCGTAGCGGGTCTGCGCGGCGGCCACGGCCTCCTCCGTGCTATCCGGGTCGTGGATGATCTTGAGCAGCGGTTCGCTGAACAGATGGGACTGCATCAGGTTGGACGAGGCCAGCGACTGGCCGCGCACATTGGTGGCCCACTTCAGCGCGGCATCGCTGTCGTCGACAAATTGCAGCGCCTTGGCCAGCTTCTGGATGGCGTCGATCTGGGTCGGATACGCCTTGGGGTCCAGCGCCGACAGGTTGGAGATGGCCTTGAGCGCCGCCCCATAGTTGTAGGCTTCGCTGCTGATACCGGGATTGAAGCCGGGATTGACCACCACCTGCCCATTGGCGCTCTGGCTGGCAGTGGGCACCACTTCGCCGCCGATGGCATCGACCTTGAAGAAGCCGCCCACGGCATTGTTGATCGCCGCGATGCGCGCGGCGCTCAGGTCCGGTACTTCAGACGGATTGAGCATGCCCACCTCCATGCCCGCCTTGATGACGGCCAGCTCGGTCAGCGCCGTGACGTTGACGGTCTGGCTGGCACCGGTGGCCGTGACCAGTGCGCGCAGAACGGTAGTACCGAGGTCGGTCAGCTTGAGGGTGGCTTCATCGGCATAGTTGTCGGGCAGGCCGGGGGTGTTGTCGCTGATGACGACCAGCACGGTACCGCGATAGCCTGGCTTGTTGAGCACCAGCGAGTAACGGCCGTCGATGACCTGGGCCGCTGCACTGATGGCATGCCCCTGGTCGTCATAGGCGATGGCTGTGGCATTGTTGATGGGGCCCAGCATGGCCGCGCCCGACATGGTCGGCTTGATCTCCGGCTGGCTGGACGCGCCCGCTGCTGCCGCAGCGCCGCCGGCGGCACCGCCTCCGCTACTGGCACCACCACCATTGGCCGCATTGCTGGCCGCAGCCGCACCGCCGCCGCCTCCCCCACCGCCGGCCGCTGCCAGCAAGGCCAGTACGCCGGCGGCCACCGGCCACTGCACGCCCCAGTTCTTTTCGTGCCGGGAGTTGATTTCAACATCCGACAGTTGCTGCTGGTTGTCGGGCGACTTGACCGGAGAAAACTCGGGTGTAGCCGTATTGCCGGCGTCGCCGCTGCTGGCCAGGGCGGCCCGGGGAGCCTTCTCACCTTCCTCGACGATGATGGGCTTGTCGGACTCCTCCTCTTGCTTGCGCACCTTGTCGGCCTTGGTGTTGTTCTGGTTGTAGCGCGTGATTTCCTTGGAACTGACCGTCAGGTTGGCCTCGGGCGAGACGTTGATCTGGTCGATCTGCTGGAAAACCCGTCCCAGCGGCAGTTGCCCGTCGGCGAACTGCAGCTGGGTATCGGGCGCGTTCAAGGCCTGCATGGCGCCGCCGCTGATGATGATGCGTTCACCATTGGCGAAGACGAACAGAAGATCCACATCCAGTGCGCGCACATCCTGGATGGCACGGATGGAGATCTTCTTCAGGAACTCGGCGGCTTCGGAAAGCTTGAGGACGGTAGTAGTCATGGTGGTTTCCCTCTCTTATATATTTTGATATTCGCTATGGATGGTCTTCAGGCCGGACTCATGTCATGGCCGTGTCAACCCGGCAGTACGGTGCCGGGATTGACCGTCACCTGGAACACGTTGTAATGCAGCCGGTTGGGGTCGGCCGGGGCTGAGTTGTCGGCGTGGGCATAGGGGCCGCTGGGATCCGTCGTCCAGACGTAGTGCGTGCCTGCCGTATCCCCTGCGGTGGACGTCCAGAAGTCGCCGGCCAGTACGTCCTGTGCACTGATCGTGCCATTGGATCCCTTGGCACCCGTAGCGCTGCCCAGGGTGGGGGTTGATGCCCAGGCGAGGCTGTCCTTGTCCAGCAACCTGGCGCTGCCCTGGCCAGCAACCGTGAGCAACGTCAGGGTGGATTGCGCGTTCAGGTTGCTGATGTAGGTAGTGGCATCGGCGCGATCGATCGTGCCGTTGCCGTCCACGTCCAGCATGTAGAGATTGCTGCCGGTAGCAACCCGCTGCAACTTGGGGGCCGCGGCCGGATTGGCGAACCCGGTGAAGGTGATTGGCCCCTGGATCTCAAAATTGGCAGGTAACTGGGCGGTCTTCACTGCACTGCCCGTGACGGCCTCATCATTGCCTGCCCCGTCGGTGAAGTGCGCCACCGCCTTGATGTCCTTGCCTGCCAGATCCGAGCTCAGCACCAGTTTCGACGAGTCGCCGTTCTGGTAGTGGTCACTGGTGATGTCGCTAGTGACATTGGTCGTCTTGTCGGTGGTTTTCCAGGTGAAGGAATAGGTGGGGCTGAATGACGCACTATTGTCCGCATCCTGGATGTTGCTGGCTGCGGCCGTGAGGACCGTACCGATCAGACCGTTGCCCGACAGCGTGACATCGCCCGCGGCCGGATGATTGACGCCGGACTTGGGTGCAACCGTGAGGACGTTGCTACTACGAAAGGCCTCCTGATAGCCATCGTTGTCCTGGTAGCTGACATCAAGGGTAACCTGCTTGCCGTAGTCGGTCGATTTGATCTCATATTCCCGCGAGTTGGAACGCACGTCTCCGTCCACCCGCCAGGTGTAGTTGACCTCGCCGTAACCATTTGCGTCCTGCACTTCGGCATACACCCGATTTCCCACCTGCAGCGAAATACCCTCAGCAATGGGGGGAGCGTTGTCGGGGAGCTCGGGATCATAACCAAAGATCTTCACGTTACCAGGCTGCGGGCCCAAAAGAACCCTGAAGTCTAGGCTCTCGATTTTGTCAGTTTTTCCTGCACGGTCTGTGTAATTGGTTTCAAAGATAATCCGGCTGTTTTTCGTAATCTTATGGGGCAGCGTGAACGAGCTTTCTGGATTCACGGAGTCAATGAGCACATGAGACTCCCTGTAGACCCAGCGGTCCGTTCGCAGCAATTGCGTATCTATGCCATCAGCATCGGTCAAGATGACCTCGACCTTGTCATCCCAGTACAAGACACGCTTGCTCTCATCGGCCATGTCAGCCTCAGAAAGTGCTTTGCCATTGACCTTGAATGTCAATTTCCCCGGGCTGTTCTGGGCAAGCACGGCAGCTGTCTGGAGCGAAGTGACGGTATCAGTCACACCAGCAAGATCGGTGTAGCGGGCCTCGACCGTGATCTTCTTGCCGCGGACGGCATCAGTCACCGCATAGGTCGCCGCGTTCTGGCCGGGCACCACTGCTCCATCCACGCTCCAGGTATAGGACACGCTGGAAGCGACCACCGTCTCAGGATCAATCACGGTAGCGGTCAGCGTATCGCCGACCTGCGGCGCATTGCCGCTGCCCGTGCCACCGGCGAGGGTGACGGTGCCGGGCTGATTGGTCTTGATGAGGAACGCGTTGCTGCCCACACCCTGATTGCCTGCGATATCGGTGTAGGAACCACCCTTGACTTGAATGCTGGGCGCGACATTGCTAGTCTCAGCCGGCGTAAACGTCGCCGTCCACTTGAAGTTGTTGGGCCCGGTGGGCGCAGTCAAGGAGCTCAGCACGCCGCCGATGACGGTAACGTCATCCTCAGTGAAGTCCTTGACCGCCTCGTTGAAGGTGAATTCCACATCCACAGCCTGTCCCGGACGTGCCGCCGACGTTCCCGCTTTGAGTCCCACCGCCGTAACTGTCGGCGCAGCGTGATCCCAGGTCACCGCACCCAGCGGGCCGCCCGACTGGCTCTTCACTTCTACGGGCTCACTGATCTTGCCCGCATAGCGTTGCTGCACCTTGAAGTTTTCATAGCGGCCGTTCAAGCCGGACGTATCGATCTCCAGCGTCTTATTGCTGGCCGTCAGCACCCCGCTACCAATGATCTGCCCCGCAGTCCTGGTGCCGTTGGAGGCCACCAGGTCAGCCATGACGGTCAGCCGCGCGTTTTGCTGGCCGTCGCCTATGCTCAGCGACAAAGTGTTTGCCGAAGTCGGATCGGTCCCCATGTCCTGGGCAAGCTTGACATCCGTGAGCGGCTTCAACGGTGTGAGATTGATGACCCTGAGGTTGCCCACGGCGGCAGGTGACACCGCGCTATAGCTACCCGCCACGCTTTGCAGGACCAGCTTGATGTCGCTGTACAGCGCGTTGGCCAGCGCGTTTTCCGGCGCGACATCGACGAAGTGGCCGTTAGTCTTCATATCTGCCGCCGTCGTCACGCGATAGGTCGGGACGACCGAGCCAGGACCGATCTGCTTGCGGCCCAGTACGATGTCGCCCGCATCGAAGGCATTGTTATTGTTCACATCGCGGAAAAGCACCGCAACGTCGCCTTCCCCGCCGCCAAGGAAGTTGAAACGCGGCGTCTGGATGCTGGTGCTGTAATCGCGTTGGAGCTGGCTGCCAGCGATCTTGCCATCATCGGGTTGGCGGAGATAGCCGGGAATCTCGTTTTCGGCCAGGGTGTCCTGGATGTAATCGAAGACCAGGCTGGATGCCACACCTGTGGGTGCCACCGTCGAAATGCTCATCTCGCCGGCCTCCAAGGTCTTGCCCAGCAGCAGCGCTTCGCTGGCGTTGCCGTTGACGCTGAATTGCCGCGCCGTCACGTTCTTGTAGGCGCCATCGGCCAGTGGCGTACCGCTCAAGGTCACGGTCTGGTTGGCGGCGGTGGCCGTGAAGCTCAGCAGTGTACGCGCGCTGCCGTTGTAATTCGCACTGATCGTGACGACATTGCCCACCGTCATCCCGTCCAGATGGAAGCTGGGCAGGGTGGCATTGGTGAGGCCATCCTTGTCGGACAAACCGGCATCGCTGGCCGCATCCAGCTGGAAGGCGCTCAGCTTGGCAGGACGCGTGGTATCAACGGTGATGGACCTGACCGCGCTGAGGTTGGCGCTGTCGCCTGGCACGGTCAGGCTCAAGGTGTTGCCGGCGAGGTCCTTGGCGGCGGTGCTGTCAACGCTGATGACCTTCAAGCTGGCGCCGTTCTGCCCGGCCAAAACGGTGTAGGGGCCTTGCAGTTGGGTCGGGTCGCTGGCATCCCGTTCCAGCGTGGCCTCACCGCCATTGCTCAAGGTGACTTTTACCGTGGCCCCCGGACGCAGTGCTTCGGAGACCTTGGCCTTGATCATGAGGACATTGTCGATGATCAGCGGCTTGTCAGCGACAGCGCTGAAGCTGGTGATGGTCGGCGCGACATTGTCCACCTTGACTGCCGGGTTGGGTGCCACCGCCGTGTAGGCCAGGTTGGCAGCGTTGCCGGCCAGATCGGTGATGCTGGCACCGTTGAGTTTCAGGCCGTCTGCTGCGATAGAGACGCCCTGGGGTGCAGCATCGTCGTCAGCGCCCAGGGTCCAGCTGAATTTGAGGGCGTTGCCGTTGCCGCTGCCGCTGACGTAGGTCGCCGCATAGTCCCTGTTCCCGACCTGCAGTTTCAACGTCGGGCTACCGGCGCTGGTATCGACCGAGACATTCTCGTTGAAAGTCACCGTCACGATGAGCTTGTCGCCCTTGCGGTACAGCCCTTCGCTGCCATGGGCATCCGCGGCGGCACTGACCACCACGCTGCTCACCACCGGTGCGTCGGTATCGACCTTGATGCCGGCATTGAGCGGGCTGCCGCCATAACCAAGCAGGGCGTTGTTGCCGGAGACATCCGTAATGACCGCTCCTCCCAGCTTGAGGGCATTGGCGGGAATGACGATGCCGACCGGCTCCTTGTCGCCGGCAGCTACGGTGTAGGTGAAGTAAAGGAAATTCTTGTCATCTGCATCCGTACGATCCCTGAAGGTCGCCGTGCGCTCCTGGCCGCCGATGATCAACGACAAGGTCGGTTTTCCACCCGAGGTAATGATGTCGACGTCTTCGCTGAAGACTACCTTCGCCGTCAGCGCGGCACCCGTCTTGTAGAGGCCGTTCGGGGCGGGCGCAGCTTCAACGCTCGCCGTGACGATGGACGGGGCCACGTTGTCGATCTTGAAGTCAGCGTTGGCAGGCTTGGCGGCCTGCCCCTGCAGGTTGGCCGCATTGCCGGCCACATCGGTGATGCTGCTGCCAGCGGGCAGCTTGATGGGGTTGGCTGGCAAGGCCACGCCGGTGGCCGCGTTGTCACCCGGGGCGACGACGTAGGTGAAGATGGCGCTGCGCTTGTCTTCGCTCAGCTTGCTGAAGCTGGCCACACGCAGCGCGGTGCCATCCAGATTCAGGTCCAGCGTGGGCGCGCCGGTGATCTTCATCATTTCATTGAAACTGACCGTCACCGAGAGCGTGTCGCCAGCGTGATAGTAGCCAGACTTTCCGGGATTGCCCGTCTTGACCGTAGCGCTGAGCGTGATGTCGGTAATGCTAGGCGCAATGACATCGACGGTCTGGGTGGCGATGCCCTCCTGGTTCGGCGTTCTGTTGCCGAGAGCGTCGCTGGCCAGCGCGAAGCTTGGCGAAAACTGTTGAACGTAATTCAAGGTGACGAGCGTATCCGCCGTGGCACTTGATCCTGGCAGTTGCGGATCGACGGTCACCTTGTAGCGCTGCCTGGACGCATCCAGCGCAGTAACCGACTTCACCGTACCGTTCCGGGCTGTGAAGTTTCCTGTGGACAGAGATCCGCTGGCGATATCCAAAGCTTCATCGAACTCGACGATGAAGTTGATCGGTTCATTCTTCACCGGTCCGTCGACCTCCGGCCTCGCCTTGATGCGCGGCGCCAAGGTGTCGATGGCTTGGGTGGCCAGCGTGATGCCGGTGGCAACCGGGTTCCCTGCCCGGTCAATAAGGGGCGTGGCTGAGCCGGACTTGATGCTCAGGCTGACCACGCCGGATGCAACCTCAGCAGCCGGGGTGACGCTGACCTTGTAATTATTGCTGCCCGTAATCGACACCACCTCGGTGACCGTTCCGTTGACCGCCGTGAAATCGTCTTTGGTCGGCGTGTTCTTGAGCGGCTCATCGAAGCTGACAACGAAATCGAAGGGCCGATTGGTGACTGTTCCAACCGGGTTGCTGGCAGCCGAGGCCGTCGGGGCCTTGATGTCCAGACCGAAGGTCTGGACTGCACTGGCCGGGCTGACGTTGCCGGCGGCATCCGTGGCCGTGGCGATGATATTGAATCGTGTCCCGGCAATGCCGGCCAGCTCGTCTGCAGTAGGCTTGATGGTCTGATCTTCTCCGGTCGCGGTCAGAGTCTTGGTATACCCGCTGCTGGCAGGGTTGTTGGCGTTCTTGATGGTGACGGTGACGGTGCTGCCGGCTTCAGCCTTGATGGTAAAGCCTCTGGTCGTAGCCGCGTCCAGACTGTAGGTAGGCTGTCCGTCGATCGCCGGAAGATTGGCAGGCAAGACCACGGTTGGCGCCAAAGGCGCGATGGTATCGATCTTGACCGATTGCGGCCCATCTGCGCCGGTGAGCTGGCGTGTGGTCACAATGTTGCCGGCAACGTCTTCCAGTACATCATCCGCGTTGAGCAGACTGTCCACCTTGAACGAGCCCCCCACCGCATCTTTGTCGATGTTCTGTTGCACTACGTACTTGAACTTCAGGATGGAACTACCCAGACCGTCGACCAAATTCGCTTTGGCGATCTCGCTGGCCTGAGGTACGACACCGTCTGGCTTCGCAGGAATCAGCGCAACAGCCAGTTGTGAAGCAAGCTTCCCTCGCCTGAGGAAGACCTCCCGGCCAAAGTCGACCGAGACTTCGATGATGTCGCCCTGCTTGTAAAAGCCCTGGGCGGTGGCGGGTGCGGTGCTGGTGATATTGAGCTTGAGCGGTTTATTGACGTCAAACGGATCCAGATACGTGAGCTGCAGGCTATTGTGGTCCTTGCTGTCATTGCCTGCCGCATCGCGGACGCCCGCGTAAAGCGTATTGACGCCTGCTGTCAGCTTCTCGCTCAGCTTGATCTGGGCGCCGCTCTCAGTCGCATCGCCCGGCAACGTCGTCACTATCCCCTGGCCGACCTGTTTCGTATGCGCGGCATCGGACCAGAGGGTGATGACAGAACCCTGCGAGCCTCCCTTCACGAGCACTTCCGGAGTGGCGCTGTTGATGATGTTGTCGGAAGTATTGCGGCCAGTATCGTTGCCTGCGGCCAGGCTCACGGCGGTCGGTGCAAGAGGCGCCTGCACATCCAGAATGAATTTCGCCTTGTCGCCATTTCCTTCGAAGGACAGCTTCTTCCGCCGGCTTTCATTGCCAGCCGTATCAAGTACATAGGCGGTCAGCTTCAGCGCCACGCCGTCCTGGAACCCTGCCCTTTTCGCAAAGGCGTTGAGATTCTTCACCACCTCGTCTTTATAGTTGGATTCGGTGAAGCGTGCCGTCCCATCGGCATTCAGGATGGTTTCGGCAAGAATCGAGTTGGCGAAATTCGTGCCGCTATTGGCAGGACCATCAGCCGAGACCATCAGTCTGACCGTGGCGCCGGTGTCCTGGGAATCAAATTTCTGGTTGGGATCGACCGAAATGCTGAATTCCTGCTTGATATTGCCGGTCACCACGGAGTAAGCATCCTCGGGGCGGTTGCTGACGATGGCATTGAGCGCACCGGCTGTCGGAACATCATTTGCCCGGCGCATGCCAGTGCCGTCATGGGCGGGGGGATTGGCTATCGTCAGCAGGGGATCGGCCGGCGGCTTGCTATCCACCTCGAAGGTGGTGTTCAGTTGCGTGCTCACGCCAATGGCTTTGGCGATGTTGTTATCGAGCACCGGCTGATTATCCCGGGTGAGCCAGTTGTTTGTACCATTCGGTTTGAATAGGTTGGCGCCGCCATCGATGTTGATGTAGCTGCCATCGGCAAACTTCAGCGCGTTCTCCGGAATGCTGATCGTCCCCTCCAGGTCACGGGTGGACGGTTTTGAGCCATCGCGCGGCGCCCCCAGCTTGAGCGAGAAACGCAGCACATCGCCGCCATTGGCATTGGCATTGGACTGGGGCGGTACGTAGTCGGCCTGGAAGGTCTTGCCCGCGATCACCACGTCCAGCGTGGGAGCCGCACCGCTCCACGAGATTTTGGACGGCAAGGTCAGCGCGATACGCACGGAGCTGGCCGCCGAATCGGTCATGCCGTTGAATTTGTTACTGGCAGGGACCGATTCCAAAGCGAGCGGCGCCAGGTTCAGGCTGATCTTGGCACCGGCGGCCACAAAGCCCAGCGCACTGCCGGTGGCGCGCAGCTGGAATGTGGCGTCCACCGTAGAGTACGTCTCGTAGTAGCTGACACCCAGGCCGGCATTGCTCTTGGCCGGCAACAGGAAAACGGAATCATCGGTTGAGGACGGCTGAGCCGCCCGCGTTCCTTTATCGTCGATCTTGGCCGGATCGTCGATGTGGGTGGGAACGATCAGGGTGAAGTAGCCGCCCCCCTTGTTGCCAGGCGCGTTGACACTGTTATGGACAGCGTCAACATCCTTCTGCGTCAAGACATAGTCATAAGTGAAGATCTTTGCATCCTGGACCGGCTTGCCGTCGGCGCCCAAGCGGATGAATTCGATGCGCAGGCTGTCCCCCGCCTTGACCGAGTCAGCGGTATTGATCTTCAGCGTCAGACCGTCAGCAAAGCTGGCAGCACTGATGCTGGCCTCAACACCGGGTGCGGGTACCTTGCCGGCTGCGGGCGTTTCTTTGCCCTTGTCGATGTTGATGTAGGGTACCTGCGCACCATTGGCGCCAGCGCCATCGATGCTGGTGGCGTTGTAAAGTCGGGCGGCACCTTCATCGATGCCCACCGCAATCTCGGTAGCGTTATCCGCACTGCGAACGGTGGCCGAACGGATCTTTTCCAGATTCAATACCAGCTTGCCGTCTTTTTGCTCAAAGGCCGTTGCCAGGAGCTTGATCGCCTCGCCCAATGCGTCATCGCTGGCCACGCCTGCGTCGCGCTGGGCCTGGGTCATCCCGGCCAGCACGCCCAGTGCCAGGCCGTAGTTCTGGCTGTCAGGCGTGAGGATGGCATTGCCACCGCCCCCCAGGAAACTCGGCAGCACGTGCGCCAGGTCGCCGGCGTTGATGCCAAAGGCCTTGGCCACGGCAGCGTGGATGGCCTCGATGTTGGCCGCCGACAGATCCTGGCCGATGCGGCCAGCGGCCAGCGTGGTCAGCGGGTTGACGGTGACTTGCTGGTCGGAGGTGACGTTGCCGATGATTGCTACCATGTCGGTCGACCCCAGGGTCAGCGGGCCGGCGACTTCATCGCGATGGTCAGCGCTGCTGCCGGTATCGCGGATGACCACGCGCACCATGTCCTGCGCGGTGACCTGTGTCTTGTCGACCTTCAAGCTCATGCGGCCAAAGCGGTCCACCGTGGTGGTGCTGGTGATGTCCTGCCACTGGCCGCCGACCCATTTCTGGGCGATGGCGCGCACCGAGGCGCCTGCCATGAAGCTGCCAGCCGCAGGGGTGACGGTCAGATTCCAGGTGTTGCTGGGGACGGCCGGGGTACTTCCCGCATCGGCCGCGTCATTGGTTACGCCATTGCCCGCACTGCCGCCACCGCCACGGGAGGCCAGGCCCAGCAAGGCCAAGGCGCCGCCACCGATGGCCAGTGGCAGCTTCCAGTCCTTGCCGAACATGCTCTCGAACCAGTCGGCGCCGGATTTCTCGCGCGCGCCGGGCAAGGGTGCGGCCTGGCGCAGCAGTTCTTCGCCGACGCTCACCGGAGCATCGGCGCCGGACTGGCCGGCTGCGGCCTGGCCTCCGGAAGAAGAGCTGCCTGCCTGGGCCAGCAGCAAGCGCGCGTCGTCCTGCCGTGTACTGCGCGCGAGATCCTGCGCGGCTTCATCCTCCTCTTCACTCGCCTCGCCCCGGCGCACCGACATGGCAGCATCGGCGCTTTCCTGCGCACGCGCAGCGGCCTCGGCTTCGCTCAGCTGGTCCATGTCATTCATGGCCGCGAGGTCGGAGACCGGCTCGTCTTGCGCAGCCTCCGGCCGGTCCTTGTCGCGCTGGCCAGCCTTGGCCGATTTGCCAGACTTGCCGGTGACGGCGACGGTGCTGCGCCGGGCTACCGGCATGATCAACGGGAGCGGGGCAGAGCCCAATTGCTTGTTGCTGATCGGGTTGGTTGCATCCTTGTTTTGATCATTGGACATACGAAGCGTGCTTTCTCTTTGGTCTATGAAAGGAGTAATGAATGAAATAAGTGACGAAACCGGCGCGCCAGACAGGCAAGGGCCAACTTCGCGTTGGCCCCTGCTGCTACTGCGGCTCAGGAATGGCTGTCGGGATCGTCACCGGAAAGTCGCTGCAGCTCTTGCTGCGGCGCAGGCTGCGCATGCGGTTCGGGCTTGCTGGCCAGGCCCTTGGCCTCGGCGATGGCCCACTGTGCGGTACTGGCGAGGTTGATATCGAGCTTGTCGATACGGGCGATCACATCGATCAACTGTGGCTGCAGCTGCTGGCCTTGCTGCAGCAGTTGCGCACCGACCGTTTCTACCGCCACCTGGGCGCCACTGGCACTGCTCTGGATGCCACCGAGGACCACCCCTTGTTCGCGTTGCTCGCGCAGCGTGGCGTCGATCAGCTCGCTGACCTGGCGCAGATCCTGGCCCAAGCCGTTGCGCAAGCTGTCGGCGTGCTCGCGCATCGCCTGGCGTGAGAGTTCGGCATCTTGGGTGGCGGCGGCGATCAGGTCGCTCAGCTTGCGGGAAATGCTGCGCTGGTCGTCGTTCACTTCGCTCTGACCGACGGCCAGGCTGGCCAGATGGACTTCCATGGCGCGCACGCTGGCCAGCAAGCCCTGATGCGCCTGCTGCGTGTCTTCGAACTTGTGCACCATGGCGGCCAGGCGCTGCTCCATGGTGGCGGCGATGTGCTCCAGTTGCGGGCGATCCTGGGCCTGGGCGGCGGTGCGCTTTTCCAGTCCCTCCAGGCACTTGACCAGCGGCTCGCTGGCCTGGCGCATGCGGGATGAGGCCAGCAGGATCGCTTCGGTCTGCTGATGCATTTCGGCGCGGATGGCACGAATTTCCTGCAGCTGGACCTTGCCCTCATTGAAATCGGCCTGGGAAGGCTGCGCCCCTGCCTCTCCTTGGGCGGGAACGCAGACCGCATCGGCTACGCTCATGTAAGCGGCTTCGGCACGGCTGCACAGCACACGTTGCAGCTTGCGGGTGGCCAGCAGCTGCACGTTGTTGACGATGGAACCGCCCAGGCCCAGCAGCGAGGCGACGAAGGCGTCGCCCATGCCGGCCAGGGGGCCGCTCATCTTCTGGAAGAACTGCGCCATCATGTCGCTGCCTTCGGTGCCGGCCACGCCGAACAGGCCAATGAGGGCAGCCACTTCCTTGAGGGTCACGATCAGGCCCAGGAAGGTGCCGAACAGGCCAAGGCCGATCAGGGTGTTGGCGATGTACTGGACCAGGGTGGTACGGCGCTGGATGCTTTGGGCGAAGTTGTCGGCCTGGTGCTGCAGGCGCGCCGGATCATGGACCAGCGCCTCGCCATCCTTGCGCAGCAAATTCTGGAACAGTGCACGCACGTCCTGGCCGGCAGGAATGCTGTTGAGGCTGTCGTCCAGATTGACCAGCCTGGTCTTGCGGTCCTGGTTTTCCGACGACCTCAGGCGCCGGGTCAGAAGATCAAGGGAGCGTGCCTCTCCCAGAAAGCGCCAGGTCTGCCAGATGGTCATCAACTGGCCGCAAACGGTGACGGCGACCAGCAGCATGACGAAGAAGGGGTTGGCCACGTGCTGGATCAGCTGCATCACGCGCTCGTAGAGCCAGATGTTGACCAGCACGTACATGGCGAAGACCGCCAGCGTGCCCGCCCAGGGCAGCAGATAGGCCGGATCGGGAGCGGGTTGCTTGGGCAGGGTGATGGGTTTCATTGGATTTTCCTTGTAGTAGGTAGAGGTGGGGCAATCGCGGGTTGGCTGCTTAGCGCTCGCCCATCGATTCCTGAAGTGTCTTGGCGATAGGCTTGACCAAGAAGGACAGGACGGTACGGGTGTTGGCCTTGATTTCGACGGAGGCGGTCATGCCGGGCTTGACATGGATGGCACTGGCTTTCTGGCCCTTGAAGACGGCGTCCTCCAGCGCGATGTGCACGCGGTAGTACGGCACGGCGCCCTGGCGAGTTTCGTCCAGCAAGGTATCGGGACTGACGTAGACGACCTGGCCATTGAGGGTGCCGTAGATCGAATAGTCATAGGCATCAAGCTTCACGTTGGCCTGCTGGCCGGTCTTGACGTAGGCGGAGTCGGCGGTAGAAACCTTCACCTCGACGATGAGGTTGTCCACCGGCAGGATCTCCATGACCACGTCGCCCGGACGGACCACGCCGCCGATGGTGGTGAGCTTGATGTTCTTGACCACGCCATCGGCCGGCGCCCGCAGCTCGGTATGCTCCAGGACCTGGCTGCGGTCTTCGAGCTGCTCGCGCTGGGTGTTGAGGTCTTCCTGGACCTTGGTCATGTCGACCAGGGCTTCCTGGAAATACTTGTTGCGCTTGTTGTTGATCTGGGCGCGGATGTCGGCCACGTTGCGCTGCAGGCGCAGCACGTCAGCGCGGCCGACGTCGCCGGTCTTCTCCAGGTTGCGGTTCATCTCCAGCTCTTGCGAGGCCAGGCCGAGCATGTCATGCAAGGCTTGCAGATCCTGGTCGATCAGGGCCTTGCGCTTGACGTAGAGGTCTTTCTGGTTGGCGATGTATTCCTTGTAGTCCAGCAGGTCCGGCTCGAACACCAACGGCTGTCCGTAGACTTCGGCGCGCAGGCGTGCCAGGCTGATGCGCAATGCGGCCACCTTGGCGCGGCTGTCGTTGAGCGAGGTCTGGATACGGTCCTGCTCCAGCACCATCAGCAACTGCCCCTGCTTGACGGCCTCGCCCTCCTTGACCAGGATCTGCTTGACCGGTCCGCCATCAGGTGCCTGCACCGACTGCGTACGGGAAACGGCGATCACCTGGCCTTGCGCCCGGGTGACCTGGTCGATGGGGCTCACGGCCGCCCAGACCAGCAGCAAGACGACACTGAGCATGGACAGGCGCAGCATCCAGCGCGCCGACACAAGGGGGTGGCGGGAATCAGGTTTATTCATTTTCAAGGTCATGGTCATGGCGGGCCTCAGGCGACGACGGCATTGCCCGCATCGGCGGTATCACCGCGCAGACGGGCCAGGACGGCATCGCGCGGGCCGTCGAGCACGATGCGGTTGCCCACCACCACGATCACGCGTTCGACCATGGGCAGGAAGGCAGGCTTGTGGGTCACTACCACCAGGGTGCGGCCACCGCTGATTTCTTCATTGAGCACGCCCAGGCAGTGACGCTCCAGTTCTTCATCCATGGATGCGGTGGGCTCGTCGAGCAGGAAGATGTCAGGACGGCACAGCAGCAGGCGGGTGAACGCCACCAGCTGGCGCTGGCCGCCGGAGAGGCCGCGTCCGCCCTCCTGGATCGGCAGGTCCAGTCCCTTGGGATGGGCCGAGACCAGGCGCAACAGGCCGGTCCGCTCCATCACCTGGCGCAGGACTTCGTCACCCGGATCGGGCAGGCCGATCAGGAGGTTCTCGCGCAAGCTGCCCACGAAGAGGCGGTGGTCTTGCTGGAGATAGCCGATGTGCTGGTTCAGCGTCAGGCGGTTGATGTTGGCCATGTCCAGGCCATCGATCAGGATGCGGCCCTGCTGCGGGCGGTAAAGACCGGACAGCAGGCGCAGGATGGTGGACTTGCCGGCGCCGATCGGTCCCAGGATGGCGACCCGCTCGCCGGCCTTGATGCTGAGCTGGTCGATGCTCATGGCATTGAGCAGGCTGCCGGCATAGGTGAACTTGACATCTTCGACGCGGAATTCGCCGCGCAAGGTATCGGGCGTCAACTGGCGTTCATTGCCCTGGTCGGTCTGCAGCGCGTAGATCTTTTCCAGTCCTGCCAGGGTGGCCTTGGTATGCGCACGCTGCACCATCAGGCCGGGAATCATGGCCACCGGGGCCAAAATGCGGCCGCCCAGGATGGAGCAGGCGATCAGCGCCCCCATGGTGATCTGGCCGTTGATGACCAGGAAGGAACCGACGATGACGGTGGTGGAATAGCTCAGTTGCTGCAGCATGGCAGCGATGTAGCCGGCATGGTCGCCAATGGCGCGCATGGCCATGTCGCTGCGGATGGATTCGGCGCTCACGTCGATCCAGCGCGAGAGGAACTTCCAGCCGCCGGAACCGGACTTGATGGTCTCCACCCCCTCCACCGTCTCCACCAGCAGGCCGGTCTTGAGGTTGGAGGCGGCCGCGCTCTTGTCGGCCAGGCGCACCACCTTGCGATTGGAGAGGTAGCCGATGCCGATGGCGGCCAGCCCGAATACGGTCGGCACCAGCGCCATCCAGGGGCTGGCGATGAAGGCGATCACCAGCACGAACAGCAGGCCCAGCGGCAAGTCGACCAGGGTGAAGAGCGTTTGTGAAGTATAGAAGGAGCGGATTTGTTCATATCCGCGCAACTGCCCGGCCAGGCTGTCGACCGAACCTGGCAACTGGTCCACGCGAACCGACAGCAAGCGTTCGAAGAGCGCCTGCGACAGCTTGGCATCGAGGCCGGAGACCACGTTGTCCATGATGTGGGAACGCGCGAACTTCATGCCCAGCTCGAAAATGATGGCCAACGAGACGCCGATGGCCAGCACGATCAGCGTGGCCACGCCGTGCGTCGGAATGACGCGGTCATAGACCTGCATGGAAAAGATCGATGCGCCCAGCGCAATGACGCTCATCACCACCGAGGCGATGACCACTTCCAGGAGAATGGGCCGGTACTCGGCGAGTGCTTCCTTGAAGACGCGTTCAAAGCCGTGCTGGTCCGGCTTGTTGCCGAGGGCAGAGAAATCGAGCTTGTAAGCGCCCTCCCCCAGTTCGCTGTCGCTGACCAGGGCATGGCCCTCTTCACTGATGAAGATCCAGCGTCCATCCGGACGCTGGTCGACGATCACGCCCCAGCCACGTTCGCCCACCACCCCCAGCATGGGCAGCTGCGCGCGGTCCGGCTTGGCCAGATGCTGCGACTTGGGCAGGCCCAGGGCAGCACAGAGGCTGTTGATGTCCATCGCCGCCACGCCATTCTTGACCATCGCTTGCGTGATGGCGGCATTGAGCCGGACGCTGTCGATCACCACGCCGTGGCGCCGTGCTGCGGTCGTCACGGCCCATGAGAGGGAAGAAGCCAGTTCACTCATTGCAAGCCTCCTGCCAAGCGAAATAGGCAGCTGGCCTGCAGGGTGGCGACACCAGCCACGACCTCGATAGCGGCAAGAGGCGGAGAACTGGAACGGGGATGAAGATTCATTCTCATGGCGATTCGTTTGGTTTGATATCAGTAGCGACGATCGGCCTTCCTTCTCGGGAAGGACTGTCGATGGCGCGTCTTCGGACGTACTCGGCTTGACCGACAGTGAGAGCGAAAAGCGGGAGGAAACCCCTGGGACGATGCGTGACGCGATATCGGAAACGACCAGAATCACGTCAACGTTGGTGCTTCGCCATGCGGCAGAAACGGGCAAAACCGAGGGAGATCAAGTCCGGATTCAGGCGCTGCGGCAGATCGTCAATGAGGCACATGATCTTTGAAAATATAGAAATTTTTAATTGTCCTTTAGTTCATTTTGGAAATATTTCATCGCACCAGAAAACTAAGTAAATGACGAATCTTTCTGAACCACGATGAAATCTGCGAGGAAGGAAATGACGCGCGGACTTCTTGTCGTTGAAGAGAAATGAAGACCTCTTCTTTCCCACAGATCAAAGGAAGGCACCAATCAATAAAATTCTTTTAAAACCAATGCTTTAAAAAGAAAACTCCCCTCGAACAAAATTGCATTCGAGGGGAGCTTGTTGCCATTCGCCACCTGATTATCCGACAGGCAGTCAGCACTGGTGACAGCGTCTCTGCTAGACCATGAACAGCGACGCGGGAACCACTTTATCTAACAAATTGAAGATTAAATATTGTCCGATGGTGGGGGAATCTGATGACATCGACAGCATTAGTTTCCAGCGCGTTTCGGAAACACGTAAGCAACGCAAAAGGAAGACTCATCCGCAAGAAGAAACCGGCTCGCACCGCCGCCTGACCGCACCGCCCAGGCCGCCGACATCAGTCTGCTGAGACAGGGGCCGCTACCGGGTCCAGCGCCAGGACCGACAGCGGCCCACCATGCACCGCCGGCGCCGCAGGAGCTGAAGACAGCAAAGCGTGGATCCCGCAATGACGGGCAAATTCGGCTGCCAGCATGGGCCGCGCGTAGTGCCATCCCTGGGCGTAGTCGACGGCTTGCTTTTCCAGATAGCGCGCCTGCACCGCAGTTTCCACTCCTTCTGCCACGATCTTCAGCTTGAGCTTGCGCGCCAGGTCGATGATGCAGCCGAGCACCGGATGCGGTGGCAGTTCGGTACCGATGCTGGTCACAAAGGAACGATCCAGCTTGAGGACGTCGCAGGGCAATTCGTGCAGGTAGCGCAGGGAGGAATATCCCGTGCCGAAATCATCCAGGGCGAGCAGATGTCCGTTGCGCCGCAACTGTTCCATGACGCTTCTGCAGGCGGCGGTCTCCATGCTGCTGCCCTCGGTGATTTCCAGCCAGAGCTGGCGCGGCGCGACGCTGGCCCCGGCCAGGTGGTGCTCGATCACCTTCAGGATGCGTCCGCTGTTGATGTCCTGCGCCGGGATATTCACCGCCACATGCAGCCCAGGATGGCTGCGCAGGATCGGCGCCATGTCGGCGAGGGTCTGCGCCAGCACCAGGTCGGTGATGGCCGCCAGGTAGCCATGCCGCTGGGCATCCGGCAAGAAACGGTCCGGCCCCAGCAGCGCACCATCTTCGCGCTGCCAGCGGACCAGCACCTCGGCCCCCGTGCAGCTGCCATCGGCCAGCGCCACGATGGGCTGATAGACGACGATGAATTCATTGCGCTGGATGGCGCGCTTGAAATGCGCTTTTTTGTTCATGTTCATTCTCGCCACAGCGACATGAGGGCGCCCGCGGTGGCACCCTTCCCCCTGGTCAGGATCGCCTCAGCGCACCTGGTCCAGCCCGTAGGCCCATAGTTGCAGCTTGCGGCCGTCGGCGATGATCATGGCGGTGACGTCGGCCTTCTGCAGTTCGGTCTGCACCACTTCGCGCACGGCATTCATGACGTCCAGCCAGGAGCGCCGGCCGGAGAGATACTGGCGCGTATAAGACGCCAGCACCTCGTCGGCCGACAGGCTGACCTCTTCCAGGTTGCGCGAACGCGCCTCGGCCTGCTGGTATTCGGTGTAGGTCGCAGCGATCTGCGAGATCAGCTCCAGCCGCGCGGCATCCACCGCCAGCAAGGCTGCTTGATAGCGTCCCTTGGCAGCGGAGACCTCGGAACCCAGCGAAAGCCCGGCGCCCAGCTGCATCTGCATGCCGATGAAGGCGCGGTTGGCGTTGGGTGTGTGGGGCACGCTGAAATTGCCGCGCTGGTGCTCCAGGCGGGCATAGACTTCCGGCCAGTAGGAGGCGCTGCGGATCTGGATGGCTGCCTCCTGCACCTTGGCATCGGCCCGCAGGCGCTTGAGCAGCGGGCTGCTCTGAAGCATGCTGTCGGTCAGCGCGGGGAGGTCGTCATTGACTTTCATCCGGTTCACATCGGCGCGCAGTTCTTCATCACTCAGGGGCAGGCCCACCAGCTGTTCCAGCTGCAGTCGCGCCGACTGGCGGCTGGCCTTGGAGGCCAGCAGATCGGTCTGGGCCTGGTCGCGGCGGCCCCGCACCAGGGTCACGTCGACCCGCGCCGCAGCGCCCTCCTTCTCGCGGCGCTGGCTCTGTGCGAGGAAGTCTTCCAGCGCCTTCAGGTTCTTCTGGTTGGCTTCCGTGGCCAGGTCCGAACGTACCCACAGGCTGTATTGCGAAATGACCTGCTCGGCCAGGCGGAAGCGCTGTTCACGCAGGGCTTCCTCGGCAGACTCGTGGTTGAACCCGGCCTGTTCCAGCTGGGCCGTCAGCCGGCCGCCTGACCACAGGGTCTGCTGCAAGCGCAGGGTGAGCACGGTGTCGTCGCCGCTGTAAGAAATGTCGCGCGAACTGGTCACGCCCGCGCGTTCGACCGACATCGATGGCGTGGGGAAGAATTGCCACCGGGCCGACGAGATGCCCTCGGCGGCGGCGTCGACGGCGCGTTGACGTGCAACCGCAGAAGGGTTGTTGAAGGCGGCCTGCTTGACCAGCTCGCCCAGGGTCACGGCACCGGCCGGCAGGCTCAGCACCCCCAGGGAAGCCGCCATCACCGCAAGCAGCCGGCTACGCCAGCGCTGATACGGCAGGATCGGGGAAGACAGCGGGACGCGCGCGCGGCCGGGGGAAGGAATGTGGTTCATCTGCGCTCATTTCAGGTTGGATCTCGCCCAGGGGGAAGGTCTCGCGGCAGGCGGGAAGACGGCGCCAGGCGCCGTGCTTCACGCAACTGCACACTGGCCGGACAGCAGCCGCAAAGGCGGCAGCACAGCGGGCCAGCTGCGATGACGGGAGACGAGAATTGGCTTGGATGATCGCGGAAAGGACACCAGGGAATTAATTGTCCCTTGGTGCGGAAATCTTCATATACCCTCGAAGAAATTCGAGAATTGCTACAAAGATTAATAAAGAACAGCTGCAGACCCTGCCAAGAACGTCTGCAGCCAGCGAGGCTGCGGCGGGTGCGCTGCTCCTCAGGAAGAAAACGCCGCTACCGCCAGGGCGGCGCGCAGGGTGGTGATGACCTCGCCCCAGTCGCCCGCCCGCTGCTGGCGGAACAGCCGTGCAGTCGGATACCAGGGCGAGTCGTGGCGCTGCAGGAACCAGCGCCAGTCCGGCGCATGGGGCAAGGCGATCCAGACGGGCAGGCCGAGCGCGCCGGCCAGGTGGGCCGCCGCCGTATCGACGCTGATGACCAGGTCCATGCAGGACAGCGCTGCGGCCGTATCGGCGAAATCGCCAATGCCCTCCCCGACGGCATGCCACTGCGGTCCGGCCTGCTGCAACCATTGCGCATCGGCCGGGCGCAGATCGGGCTGGATGATGAAGAAGGACACCTCCTCACGCGCCTTCGCCAGTTCAGCAAAGCGCTCCAGCGCGATGGACCGGCGCGCATCGTTGACGTTTCCGGGGTTGCCGGAGCAGATGATGCCCACGCGCACCTGCGCCGCCGCGCGCGGCGCCAGCGCATCGAGGCGCCGCTCCCACTGCCGCTTCAGGTTGGTATGAACGTTCAGGTAGGGTACCGGTGCCGGGATCTTGTCCATCGCCGTATTGCACACCAGCGGCAGGCTCATCAGCGGCAGTTGATAGTGGACTTCGGGCAAGACCGCCCCGGTGGCCACCAGTTGAATGCGCCCGGCCACTGGCAAGCCCTGCATCAAGGTGAACAAACTTTCCGGAACCTCGAACACTACCTCGGCCCCCGCCTCCACCATCTGCAGCACATAGCGACTGAACTGGATGGTATCGCCCTGCCCCTGTTCGGCCCACAGCAGGATGCGTTTGCCGGACAGCGAGCTGCCGCCGTTCCAGGGCGGGATGGCGGCATGGCGATAAGGATCGGCACCGCGTCCTTCCCAGCGCCATTCGTAGAGCGGCCAGGCTTCTTCCAGCTGGCCGAGCGCCAGCAGTGACAGCGCCAGGTTGACGTGGGCATCGGCGTCGCCGGCGTCCATGCGCAGGGCGCGGCGGAAGCTGTCGATGGCTTCCTCGTGGTCGCGCAGGCGCGCCAGCGTAGTGCCGCGGCTGACGTGGGCATCCACCAGGTCGGGATCGAGGATGAGGGCGCGGTCGTAGTAGCGCAGCGCTTCCTCGTATTCCCCCATGGCATGTTCGATCAGGCCAGCATCCAGCCAGTATTGCGCCCGCTGGTCGAAGCGCAGCAGCACCTGGCGCAGGCATTCGCGGGCGGCTTCCCACTGGCCGGCACGCTCATGCAGCCGCGCCTTGCGGTGCCAGGTATCGGGAACATCGGGATTGCGCCGCAGTGCCTCCTCCAGCAAGGCCAGCGCCTGGCCATCGTTCTTGCCGGAAGGCGACAGGCCCTGCAAGGCGGCAGCGGCAGCGACGAAGAATTCGGGGCGCTCATGCCCTGCTTCGATCAGGTCGCGATAGAGCAAGAAGCTGTCTTCATGTCGCCCCTGCTCGTAGAAGGCGCGGCCCAGGCGATAGCGCAGGGCCAGGGCTTCTTCGCTGTCGGGGTCGACCAGCGGCAAGGCCTGCTGCCAGGCCAGGGCCGCTTCCTCGAAACGTCCTTGCGCGGCCGCCACGCTGCCCAGCAGCTGCAGCGCATCCTTGTGGCGCGGATGGGTCTCCAGCAGGCCGAAGAGCAATTGCTCGGCGGCGGCGTAGTCATCCTGATGGAAATGGTCGAGGGCGAGGCGCAGGGTGTCAGTGGCGTTCATGGCGGGCGGGATGAGACAAACCCGCCTATTGTCTCATCCCTGCCGGGGCACTGCGTCAGCGCTTGAACACCAGCACCGGATCGGCGCGATAGATGGCCGGGTACATCTTCTGCAGGTTGCTGATCTTGGGCAGGTCGTTGTAGGCGATGTAGGGCTGGTTCGGATGCAGGGTAGCGTAGTCCTGATGGTAATCCTCGGCCCGGTAGAAGCCTTGCAGCGGCGTCACCTGGGTCACGATGGGGGCGCTGAAGACCTTGGCGGCATTGATCTGGGCGATGTAGGCCCGGGTGGCCTGGGCCTGTTCGTCGCTGGCGGTGAAGATGGCCGAACGGTATTGCGTGCCATGGTCCGGGCCCTGGCGATTGAGCTGGGTCGGGTCATGCGCCACCGAAAAATAGATCTGCAGGATCTGGCCGTACGAGATCTTGCGCGGATCGTAGGTCACCTGCACCGCTTCAGCGTGGCCGGTGGTCCCGGAACTGACCATGGAATAGGTAGCCGAATCGGCCTTGCCGCCGGCATAGCCGGAGACCGCCTGCAACACGCCCTGTGTATGCTGGAACACCCCCTGCACACCCCAGAAGCAGCCACCGGCGAGGACCACGGTGGCGGTGTTGGCAGTGGAAGCCAGCACCGCCTTGCCGCTCGGCGCGGGCACGGCCACCGCCGCTTCGGCAGCCAAGGTGGAAGCACAGGCCAGCGCCAGGCAAAGGCTGGCCGCTGAGGCCAGGACGGCAGGTTTGAACAGGGACATGGCAGGCTCCGACAAGGCAGGAAAAAATCAGAAAATCGGTGAGAACGATCAGGTCAAACGTACAGGATGTGAAGCATTCAGCGTCGCACGGGCTTTCCCGCCGTGCTCGATGCGCCGCTGCGCCGCCACAGCAGGCGCACAGCGAGCATCACCCCGACCAGCACGGCAAACAGCAGGGGCTGGGCGATCAGGTTCTTGCCGGCCTTGTCCCACCAGTAGTGCAGCACGCCCAGCGGCACGATCACATAGACCAGCCGGTGCAGCGCCTGCCAGCGCTTGCCGCCCAGGCGCCGCACCATGCCGTTGGTACTGGTGATGGCCAGCGGAATCGACAGCAGCAGCGCCAGCACGCCCACGGTGATGAAGGGCCGCTTGACGATGTCCTTCCAGATCTCGCCCAGGTCGAAGAAGTGGTCGAACCAGATGAAGGTCGTGAAGTGCAGGCACAGGTACAGGAAGGCCATCAGCCCCAGCATGCGGCGCATGCGCACCAGCCAGTTCAGCCCGGTGATCTTGCGCAGGGGCGTCACCGCCAGGGTGATGCAGAACAGGTACAGGGTCCAGTCGCCGGTGCTGTGGGTGATGAACTCCAGTGGATTGGCTCCCAGCCCGCCGGTAAAGCCCAGCACCACCAGCCGCACCAGCGGGACGAAGGCCAGGACCAGGAACAGCCACCACAGCCCCGTCACGGAGCGTGGCTTGAGATTGCGCAAGGCGGCCGGAGCGAGCTGCATGCCTGATCCGATCTTCAGAAGAACTTGCGCAGGTCCATGCCGGTATACAGGCTGGCCACGTCGTTGTATCCGTTGAACATCAGCGTCTTGCGCTTGGGCGCGAAGAAGCCGTCCTCACCGATGCGGCGCTCGGTGGCCTGCGACCAGCGCGGGTGGTCCACGTTGGGGTTGACGTTGGAGTAGAAGCCGTATTCCTGCGGGGCGTAGAGATTCCAGGCGGTCTTGGGCTCGTCCTTGACGAAGCGGATCTTGACGATGGATTTGGCCGACTTGAAACCATACTTCCAGGGCACGATGATGCGCACCGGCGCACCGTTCTGGTTGGGCAGCACCTCACCGTACATGCCCAGGGTCAGCAGGGTGAGCGGGTGATTGGCTTCGTCCATGCGCAAACCTTCACGATACGGCCAGTTCAGGATGGGGGTGGACAGGCCCGGCATCTGCTTCTTGTCGGCCAGGGTGACGAATTCGACATACTTGGCGTTGCCGGTGGGTTCGGCCTTCTTGATCAGGGCCGAGAGCGAATAGCCAATCCAGGGGATCACCATCGACCAGCCTTCCACACAGCGCATGCGGTAGATGCGCTCTTCCAGCGGGGCCAGCTTGGTCAGGGCATCCAGGTCCAGGGTCATGGGCTTCTTGACCTCGCCTTCGATGTCGATGGTCCAGGGGCTGGTTTTCAGGGTGCCGGCATTCTTGGCCGGATCGGCCTTGTCGGTGCCGAATTCGTAGTAGTTGTTGTAGCTGGTGGCGTCCTTGTAGGCGGTCTGCTTGTCCATGACCGCGAAGGCGTTATTGAGCTGGGCCGGCAACTTCCTGCCCTGCTGGGCGAAGGCTTGCGGCAGCGCGCCCATGCCGCCGGCCAGCGCGGCACCGGCCGCCACGCGCGCCATGAAGCTGCGGCGCGACAGGTAGAGATCACGCGGGGTGATCTCGGAGGCGGTCGGGATATCAATCTGGTCGGGACGAATCTTGATCAGCATGGTGCGCTCCGGCAAAAAAGGAAATGGATGCAAAGCGGAGGCAAGGCCTGGACCTCGCCGATGAGATGCCATGGTAAAAGCGGCGCGGTGACGCCCGGGTGGCATTTTGATGACAATTTTGTCATGAAGAAAAATCCCTCCATTGCTAGAATCGAGTGCATTTTCCGGATCATTCTCTCCGATCCGTGCCGCCTTTGCAGCGGCACTTCACGTCAATTCCACCTCACACGGTTCCCCACAGCATGGCCATCCTGGTAATCGAAGACGACCCCAAGACCGGTGACTACCTGCGCAAAGGCTTGCGCGAATCCGGCTATGCCGTCGACCTTGCTCGTACCGGCAGTGACGGCCTGCACATGGCACTGGAACAGGATTACGACCTGGTGGTGCTGGACGTGATGCTGCCCGGCCTGGACGGCTGGCAAGTCATGAGCGCGCTGCGCAGCAAGCGCGACCTGCCGGTGCTCTTCCTGACCGCCAAGGACCAGGTGGAAGACCGTATCCGCGGCCTGCAGCTGGGGGCGGATGACTACCTGGTCAAACCCTTTTCCTTCACTGAACTGGTGCTGCGCATCCGCACCCTGCTGCGCCGGGGCGTCACGCGCGAGGCCGAGGTCTATGAGATCGCCGACCTGCAACTGGACCACGTGCGTCACAAGGTCACGCGCCAGGGCATCCATATCGCCCTGACCAACAAGGAATTCATGCTGCTGCACCTGCTCATCAAGCGCCAGGGCGAAGCGCTGTCGCGCACCGTGATCGCCTCGCAGATCTGGGATATGAACTTTGACAGCGACACCAACGTGGTCGACGTCGCCATCAAGCGCCTGCGCGCCAAGATCGATGCGCCCTTCGAGAAAAAACTGATCCACACCGTACGCAGCGTCGGCTACATGTTCTCGGAAAACCCATGAACACCGTTGCCACACCCGTGCGCGGCTGGACCCTGACTTCCCGCGTCACCGCCTTGTTCGCGCTGATGACTGCGCTGGTGGTCACCGGCCTGGGCTTCTACCTGGATCGGGCGGCCGGGGTCGCCCTCTCGCAGCGCGCCGACCAGGCCCTGATCGGGCGCGTGGAACACTTCCGCAACCTGATGCACGACCTCTACAACGTCGAACAGATGGAACAGCGTCCGGCCCTCTTCGAAAGCATGATGGGCAATGAACAGGATGTGCGCATCTTCCGCCGTCAGGGTGAAGCTCCCTTCATCCAGAGCAATCCCGACCACCTGCAGCCACCTGACATGACTCCGCTGCCGGTAGGCCGCCCGGTCAGCTCGGCCAGCCTGCAGACCAGTGTTCGCCCGGATGGCGTGAAGGTGCGCTGGGTCTCGGCGCTGGCCGACGTGGGCAAGGGTGGCGCAGGCGGCGACCGCGTGGAGATCGTGGCCGCCTATGTGATGGTGCAGGAAAGCCGCATGATGCACAGCTATCGCTGGCGCATCGCCGGTGCGGCCGCTGCCGCCATCCTGCTCACTTCGGTCCTGGGATTCCTGCTGCTGCGGCGCGGGCTGCAGCCGCTGGAAGCGATGAGCCAGCGCGCCGCCCAGATCACGCCTGACCGCCTCTCCACCCGCCTGGAACAGGACGGCATGCCGTCCGAACTGCGCCGCGTGGCGCTCTCCTTCAATGCCATGCTGGACCGCCTGGAAGCCGGCTACGACCACCTCGCGCAATTCTCCGGCGACCTCGCCCACGAGATCCGCACGCCCATCAACGTGCTGATGGGCCAGAGCCAGGTCGCCCTGGGGCAGCGCCGCAGCCTGGAAGAATATGAACAATTGCTCGAATCAAATGTAGAGGAATTGCAGCGGCTCTCGCGCATCGTCGAGAACATCCTGTTCCTGGCGCAAGCCGACCATGCCACGCTGGCGGTGGAATGCAGCGCGCTGGACCTGCATGAAGAATTGGGCAAGGTGACCGATTACTTCGAAGGCATCGCCGACGAACGCGGCCTGCGCTTCGAACTGCAGGCCCGAGGCATTTGCCACGCCAACCGCGACATGTGGCGCCGGGCGGTGAACAACCTGGTCATCAATGCCGTGCGCTATGGCGAGGCTGACGGCGTCATCCGCATCCAGGCCGAGAGCGACGCCAGCGGCAGCCGCATCCTGGTGGACAACCGCTGCGAGGGCGTCACGCCCCATGCGATGGCGCGCATGTTCGACCGTTTCTATCGCGGCGACCGTTCGCGCAGCGCCTTCACCGAATCCAACGGCCTGGGGCTGGCCATCGTCAAAGCCATCATGGCCTTGCATCGCGGCACGGCGGCGGTCGAATGTCCGCAGCCGGGCTGGATCCGTTTCAGCCTGTTCTTCCCGTCGGCGGCAACGCTGCCGGTGCAGGGACCGGCGCTTGCGCCGCACTGACGGCCTCCTGCGCAGCCTGGGCCGCCAGTTCTGCCTCGCGGGCTTCGGCCGCACGTCTTGCCTTCTGGGCTGCCGAGGCGCGCGTGAAGATGATCTTCAAGGCGGCCATCACCGGTACCGACAGGAAGATGCCCGCCACCCCGCCCAGCTGGTCGCCAGCCAGCAAGCCCAGGATCACCATCAGCGGGCTCACTTCCACGCCCTCGCTCATCAGGTAAGGATTCAGTACGTAATCCTGGAACACCCGATAGGCCACGATGAAGCCCACCAGCCACAGCAGGTGGTCATAGCCGCTGAAACCGGCCACCACCAAGGCGGCCGCGCTGGCGGACAGCGGACCGGCAAAGGGAATGAATTCCAGCACCGCCGCCAGGCCCGCCAGCAGCATGGCGTAGGGCACGCCCATGAGCGAGAAGGCGATGCTGTAGGCGACGAAGGTGGCAATGGAGAGGAACAGCAGCGCGCGCACATAGCGCGAGAGCAGCACGTCGAGATCCTTGATGATGCCATCCCACAGCTTGCGGTTGGAACGGTTCATCCAGGAGAGGATTTCATCGCGCATGGCCGGCGCTTCCTTGATGAGCAGGAAACTGATCACCGGCACCAGCACCAGGTAGATGAGGTTGCTGGCCGCATGCATCACCCCCACGCCGAACTGCTTGGCCAGCGGCATGGCCTGGTCAGTGCCGTTGGCGAGCTGGTCGCGGATGAAGCCCAGGATGCGGGCGCGCAGCGGTTCGGCGAAGCCCGGCAGCGGAATCTTGGAAACCGCATCATTGGAGCGCAGCAGCGCCGGCAGTTGCTCGGACAGGCGCACGGCTTCCTCCTGGATGCGCGCGCCGAAGATGGTCGCCACCGCTGCCACGATGCCGATGGCCAGCACGAACACCACCGCAATGGAGACCGCCCGCGGCACCTTGGCCGGGCGCACGCGCTCGACCTGCTCCACCAGCGGATAGACCAGGTAACTGAAGAAGACGGCAAACACCAGCACCAGCACGGTGGCCGAAATGGTATAGGTGACATAGAGCAGCAAGGCCACCAGGAAGACGGTCCAGACGATCCTGGCCACGCGGAAATCGAAACCCAGCATAAACATTCACCCTTGGAAAAAGAGGACGCCGTGCGCGCGCGCCACGGGCAACCCCTGCCCGCCAGCCCCTCGCCACCGGGATGAAGGAACCCGGCAGACGCTTGCACCCAACACTTCATCAGCAGAGTGGCAAAAATGTCGTTTTCGGCACTTTGCCGCGCTACGGCTGAGCTGCAATTGCACCTTATTTGATCCGCATCAGGTTTTCTATCAGCCAAATCCTTCTGGCCTTGTAGGAAAGCGTGAAAATACATTCATGCAGCGCAACACGATGCTGACCAGGGCTGCGTCCTTGTGGAACCGGGAAGTCCACAAGACGCGATGTCGTCATGAAGAGACGTTCATACGTTCCTTCACCCCTGCCAGCCCCTGAGCCTGCCGACGGCCCTCGCCCGCGCATCCGCGCCGGGCGCGCGTCATTCTCATCCGTGATAACTGTTATCAGCAAATACACAGGTGCGTGACATTGCGATGGGTCAAGCAATTGTTTTAAATTTCAGACATTACTGAAATTTCGAAAGTCTTCGACATGGAAAACAACGTACTCAGCCCGCTCATGCAGCGTTTCATCAGCCATTTCGGCGAGATGGGCAGCCGCTGGGGCATCAATCGCACCGTGGGCCAGATCTATGCGCTGCTCTATATCTGCGGGCGCGCGCTCAATGCCGACGAGATTGCCGAGTACCTCAGTTTTTCGCGCTCCAACGTGAGCATGGGCCTCAAGGAATTGCAGTCCTGGCGGCTGGTGAAGCTGCTGCACAAACCGGGTGATCGTCGTGAATATTTCGAACCGCCCGGCGACATCTGGGACATCTTCAAGGTACTGCTGGAAGAACGCCGCCGACGCGAGATCGAGCCGACCCTCTCCATGCTGCGCGACGCCCTGCTGGAAGCACCGGGCAGCAAGGACGACAAGGAAGTGCAAAAGCGCATGCGCGAGATGTATGAACTGATCGAACTTTCCAGTTCCTGGTTCGACGATGTGCAGCGTCTTTCACCGGAGACGCTGGTGTCGCTGATGAAGATGGGTTCCAAGGTCAAGAAGCTGCTGGACCTGCGCGACAAGTTCCGCGTCGGCGGCAGCAGCAACGAAAAGGAGTAATCCGCATGCAAGCCGCATCATTCCTGCGCAAACGCCCGTGGCGCTGGCCACGCCTGACCCAGCTGCCGCTGGGGGTGGAAATCACCCTGCTGCTGGTGGTCAAGATCGCCCTCATCACGGTACTGGCCAAGACCTTCTTCGCCCATCCCGAAGCCAAGCACATGCAGATGCCGGTACAGCGGGTGGAGCAGCGCATGCTGTCCTCCGCCACACCGCCGGCGGCCACCGCACAACAGCCATATCAACACCAAGACCTGTCCGCCACACAACAAACGGAGTAACACAACATGGTTCCCATCGATGAAGTCGTCTCGCTGTCACGGCTGCAGTTTGCCGTCACGGCGCTCTATCACTTCCTGTTCGTCCCCCTCACGCTAGGCCTGTCCTGGATCCTGGTCATCATGGAGTCGGTC